>JBGTBE010000115.1:0-23191 GCA_041749535.1 Cryomorpha sp. | reverse complement strand
TCCAGGCCATCGATGGCCCCTATGTTGGTTGCATGGCCAATTTGACCCGTAAACACTTGGTTTTCAATAAGAGTAGTATTGATTTCAGCAAGTGTGTTGTTGGGCTCTGTGTCGTTGTTGTTGAGGAGTGTAGTAGTGCTGAAAGAGCCGGAATAGCTTCCACAACCTGATACATGATCAATCCTTCCTATAAAACTGCCGGCCTGAACACAAAAAAGTGTGACTGATTGCACACCGGAACCGGAAGCGCTTGAAACCAGCAGGGTGCCATTTGGACGGTATAACCTGATGATGTAAGCAAGTGCAGGGTCACCATTCACGGTTACGGTAATATTTCCGTTTCTGGGATTGGTGTAATTGAAATGATCCAAACCATCTACGGCCCCTACGTTGTTAGCATGGCCAATCTGACCCGTAAACACTTGGTTTTCCAGAAGTGTCGTGTTACTTTCAGCTATGGTGTTGTTGGGCTCTGTGTCGTTGGGCTGGCTGAGGGTAGTAGTGCTGAATGAAGCGGTGTAGCTGCCACAGCCTCCCGATCTTTCTACCCTTCCTACATAGGTGCCTGCCTGCAGGCAAGTAAGGGTAACTGAATTGTTTACTGTTGCTGATGCACTGGATGCAAGTAAAGTTCCGTTAGGCCGGTAAAGGCGCAGTATATATGTAATCCCGGGATCTGCAACTGCGCTAAAGGTAACATTGCCATTTCTTGGACTGCTGTACGTGAAGTGGTCCTCGGAATCAATATTTCCGTTGTTCGAATGTCCTATATGACCTGTAAAAGCTACATTTTCTCCAACGGTGAGAAGGGTGGCAGTTGGAGTGTTGTTTGGTTCTGCGTCGATGGGCAGTGCAGGTTGCGCAAGGGTTACAAGCAGGGAGTAGGTTCCCGCACCAGACGACCGCTCTACACGGATCACTATTTGTGCTGATCCCAGACAGTTTTCTGTTAAAGAAATAATACCAGTGCCGGTGCTGCTTGAACTGAGCAGGGTTCCCGAAGTTCTGTATATCCGCACAATCCCGATAAGTCCCGCACCAAAATTGGCGGCGGCAGTTAAATTTCCATTATTTGGAAGGTTTACAATATAATAGTCGTCATTATCTCCGACAGGGGTACCCAAAGAACCATTGAAAAGGGAACTGAGCGGGGCAACACTGGCGGTGCCGATGGTGCTGTTTGGTTCTACGTCCTGTGCAAAAAATAGCGCTGGAAATAGCAAGAATGCTGATAACAGAGAGATGGCAGATTTCATAAGTAAGTGGTTGAGAAAGATATAAAGCAAATTAGGTTGGTGGGTGCAATTTATAAATTCATCGGCATAAATCCAATATCAAACGAAAAAAAGGGGTTGCCTGAGTGCAACCCCTAATCATTCACAGTGGAAAATCGGAAATTACTTGTTCTTCACAACGCGGTGCACCGATTGCACATCGTTCACAAGCACATTTACAATGTACATCCCCGATGGCATGCCGCCCATTTGGGCTTCTATGCGCATGGTGCCGGTGATGGGTGCCAATCCTTTATATGGCTGAAGTACCAGGACCCCGAGCATGTTGTGCACACTGATAGAAACCTGATCTTCACTGCTGCACGCCACATCGATAAAGGTATTTTCAGAAAAAGGGTTTGGAAACACCTTCACATCCATAGCTTGCCCTGAGGCATTGCCGAGGATGTTTCCACCGGGGGCAGCGCCGGGGTCGCTGCTCTCTTTTTGGGCATTGCTTTCTGCAAAGATTTCTCCGGCAGGTGGTGCCAGGTACTGCGGATTGGAGCAGGAGCCGAGATAGGCTACAAAATCTGTTCCCGCCCGGGCCCAGAAACCCTCCGTTAAAATAACCTCCACACCCGCCCGGTAATTGCCTTTGGAGCCGGAGTTGTAAGTCACCGCTGTGCCCGTACCTCCCGGTGAGGTTAGCGTATTAATGCCTTCTATATTGCCCCACTCTTCATCAAGAACGGTATTGTTGGTCACAAGCTTATTGGTAATTCTGGCCTCATAGCCTGCGAGCACGTCCTCCTGACTTCTGGTTACCAAAGCATTGTAGTGCGTCAGTACGGTGCCCATGGCATTGCCGCTGTACGTAATCGTTGGATTGGACCAATACGGCAACCTGGGACAATCGGCACCGAGATCTGCGCACTGATCGTTGTACGACATGCATGTGCGCCAGCGTGATGAAGCTGAACCCGACGTTTTAACGTAGCCATGACCGAAGGGAAAGGGCGAATTGTTGTCGTCAACATAGGGGTCATGTCGTGCACCGTAAAGGTGCCCGGACTCGTGGGTGAAGGTGTAGTTGTCGACGGCACACGACCTCTTGGTTACCGCAAATGCTGTGGAAAACGAAGATCCTATGCCGTAAGCCAGACCGCAACCCGAACCGGTATTCACAATGAGCTGGCATACATCGGCGTCGTACAGGGTACGCACAGCATGTATATTGTCCATGTTACCATCTGCAGTAGCTTTGAAGCGTTCCAGATCCGTTTCAAAGTCTCCGCCTACCTCGTTGTACGATACCAGTATGGACCGCGCCAGTTCTACGTTGTGGTCGGCAAGGCTGTTGCCGTTGATCTGGTTGTGACTGTCAATGCAGGATTGGATAAAACCGTGCACATCGGCCAGGGCATTGTCTACAGCTGTGGTATAGGCAATGAGGTAGCGAATGGAGCAATTGTTTATCGCCTTTGGGGCTGCTGCTTCCGCCGGGTCATTGTCATAATCCACATGGTCGAGTACGGGCACGCCGGCTTTCTCAGCCCTTTTTCGATAGCTCTCATCATTCTCATCATGTGGAAATTCAGAAGTAACGATGGCCATGACAACGTGAAGCCCTCCGCCCAGGGGCATCAGCGAGAATTGCTGAAAGTCGAGCGTCATTTGTCCTGTTACCATGTCTCCATTTACCACGAGTACTGCAGAACCGCGCCCGTCGGGGGTGCGGCCAAACCAGGAGTAATCGTGCTTGCCGCGTTCCACCGTGTACGATTGACGTACAGCATACGTGGTGCCCAGAATGTCGAGGGTTAGGTGTTCTCCTTTGATGGAGGGCACCAGCACTTCTACAATCTCATATGCCCCTGCTGTAGGCTCTTTGATGAGTTCTTGGAGGTAGTGATTCTGCTTATCCGTGAGGGATGCGTGGCCTGCAGGTACGAGCACCTGCTGTGCCGAGACTGTACCGAAGGCCCACAGCAGCAGGAAAGCCGACAGCGCGCTGCGCATGCTGCCTCTTATATCTGTTGAGTTTTTAATATTGCGCATCGCATTAGTCTTTTACAAGTTGTTGAACAAGGGCTTTGAGGGCGTCGATCTCAGCCTGTTGGGTGCGTGCTATTTCATCTTGTGTTTTGATGCGCTCATGCTGCTCAAGTATGTAAAGGGTGAGCTCTTCAACCTTTTCGATGGTGATTTTTTGCATTTCGCCCACTTCAAATCCTTCGGCAGCTTCCATTTCGGCTGCAGAAGGTACACCGGGCAAATGTTTTTCTGTTTTCACGTAAGTGTCAAGTTCATCGAGGGTCAGCCTTTTGTGGCTGTCGCCAAATACATAGTCAGGCCAGTTTGCGAAAGCGAGAACACGGAGCTCTGTGCACACAATTTTGCCATTTACAGATACTTTGTATCCTGCAGCACCGGTGGTGCTTCCTACGCGAAGGTCACCACTTACGTAGGTATTTCCGGAAGAAAAATATCCTGCCCAGTTGTTGTCGCCACCTGAAGCGCTGCCATATACACCGATTCGGGTACCCGCTGTACCTGAAGCTGAGCCGTATACACCATATGCAGTGCCGGTATAACTTGTGGATGAAGCAAAACCGCGGACACCCATATACCCGCCGGTGCCATACACGCCATAGCCATAGCCGGGACCGGTAATTGATGTACCACGCACTCCGGTTACATCACTCGTACCTTCGTATGTCACAGATCCATGAACTGCTGCCCCTGTTGAGCCACTGACTGACTTTTCTGCGAGAATGGTCGTTCCGTATTCAGGAGCGGTACCAAATGCAACATTTCCGTCAGGGTTCATCCTGAATTTTTCGGTGGTGCCCATGCGGAGTACGAAATCATCTCCTGACGTTCCAATTTGAGCAACCTGTAATGCGGCCTTGGAAAAGGATATTCTTGATTCGCTGGTTTGAAACAATAAAGAGGTACCCGGATTCTCCAGGTTGAGGAGGTATCCCGAAGCTGCGCCTCCAAAGGACAGAGAGCTCGGTGTACCGGAAATTGTTGCGTTTGTGTTACCTGCAGCAATGGCGGAAGTTGTAAGCTGGGTTCCGTTCCAACGCGGCACACTGCTGTTTTCCAAACCAGTTTGAGATACATAGCCGGCTATAGCGTGGTTGCCCCAGCTGTGGGCGGCATTCCAGTTGGTTGAGTTACCTCCGGGTGCGCTTATCGTACCTCCAAAGATTGAATTGCCCGTAGCTGCATTCATGGACCATCCGGGGGTACCATTTGCTATGCGAAATTCAAAATCAGCCGGGCCGAAAAAGATACCCGCATTGGGCGCTGTAGCCGAACGAATGGCCCAGTTGTTGGCAGGTACCCTGTACGTGAAACCCGAGGCAAATAACAGGTCGTTGGTAAGGTTTCCATTGTCGGCATTGATGCCGAATACCGACGCTGCCGCTCCATTGCGGAACTCATACCTCGTACTTGCCGCGTTGAAGAAAAGACCGTAGTTAGGGTTTACGGTGAAGCGGAAAGCATATTGGTTGGGACCAATATTGATGGTTTGAGCGGTGGATTCACCGGGGGCGATGCACAGGCTTAGGAGGCCCGTGAACAATGCAGCCGATATAAGGCTGCGAAATCTTGTTGAGGTTGTCATGGTTAAATGATTTTGTGACCAATATGGTCTGGTTATGAGAACGAATGTCTACCTTTCTTTCTCCGGGTCTCCAGTTCATTGATTCAGCGGGATGCTTATTTATTTATCGTATTCTTTACCTGTCTTTTCCCGAACTGCCTTTTTGGACTATTGTGAATGAACTTCCGTTTATGAAAGCTGGAAATAACTTGATTTGAACGTCTTCGCCTGAATGGCTATCAAGTAAAACGGGCTGAATACGAACGCGACAGCCTCCTCAAGTTGACATGGGGTGCAAACTTCTTAACTTTGAATGTTTAAAAAGGTAAAGGGTATGAAACAGCTATGGGCAGGGGTATTATTCACCATTCTTACTACATGCACGCTGGCCCAGGTGCCAAATGTAGCCCCACTCCCGACAGGAATGAAGGATGGTATAAATTACCTTTCAGGCACATCGGTGTTGCTCTCTCTGCGCGCTCCCGGCAAAAATTATGTGCACCTGATTGGTGATTTTAACGATTGGGAAGTGGGTGAGGGGTATCTCCTCAATAAGACACCCGACGGGGAGCGTCATTGGATACAAATTGAGGGGTTGACGCCCAACACAGAATACCGTTTTCAGTATTTCGTAGATGGTTTGATCAGGGTGGGTGACCCCTACGCCGATAAATTTATAGATTCATGGACCGATCAGGACATTGACAGCCAAACCTACCCCGGGCTCTTAGCCTATCCTTTTGGTCTTACCTCATTTCCGGTTTCCGTTTTGGAAACCAATCAGGTTCCTTACCCCTGGGTGGTCGATGATTTTACACCTCCCCAAAAGGAGAAGATGGTGATCTACGAGATGTGCATACGCGATTTTGTGGGCACCCACAAATATGCCACGGTGATGGACACCCTCGATTACCTGGAGAATTTGGGAATCAATGTACTTCAGCTCATGCCGGTGACCGACTTTGATGGGAACAACAGCTGGGGCTACAACCCCAATTATTATTTCGCTCCTGATAAGTATTACGGCACGAAGAATGAACTGAAAGCGCTGATCGATGCATGCCACCAAAGGGGCATTGCCGTGGTGCTCGACATGGTGCTCAACCACAGCTGGGGGCAGAATCCGCTGGTGAGACTTTACTGGGACGATTATCCTGTGTATGAACCCACCGCAGAGAATCCCTGGTTCAATGTGGGTTGCAATTTTTCAAATACCAATGCCTGCTTTGGCCCGGATTACAACCATGAGAGCACCTACACCCAGGCCTGGGTGGATACTGTGAACCATTACTGGATGAGCGAGTACAAGGTTGACGGATTCCGCTTTGATTTTACCAAAGGATATACCAACAGCTACAAAGGGCCCAACGATCCCTGGGGCGATGCCTACGACGCGGGCAGAATAGCTACGCTGAAGCGCATGGCCGATGCCATATGGGCCTTTGACCCGGACAAGCTTGTAATTCTCGAGCACCTGAGCTTCAACAACCAGGAGGAAAGAGAACTCGCCAACCACGGGATGCTGATGTGGTCGAGCTACAACTACCATTTTACTGAACTGATAAAAGGCTATAACTTTCAGATATCCTGGATGGACTGGCGGGCCCGCAACTGGGATGCGCCCAACGTGGTGGCTTATTGGAATAGCCACGACTGGCAAAGACCCATGTATGAAGCGCTTACCAACGGTCGCAGCAATGCCAACTACGATGTGAAGGTATGGGGAAATGCCATCAAACGCCTTGGGCTTTGCGCTGCCTTTTGCCTATCGGTTCCGGGGCCTAAAATGATCTGGCAGTTCGAAGAATTGGCATACGATGTGAATGTGAATCAGGGAGGGTATGGATCTCCACAGCCTATAAAATGGCATTATTTTGCCCAGCCGGGGCGCCGCGCGCTCTATGATGGCATCAGCGATTTGCTCTACCTGAAGAAGAATTTCGAAGTGTTTTCAACCCATGATTTCGGGTTTAGTATTGATGGAATTACCAAGAGCCTGCAACTCAATGCCGATGATATGAACGTGACCATTGTGGGCAATTTCGACATTGTAAACCGGAATGTGGTACCGCACTTTCAACATACAGGCATATGGTACGATTACCTTACCGGTCTGCAGGTGAATGTTACCAACCTGAATGCTTCCTATTCAATTGCTCCCGGCGAGGTGTATATTATGACAGACAGTTATATTCCCAGGCCCAGTCTGGCTGCTGCAAATGCCGGTGTGTACAACACCCAGCCTGCCCTGACCGAAGCCGGCACAACCACCCAACCTAAAATTACGGCTTTTCCGAATCCGGGAAGGGGCTTGTACTCCCTGCAATTTATGGAAGGAGCACCGGAATCTATACAACTCATGGTATCATCAGCCGATGGGAGGGAGGTCCTTTCATTCACCGCGTATCCCGAATCGGACATGGTAATCGTAGACCTTTCTGCATATCCCTCTGGTCTCTATATTGTGCAATGCACTGCGGCATCTGTAAGCAGAACCCTGAAACTGATGAAATTATGACCTTGCCGGCAGTCTGAGATGCCGATTCAGCATCGGAAAAATTGCCAATTCTACATCGATTCATGCAGATGTTGGTCTTTCTACAATTAATGAATTACTTTTGCACCCGAATTTAAAACACATTCTATGAAACATGTTATTGCACTTCTATTTTTTCCGTTATTGATTCTCACCTCATGCAGCAGCGATGATGGAGGTGGACCATCAACACCTGAAGCACCCATTGTATTCGAAGCCAACAGGCTGGGGCCGGATGGACAAACCGTTGAATGGTCTTTGCCTGCCACCTCAGCTGAAATGGATTTATTCACTATCGAAATCACGGCTACGAATGCATCGACTGGTGAAGTATTTCGTTTTACACTTCCCAACAATGGTGAAGCAACTTACTTCAGTCAGAACACGAGCAATTCGCAAGGAGAAGCAGAATACATTACTTCAGGCGATGATACCCTTACTTCGGTGTATGCCAGCAACAATGCATACACACTCGTTGAAATTACTGAAATCGATACCGTTTCGAAAAGGATGAAAGGTACTTTTGGCTCCGGTGTATTTGATGCCGACGATGCCAGCGTGTTTTACATTTTTCAGGAAGGAGTGTTTGAGAACGTACCTTATACAGAAACTGAATTTACATTTGGCGAAACTACGCTTACCGCCACTGTGAATGGTTCAGCTTTTGTCGCTGATTTCACATTTTCTCTTGAATCTCAGAATACATTGGCCATTTCAGGAAGTACACTCACCGGCGAAAGCCTGCAGATTTCATTTCCTACCAGCCTGGCTCCCGGAACCTATGGTCTCGGCACCAGTAGTGCAAATCCCACACATAGTGGTACATACAGCACGGGTGGAAATTCTGCACTTGCCAACACAGGTACCCTGGTAATCACTTCCAACAATGCAGCCACTTCTACCGTGGTAGGAACCTTCAATTTTCAGGCAACTACATTCCCCCCCAATCCGGTAACGTACAGCATCACAGCAGGTGCATTTACGGCCGAGTATTAAGTATTAAATACCTGATTTTTAAAAAGGGCTGTCTCAGAGAGACAGCCCTTTTTTGTTTTTTTATTAATGCCCATTCTGCCGGGTGTGTGCCCTTCTCGCGTTCCCCTAAGGAAATGAGAGATTGATCAGTCGGGGTGTGAAAGCCCTGCACAGAAGCATTTTCGAATCATGCTAATTCGGTTTTATATGAAGATCAATTGGTAATATCTTTTTGAATGATTTATTTCGCGAGAAAATTTAATATTCGATCTATGAAATTATTTCTTGTGATTCTATGCGTGCCTTTGTTGATTTTAACTTCATGTAATACGGATGATAATCAAGGGCCTTCAACACCCGCTCCTATGCTGGATTGCAATGGCGACATTGACGGAACAGCTTTAGTGGATATCTGCGGGACTTGCGTTGGTGGAAATACAGGCCTTCCGCCTTGTGTGACGGTGTTTAAGGCCTTTAGTGTTGATCAAAACGGACAGACTTTTGCATGGTCGCTTCCAATTGCATCTGCGACAATCAATTCTCTTGAAATTGAAATTATAGCAATCAATACTACAACAAATGAAAAGATGGTCATTTCACTTCCCAACGATGGTGTAGGACAGTATTTTAGTCAAAACACAGATGCCACTTCGGTCACTACTTATATTATCGGACAGGATACACTTATTTCAGTATATCCAAGCATCAATGTCTTTACATTAGTAACCATTACAGAAATTGATTCTGTCGCCAAAACAATGACCGGTACATTTGAAGCGGGAGTTTATGATCCGATGGATTCTTCATTTCACTTCATGTTTGAAAATGGTGAATTTGAAAATGTGCCATACACAGAGTAATATTTTCACGCTTGCCAGGATTATAATATGGGCATTGGTTATGGAGCTTTGTTCACCTGCAACTACACACACCTTTGAGTTTGGAAATGAATTGCGCTAATCCAGCACATACCGGAAAGTACACAGTGGACCTTACTTATGCCTTATTATAAATAGATAAGTGTCTCTATGTGAGAACCCTGTAGAGTAGCATTTTCAAATCAAGCCCATTCGGTTTTATATGAAAATCAATTGGTAATTTCTCTTTGAATCATTTATTTTCGAAAGAAAATTAAATATACGATCTATGAAATTGTTTCTTGTGATTCTATGCGTGCCTTTGTTGATTTTTACTTCATGTAATACGGATGATAATCAAGGGCCTTCAACACCCGCTCCTACGCTGGATTGCTATGGCGACATTGACGGGACAGCTTTAATGGACAGCTGCGGGACTTGCGTTGGTGGAAATACAGGCCTTCAAGCCTGTGTGCAGGATTGCAATGGCGAATTTGGCGGAACAGCCATAATCGACATCTGTAGCAATTGCGCGGGGGGAAATACAGGCCTTCAACCTTGCGTGACGGTATTTCAAGCCAACAGACTTAATAATACCGGTCAGACTTCAGCATGGTCACTTCCAACTGCTTCTGCAACAATCAATTTTTTTGAAATTGAAATTATGGCTAGCAATCCTGTAACAAATGAGAAGATGGTTATTTCACTTCCTAACGAGGGTGTAGGAATATACTTCAGTCAGAACACATTTAACAATTCGACTACTGAATATATTGTAGGTCTGGATACGCTTATTTCTGTTTATCCCACCAACAATGCTTTTACATTGGTTGATATTACGGAAATTGATAATGTAGCTAAAACGATGACTGGAACGTTTCAAGCAGGTGTGTTTGAACCAATGGATGATACAAATTTCTACATATTTCAGGAAGGTGTGTTTGAAAATGTACCCTTCACAGAGTAATATTTACACTATCGGTGAGAGTATAATATGGGCAATGGTTAACGTAAAGGCATCGACCTTATCAACTCCAATCAAGAATTACTCAATTACCAACGGTACATTTACCGCTGAGTAGTAAGTATTAAATACCTGATTTTTAAAAAGGGCTATCTCTAACGGGACGGCACTTTTTTTATTGCAGAAATTGAAACGCTGATTTTAAATTTAATCAATAGCTTTTTGATCTCATTTAAATCTCCATATAATTAGCACTAAATTAATATTGGGCTAAGCCTTAATATTCCCTTCACCTAAACTTCTCAATTTGCTCTTTCTCCGTTCACGTGAGCCAAACATTGGAGGCATAATTTCGCCTTTCAATTAATCACTAAAACCAATGAAAACATCATTACGAATCAGCGCATTTTTATTTGCGCTCTTTGCGGTAATTTCAGTCAATGCACAGAACCTTCTGCACTACTGGAATTTCAACAATTCAGCTACCCTTGAGTCGATCCTTATGCCGGCTTCCAGCGAGGTGGATGGAGCATCAATTTCTCAGGTTGTTGGCAGCAGCGAAATACAAATTACTTCCAACACAGGTCAGGATTTCGACCTTGAAAACCTGAATGCCCGCAACGGCGATGAAGCAGGCAGCCACCTGCGTTTCAATTTGCCCATAGGCTCCGTACTGCAATTCGACCTGCCCACCACAGGCTATAAAGATGCAGTGGTAAACTACGTTACCCGACGTTCGGGTTCAGGAGCAGGACTTCAATACATCGCTTACTCAACCAACGGCGTTGATTTCACCGCTTTCGACACCATCGTTGTGACCGAAACGCCCACACTCATTTCCCTTGATTTCAGCGATGTTTCAGAGGCGGACAACAACCCGGAATTTGCCATTCAGATTTCTTTTGACGCTGGCAGCGGAAGCACCGGCGGCAACAACCGCTTCGACAACTTTACGGTTGATGCAACAATACAACCCGTACTTGCCCTCCTTCACTACTGGAACTTTAACAACAGCGCCACGCTCGAAACGCTTACTACACCTTCTTATACAGAAGTGGGTGGCGCAAGCATAGCCCAAATTGCCGGTGGCATCAGTCAGATTCAAATCACCTCGAATACAGGTCAGGATTTTGATATTGAAAACCTCAACGCCCGCTTTGGGGACGTAGCCGGCTCGCACCTGCGCTTCAACGACCCAATTGGCGGCGGACTCCTTTTCAATATAAACACATCGGGGTATGAAGATGTAACTGTAAAATACGTTACGCGCCGTTCGGGCTCAGGTGCAGGTACGCAACTGATTGCTTACACCACAGATGGCGTGAACTTTACTGATTTTACAACAGTGGGCGTTACAGAAACGCCAACTTTAATAACCCTTGATTTCAGCGGTATTGCTGAAGCCGACAACAATCCCAACTTCGCTGTACGCTACTTCTTCGAAGCAGGCGCAGGCGGAACCGTAGGCAACAACCGTTTTGACAATTACACCGTTGAAGGTTTCTCTACCGGAGCTGAAGATACAGCCCCTCCTGTGGTTACTTTCTCACCGGCCAACAACGCCCAAAACCTCCCGGTAAATACCATACCCGTTATTACATTCAATGAAGCCGTGCAACTTGCCGGTGGCGTAGCGCTTACACCCGAGAATATCAATACTGCGGTGGAACTTCGACTGAATGATGAGAATGGAGCTTTGGTAGATTTCACAGCCGCTTATACCGGAAATGACATCACCGTAACTCCTGTAGGAGGATTGCTGAACGGACAGACTTACTATATCGCAGTGCTTGCAGGCAGCATCACCGACCTTAGCGGAAATGCGCTTGAAACCACCCGTACTTCGGTATTCAGCACGATTGCTGTGCAGACTGTATTCAATCCCGGCGATCTTGCGATCGTAGCTTACAGGATGAATACTTCGGATATAGACGATCAGTTTGCATTTATCACTTTCGTGGATATCCTTCCCGGTACCCTTATTTACATCACCGATGCCAAGTACACCAGCAATGCACAGGCACAGTGCGTCGGTGGTCTTGTGTGGACTGCCCCTGAGGCAGGTGTTCCGGCAAATACAGTGGTTCTTATCAATAATGACAATGGCACAACCGATACGGGTTCGCTTAGCGGTTCAGGCTTTGGTCTGAGCTCTGGCGGTGACCAGATCTTTATGTACACCGGTGGCGCTGCTGATGCAGTCCACATTACAGCGCTCAGCAGCAATGCGTGGATCGAGAATGCCACCTCATGCTCAGGTAGCCTTTCGCAAATTCCTGCAAACCTTGAAGATGGCGTATCTGCTATCAATCTCAGCACCGCTCCCGATGCTGTTTCAGGTCTGCTTGTAAACGGATACTACAACGGCCCGCAAGACCTTGCTCCAGCGGCTCAGCGACTGGCCATATTCGATCCTGCCAACTGGGTAGGAACAGGCAGCGGTACAACCGGACAAATCTGGCCTGCATGGGCTTTCGGAAGCACTCCTGCAGTGGTTTCAGCCACCGTTGTTAACCAGACCACCATTCAGGTGCTCTTCAACCGCGCTTTGGAGCAAAGCAGTGCTGAAGACCTGGCAAACTACACAGGTATTGAAGGCCTGGCTTCAGCCACCCTTACAGAAGTGGATGGCACAGCGCGATTGGTGGTTCTCAGCTATAGCCAGCCCTTTGCCTCAGCCGTCGCACAAACGCTCACCGTAGATAATGTATTGAGTGCAGGTGGTGAGCCAATGGCTGCTCCTTTTGTGTTCAACTTTACGTACAATACCAGCATTTCATTTGCAGAAGCATTCGTATCAGTAAATGAAGATGCAGGGGTAGCCATACTCCGTATCAACGTTGTGAATCCTGCCTCAAGCAGTTTTGACATTGCGGTGAAAGGAAGTCCCTGGAGCACTGCCGATGCGAATGATTTTTCACTGCTCGACAGCACCATTTTTGTATCTGGTTCTACAGGCAGCATTGATCTTATTATTCCAATCAACGAGGACAATGAAGGTGAGCAGGACGAGTACCTTGCGATTTACATCGAAAATGAACAAGGTCTTTCAGTTACCGGAACCCGATTTGCAACATTGTACATCAAAGACAATGACCGTTTGGCTCCTGTAGCCAGTCGCACCATTGAACTGAGCCATGTAGGCAGTTTCAATCCTGACACCAACGGATCTAGCACCGTTGAGGTGATCGCATACGATCCCGCTTCACAGCGCATTTTTGCTACCAGCGCCATCGAGAACCGCCTCGACATCGTTGATTTTAGCGACCCCGCCGCATTGAATACCATTGCTTCTGTGGATATGACCCCGTACGGTGGAATAACAGGTGTAGCTACCAAAAACGGTATTGTGGCTGTAGCCAGTCCAAATGCCGACGAGCAGCTCGACGGTTCGGTTGTATTTTTCGATATCGATGGAAACTTCCTCAATCAGATTACGGCCGGCGCACTTCCCGATATGGTGACTTTTTCTCCCGACGGAACAAAGGTGCTTACCGCAAACGAAGGGCAGCCAAACAATGCTTATACGATCGATCCTGAAGGTTCGGTAACTGTGATTGACATCGGCAATGGCATCGCTTCGCTTACGCAAAATGATGCACAGACCTTGCTCTTTTCACAGTTCAATGCCGATGAGGCTGCACTGATTGCACTTGGAGTTCGCAAAACATTTGCGTCAAGCACCCTTTCACAGGATCTGGAGCCGGAGTTTATCGCGATCAGCGAAGATGGAAACACCGCATGGATTTCATGTCAGGAAAATAATGCAGTTGCTACACTCGATCTTACCACAAATACCTACACCGCGCTGCAGGCATTGGGTACCAAAGATTACAATGCCTTTGGAAATGGATTTGACGCCAGCGACAACAGCGGAGCAGTGCACATTTCGAACTGGCCTATCAACGGATTCTTTATTCCCGACGCAATGGCAAGCTATGAAGTGAATGGAGAGCGATACCTGGTTACCGCCAATGAAGGCGATGAGAAAGAATACGGCCCGCTCAACGAGCGCACAACAGTGGGCGCAGGTAGCACCATTCTCGATTCTATTGCCTTCCCGCATGCCGATTTCCTAAAGGCATCATACAACCTTGGTCGACTGAGAATTTCAAACATACAGGGCGATACCGACGGCGATGGCGATTACGATGAACTCTACGCAGTAGGTGCCCGTTCGTTCTCAATTTTCAATGCTGAAACAATGGAACTCGTGTACGACAGCGGCGACGATTTTGAGCAGATTACTGCTGCCGATCCTGTGTTTGGAGCCATCTTCAACTGCGACAATGAAAACAACAATTTCAAGAGCCGCAGCCGTGCAAAAGGACCTGAGCCCGAAGGAATCACTGTAGCCAAAATCAAAGGCAGAACATACTCCTTTATTACCTTGGAGCGCATAGGCGGTGTAATGGTGTATGACATTACCGACCCAACTTCAGTGGAGTTTGTGGATTACAAAAACACCCGCGATCCTAATGCGTTTGGCGGAGACAACGGACCAGAGTACGTTATTTACCTTGATCCTTCTGACTCACCCGACGGTAAAGCCTACGCACTTGTTTCAAATGAAATAAGCGGAACCATCACCGTGTTCGAAGTATTGGGCGCATCACCGGATCCATGCCGTTACTTTATGAGCGACTACAACGCACAAGGCGGCAGCGACGTGTACGAAATAACCCTTGATGAAAACGAGAATACCGCCGACCTGAGTTTGTTGGTTTCTGTGCCACAAAGGGTGAACCTTGCTTTCGACAATGCTTCAAACCAGCTGTATCTGGGCCGTGAGAGCAATTCAGTGTTCCAGACCCTCAATCCTGATGGTGGTACACTCAGCTTGCCAATTGGTGTGAACGTAGGCCTCAGTGGCTTTATGGGCGCGGCCTTTGGTCCCGACGGAAAACTATATGCCGCAAGCGGAAGCTCACAAGGCATTTACCGATTCAACCCGGCAACTTTCCAGGGTGAATACGTTTCTGCCGGTCAGATTCAGGGTGGCGACATAGCCTTCACCACCGATGGAGAACTGATCCTCGTAAGCCGCAGTCCTGCCCGTGCCTTTTTGGTGAATGAAAACGGTGCAAACACGATCCTGGGTCCCGTACCTGCCGGCGTAAGCGGATTGGCCCGTCGCGGCGATGGCACCTTCCTGCTTTCCGTTCAGGGATTGGATCAGCTGATCGCAGGCAGCACCACCGAAGGTGACCTTGGTGTGCGCTTCGACCTTAAACTCAACGGCGCACCGTTTACCCCTGCCAATGGCGACCTTGCATCAGGATGTCCTGTGCCAGCCGCAGCCATGATGGTACTTACGGATACCAACCTTCCGGTAAATGCAGTTGAAGCAAGCGCTAAACTCGCTTCACAGCCTAACCCAACCGAAGGAATTTCAATTGTAACATTTACCACCGATACCGGCACCCGCGCTACGCTCGAAGTGTACGATGTAAGCGGCCGCTCAGTAGCCACTTTATTCAACGCCGAAGTACAACCCGACCAGGAATACCGCGCTGAATTTAACGGCGCAGCACTTCCAAACGGCGTCTACATTTACCGCCTCACCACCGACGCAGAAGTGGTGATTGAGAAGTTTATGATTGCGAGGTAATTTTTTTCAAAATAGAACTAAAGACCCCCTTCGGCTTGAGCTGGAGGGGGTTTTTATTGTATGCAACCAATCTTTTCTAGTTTGATGATTTTCATTTAATAAAGCATTTTTAAGGTGCTGTTTGCCAAAGCATTTTTGTAGACAGTCAATCAGACTTTTTTACCTGCGCAGATTCAGAAATATTAAATTTGAGCGATTCATAAACTTCAAATGAACTTTTCAGACCCGTTTAAAATATTGGCGCCCAGCGAAAGATGGCTGCCGATACTAAGCGAATACACCTACAATCCGGTGTATGTGAAGCAGGAAAGATGGGAAGATGTGAAAGTCAATTTGAATTCCTTTGCTGATCTATTTCAAGTCTTTGAGACAGCATGAAAGAAAACCAATTCATTGAAAAGAAGCGGTTAGAAACCGTAAGAGGTAAAACTGCCAATTGGAAGGAGTTGGCTAAGGATTGTGTATGTTTTGCCAATAGCCGGGGTGGCACTATTCATATTGGTATTGCAAATGGAGATGTACTGCCCCCTGAAAATCAAATTATTGAGAAAGATTTACCTTTTACGATCAAAAAGAAAATTGCTGAAAATACCGTAAACGTAGGCGTAAATACCCAAATAAAAACTGCGGAAAATGGTGCAGAATACATAGCGTTAGAAGTGCTCTTCAGTGCTTCTACCATTGCTTCTACCACCGATGGTAAATATTACTATCGAAGTGATGACACCTGCATGCCTCTTTTGCCCGATGAGCTTTCCAGATTATTTACCGACAAACCATCTTTTATCTGGGAGACCAAAATATCTAAAGTCCCGATAGCGGATATAGATACAGTTAAATTTTCAAACTTTAAAAATGCAATTGCCCAATCCAGCAGAACTACCACTCATGTTAAGCAAAAAAACGATGACGAATTATTGGAGCATTATTTTTTTGCCGAAAAAGGTTTCCTTACAAATCTTGGGGTTCTTTGGTTAGGGAAACGCAATGACAGGGCCAAATTGCTTTATTCTCCAACCATTCACTTTCTGAAATTTGATGAACTTGGGCAAGTTGTGAATAAAATACTGTGGGAAAACCACCATCTGAATCCCAAAGAATTGATAGAATCCGTTTGGACACAAGTGCCCGATTGGAAAGAAGGAGTAGATGTAGCCGATGGAATGTTCCGCAAGTTTGTTCCCAATTACGAAGAAGAAGTAATCCGTGAGTTATTGGCTAATGCGTTGGTACACCGTCCATATACCACACGGGGCGACATTTTTATTCACTTGTATCACGACCGGCTGGAAGTTATTAGCCCCGGGCTCTTTCCCATTGGTGTTACTCCATCCAATGTGTTACATAAAAACGTAAGACGCAACCCATACCTGGCACAAGTCTTTTTTGATTTACATCTGATGGATAAAGAAGGCAGCGGAATAGATAAAATGTATCAGGTGTTGCTCTCCAATGCCAAACATATTCCTATTCCCTATCAGGGCGATGATCATGTGAAATTTACTATTGAAAAAAGAATTTCCAGACCTGAAATAGTTAGCATCATAAACCGGGCTAATGGGGAGTTTGCGTTGAAAATGAAAGAATTGATTTCTTTGGGTCTTATTGCTCAACACAATTCGATTTCAGCTATTGAATTTTCAGCGGAACTAAACCTTCCCGATACACCCAATGTGGTGTCTCACTGGCTGGGACGATTGATAGACCTCGGGCTGGTTTTATCAAGAGGCAGAACAAAAGGCACAGAATATCAGGTAAATCCGGATTTCCTCAAAAAAGTCAATTTTAAGGGCCGCACTACCCTCAGGCGCATTGAAGGCCACAGGCTGGAAGAACTCATTTTTCAGGATGTGAAAATTTATGGCCCCACTCCAATTAGAGATATCCACCAAAGAATTGGAAAGGAGATCTCCAGAAACAGAATTCAAAAATCTTTGAAAGCGATGTGTAATAAGGGTGCATTGGAAAGCGAAGGTGTATTGAAAGGGACCCGGTATTTTATACGCCAAATGGGGTGAAATAAACGATCATTTTTCACTCAATTGTTGATCAAAAGTGAGTCATATGAACATAATAATCTGATATAAAGATGATTATTATAGGCCAAACAAGGTGAAATAGACCACAATAAACCTTTAACGGCGTGTAAAAAAGTCTAAAACTGTAAGCGCATGAACCTAAACGATACACACAAAAACCGAATCAAAGAAACAATAAATGCAGTTGAAGTACGCGCAGTGCTCGCTTCTCAGCCAAACCCAACCGAAGGTCTATCAACAGTAAGTTTCACTGCCGACTACAGAACACGTGCAACCATCGAAGTATTTGACATGAGCGGTCGCGCTGTGGCCACCCTCTTCAATGCCGGTGTGGAAGCAGGAGTGGAATACCGCGCTCAATTTAACGGCAGCGCCCTCCCAAACGGCGTGTACATTTACCGCCTCACCACCGACGCAGAAGTGGTGATGGAGAAGTTTATGATTGCGAGGTAAATTTCTTTCAAAACAGATAAGAAAACCCCCTTCGGCTTGAGCTGGAGGGGGTTCTATTTATCAGAAATTATTCTTTTAAGTTCAAAACATAAATTCTATCTTGTCTAAAATTTCGGTCGGATTAAAATATCAAAAACCAACTTATCATGAAAATTATTCTCCCCATAATACCGGATAACCTTCCAGCATTATTTCTTACAAGGTTTACCAATTTGAATAAAAGAATTAGGTATTCAACCAGCCCCGTTCTGATTACCAATTTTTTCATAATTCTGTTGCTGCTTTTTGCGTCAGCAAATGTGCAAGCCCAAATCCAATTTGAACAGGTACTTCCACCGCCTCCCGCATCCCAAATTATCTCCAATTTCGAAGGGGTTCAATCGAGCTCCATCGCCTTTGCGGATGTGGACGGGGATGGGGATCAGGATGTACTGATTACGGGGCTGGGTAATACCGGCCTCAATGCCCGGCTTTACACCAACAATGGCAGCGGAGGCTATACCTTAGTGAGCGGCACGCCATTCGAAGGTGCTAGTAGTAGCTCCATCGCCTTTGCGGATGTGGACGGGGATGGGGATCAGGATGTACTGATTACGGGATATGGAAGTAACGGCAGCATCGCCCGGCTTTACACCAACAACGGGATCGGTAGCTATACCCTGGTGAGCGGCACGCCCTTCATAGGGGTTCTAAATAGCTCCATCGCCTTTGCAGATGTGGACGGGGATGGGGATCAGGATGTACTGATTACGGGAAGGACTAGCTTCAACCAGCGGAAGTCTCGGCTTTACACCAACAATGGCAGCGGAGGCTATACCCTGGTGAGTGGCACGCCATTCCAAGGGGTTGAATCAGGCTCCATCGCCTTTGCGGATGTGGACGGCGATGGGGATCAGGATATACTGATTACAGGATTGAATAACACTAATCAGCGGAAGGCTCTGCTCTACACCAACAACGGCAGTGGGAACTTCACCTTAATGAGCGGCACTCCCTTCGAAGGGGTTTCTGATAGCTCCATCGCTTTTGCGGATGTGGATGGGGATGGGGATCAGGATGTACTTATTACAGGCGAGAATAGCTCCAGCCAGCGGATCGCCCTGCTCTACACCAACAACGGCAGCGGAAGCTATACCTTAGTGAGCGGCACGCCCTTCGATGGGGTGTATCGCAGTTCAATCGCCTTTGCGGATGTTGACGGAGACGGGGATCAGGATGTACTGATTACAGGAAGGAATAACTCCCAGCTCATCGCCCGGTTGTACACCAACGACGGCAGCGGAGGCTATACCTTAGTGAGCGGCACGCCATTCGAAGGGGTTGAATATAGTTCCATCGCTTTTGCGGATGTGGACGGGGATGGGGATCAGGATGTATTGATTACGGGATTTAATATCACCTGGAATGGGATCGCCAGGCTCTACACCAACAATGGCAGCGGAAGCTATACCTTTGATAGTGGCTCGCCATTCCAAGGGGTTTCTCTTGGCTCCATCGCCTTTGCGGATGTGGACGGGGATGGGGATCAGGATGTACTGATTACGGGATTAAGTAGCTCCGGTCGTATCACCCAGCTTTACACCAACGACGGCAGCGGAAGCTATACCCTGGTGAGCGACACGCCATTCGAAGGGGTTTATTATAGCTCCATCGCCTTTGCGGATGTGGACGGGGATGGGGACCAGGATGTACTGATTACGGGACTTGGACCAGGCCGCATCGCCCGGCTCTATACCAACGACGGCAGCGGAAGCTATACCCTGGTGAGCGGCACGCCATTCGAAGGGGTTCAAGAGAGCTCCATCGCCTTTGCGGATGTGGACGGGGATGGGGATCAGGATGTACTGATTACGGGATTGAATAGCACTGACCAGCACATCGCCCGGCTCTACACCAACGACGGCAGTGGAGGTTATACCCTGGCGAGCGGCACGCCATTCGAAGGGGTTCAAAGAAGCTCCATCGCCTTTGCAGATGTAGACGGGGATGGGGACCAGGATGTGCTGATTACAGGATCGAATAGCTCCTTCCTGAAGATCGCCCTACTCTACACCAACGACGGCAGCGGAAGCTATACCCTGTTGAGCGGCACATCATTCGAAGGGGTTAGTTATAGCTCTATCGCCTTTGCAGATGTGGACGGGGACGGAGATCAGGATGTACTGATTACAGGATCGAATAGCTCCTACCTGTATATCGCCCTGCTCTACACCAACGACGGCGGCGGAAGCTATACCCTGTTGAGCGGTACGCCATTCGAAGGGGTTATTGGCTCCATCGCCTTTGCGGATGTGGACAGTGATGGAGATCAGGATGTACTGATTACGGGGTCGAAGAACTCCCAACTGAGGATCGCCCGGCTCTACACCAACGACGGCAACGGAGACTATACCTTGGTGAGCGGCACGCCATTCGAAGGAGTTTTTGGCTCCATCGCCTTTGCGGATGTGGACGGGGATGATGATCAGGATGTACTGCTTACGGGATTAGGAACCAACGGCTCAAGGATCGCCAGATTGTATCGAAACGTAAGTGTGCCTATATGCACGATCACCGCCTCCTGCACCCCCTACACCCTCACTCTTTCCCTGTCCGGTACCGCCACCCTGCAGCCCGAGAATATTGACAACGGCTCATCTGTAACATGCGGCATACCCATACTCACTCTGAGCCAAACAGACTTTGACACTTCGCATATCGGCGAAAACTCAGTGACTTTGACAGTAACTGATGAAAATGGAAACGAGGAGAGTTGCACCGCTATAGTAACGGTAGTCGCAGTTGCATGCGCTGTTGATGGCGGCACTGTCTCTTCACCAAGTCCCCGCCAGAATCTCTGCATTGGTGATGGGGTATCAGACATTGTGCAACTTACGGTAACCGGAAATACAGGTCAGGGGAGATTTGGCTTAGTCCGCCAGTCTGATTTGCAAGTAGTAGCCATCAACACTACAGGTACCTTTAATCTGGAGGATTTTCCTGCAGTAACCTATATTGCAGGCCACATTTCAGTAAATGACCTTTCAGAATTGCTAGGAATTAACAATGTAAACGACCTGAGCGGATGTTATGACCTTTCCAACTATCTCAGCATTACTACAGTTGCCCTCAACGGGGGGACAATCACAGCAAACAACGGTACCACCGCCTGCGGAAATGATGGCAACCCTTCTAATCTCAGCTTTACATCTTCAGGCTCTGCAGGTCCCAATTTTATGTGGGCCGTGCTATCGCAAAATTACAGTACGGTTCTGGAAAGCAATACCACTGGTGTATTCGACTTTGACCAGTTTGGTCCTGGCACTTACCGTGTTGTGCGTATTGTGTATTCTAATGTAAATCCCGCCACAATTGTCCCGCCTTCATTGCCACCCTGCGTGGTGCAATCGAATGTAATTACAATAAACATCACAAGCTGCGGCTTTGGACTGCACTCTCAACCCAACCCTACCGAGGGAGAGAGTATTGTGTCGTTTACAGCCAATAGCAATGAATGGTATACCCTTGAAGTCTATGATATGCAAGGCCGCCATCTCCATACCATCATGAGCCAGATCGTACAGGCTGATGAACAATACCGATACACATTTAACGGCAGCGCCCTCCCAAACGGCGTGTACATCTACCGACTCACCACCGATGCAGAAGTGGTGATTGAGAAGTTTATGATTGCGAGATAATTTTTCTTTCAAAACAAATAAAGAAACCCCTTTCAGCTTAGGCTGGAGGGGGTTTTTGGATGTATGGTGATTTGGTGTTTCATTTTATATCGCTATGGCTTATCTTGCGAACTTAATTTTTTAAAGGCGCTTTAAACCAGAAAAACTCTTCTAAAGTGAAAAATGATTTTCGTTTCGTAACTGTATTTTTTCCATCCTCTATTCTCAGCAGTACCCCCATTCTTGCTGCTTCCCGTTACGCGATGGTGATGTTGCTTTTCGTTTCAACGCACCTGAATGCCCAAATTCAATTTGAACAAGTACTTCCACTGCCTCCGGCACCCCAGAACATTTTGGATTTTGAAGGAGTGGCCGCTAGTTCCTTCGCATTTGCCGATGTGGACGGGGACGGAGATCAGGATGTGCTGATTACAGGTCAAAGCGCTGCTCAGGAGAACATCGCAAGGCTCTATTTGAACGAGGGCAGCGGAAACTTCAGCTTAGTGAGCGACACACCTTTCGATGGTGTATCATCTGGCTCCATCGCATTCGCGGATGTGGATGGTGATGGGGATCTGGATGTACTGATTACCGGGTTCATTAATTTTTTTGTTGGGCGCATCGCGAAGCTCTATACCAATGACGGGAGCGGAAACTATACCTTGGTGAGCGGCACACCCTTCGAAGGGGTAAATCGCGGCTCCATCTCCTTTGCAGATGTGGACGGGGATAATGATCTCGATGTGCTGATAACGGGGCAGGTTACCAACGGGTACATCACCCGGTTCTACACCAATGACGGGAGTGGAAACTATACCTTGGTAAGCGGCACGCCCTTCGAAAATGTAGGATTCAGCTCGAGCGCCTTTGCGGATGTGGACGGTGATGGGGATCAGGATGTGTTGATCACTGGGCTGAACAATTCAAATCTCGGCACTGCCAAACTGTACATCAATGATGGCATAGGGGGATATACCTTGGTGAGTAGCACGCCCTTTGAAGAGGTATTGTCCGGCTCAATCGTCTTTGCGGATGTGGACGGGGATGGGGATCATGATGTACTCACTACGGGATCGAATAACGCCGGCCAGCGCATCGCAAAGCTCTACACGAACGACGGTAGTGGAAACTATACCTTGGTGAGCGACACGCCCTTCGAAGGTGTATCTAACGGCTCCATCTCTTCTGCAGATGTGGATGGGGATGGGGATCAGGATGTACTGATTACGGGATTGAATAGCTTTGACCAGCGCATCGCCCGGCT
>JBGTBE010000114.1:0-11697 GCA_041749535.1 Cryomorpha sp. | reverse complement strand
CTTACTGAAGTACTCCACCGCATCGCAGATCATAAAATAAATGCACTTTACGAGCTCTTTCCACAAAATATAAAACTGCCAGTGCAAAAGCTTTAGAAAAATCTGGCTAAATGTTGAGGTGTAGTTGGTCGGGGGGTTACGGTTCGATCCGTTGCTGAGAAATGTTGTTGTAGAGTCTTGCGGCTGTTAAGAGCTGCCCTTCAAGAGTAGCAACCTTGCGACTTACTTTTCTTCTGGTCACGGCCCCAGCGTTTTAGGGACTTTCACCCTTTGAGATTTTTTTCAAAAGAAATCTATATATACCATTCAAGGCACACAAATTGTATAAGATTGCCTAACTTCTATTAGTAAGCTTCGACATCTCTTATCGTGCATTACCACCAAAAGAAACAATGAAACTATTCATTTCAATATCAATCTTTCTTTTGTCTTTAAGCATTGTGCATTCGCAAGAATACAACAAGAAAAATGGGTATGGCCAAAAAACAGGGATATGGATGGAATACTTCCCCGAAGGATATAAAAAACACGCTATACATTATACTCCTTTAGATTTTAAGCCAGACACCTTCGTGCTTTCCATGTCAAACCCGGAATCGAAAGACACCCTCATTGGCGCACATACTGATTATATTAAAACAACAAATGGATTCAGGTCTACAGGAGAATCTGCGGATTATCTTTCAAAGGCTGATTGGTATAAAACATATGAATATGACTCAAATTGGCAATTAATCAGAGTTATAAAAAGGGACACAAGCGGAATCCCCACCTATTTATATGGGGCGAGACAAGAAATAGGTATCCTTAACCATACTTTCCAAATGGAAGGAGTGGTCGGCAACAATTATCAAATCACAATTACTGTAGAAAACATCTCAGATAGTTCAGTTCCTCTGCGTTTTGAAAATCTGCCAAAAAACATGGAGTCAGGTCATCTTGATCCTATTCCATCTAACACCGAATATGATATTATTCTGAATGTAACACCCGAACCAGAATACCACATGCAAAACATAGAATTGGTAGGTGAATAAATTAAGATTGAACTCATTGTCAACACCGAAGGATACCATTACACAACCACAGACTTTCGAGCTACTACCCCCATAATTATTACGAACCGAAATTTTGTTCTAAAACGAATAGATTCAGAAGCGCTTTTAACCATCCATAACCCGGTGAATGAAGAAATAATGAAACGAATACCCTTACATCGTGAACTGGCAAGAGTGAATCTCACTGATTTGAGTCCTGGGGAGTATATAATTGTTTTTACTGATTTCTCGAATGGCAGTAAAATCATCAAGAAAATCGAGCTAAAATAAAAACACAGGTGGTAACAATGTATAAGAATGCATAGCTTCTTACCGTCAGCTAGGAAATCTTGCAATGATCTTGGGACACAGTGTAAAACAGAAAATTGAAATGGAAGATAACTTGATGGCTTATGGGATTGATATAACTGTTATGATTTCAACGCTTTGAACCCCTGTTTATTCAGTAAAAAGTAATGTATTAGTGTACCTCCAATATTTTGGACAACCCGAAAGGCTATTTTTGGAAGGTTAATTGATACTTGTCCTACAGCAGAGCCTACGTCCATATTAGTTCAGCTCTTCAAATTTCAACCCCAAACGCTTATTTACAACTTATCGATAAAAAAGCCACGTTCACCCTCAATTCAACGGCATCCCAAACCAGGTGTACTTGTAAAACATGGACTTTCTCCCCGACTTGCCTTTGCTGAAGTACAGGCTTAACCAATCCTGCTGCCCCTTGAGCTCCTTTTCAAAGTCTTCCATAGTGCGCCTGGATTGCTTCATCATAGCCGTGGTAGATGGGTCTGGTTTCTGAATAGAATCCAATTTCATATATGCTGAGGCAAGGTGGGTATCTACCGTGTTGAGCATCTCTTGTATATCGGCGTCAGACTTTGGTGGGATAAAGCGGCTGTTGCGGTACTTTATAAAGGCGTTGAAGGCGTAAACACCCTCGTTGTAATCGTAGATGGCCGCGTTATAAAGGTCTACGGTCTGGTTTTGACGGAGAATCTGAATTTCGGTTTTTAAGAATTTGAGCCGCTCAAAAGCGGCGGCATTCTTTACCCCGTTTCGCTCCATTCTCGATACTGTAGATTCAAGTTGCTCAATGTGGGTAAGGCGGTCGTAGGCAGCAATGCTGTCTTTGTAATTGAAGAAGGTTTTTGTGTCATTGGGAAGTGCGGACCCCTTGTAAAATTCAGCGGTGGTCCACGGATACGGCATAAACTGCCACAAGAAATCGAAAGGCATGTGCGAACGAATCAGCACTTCGGGCTTCGCCTTAAAGTAGGTATTGTTGAGCTTTCGTGTGAATTTTTCATTGTTCACATACCCCGATGCCCAGGTGGGGTCAAAAAGATACCAGGTACTGTCCACGAGGGCGGCACACCATGCATGAGGCACGAAGTCTATATAACCGCTTTGCTTCGTGTACCCTTCCACGATTCTGCCTGGAATGGATAGTTGGGTGCAGAGTTCATAGAACAAGGCTGCATAGCCCGAACACACCCCTTTTCCGGCTTTGAGTGTTTGGGATGCAATTACCTCAGATGACTTTTCGTAGTGTATGGTGAACATATCATCCACATCGTAGGCAATATGATGGGCCACCCAAATGAAAGCGGCTCTTACTTTCTCCTCATTGGTACTGAATTGGGCATTGATATACCTTGCAATGCCTTCTACAGATTTGGCACCGGAATCAGGGAGCGCCAGGGCCAGTTTGTCTGTTTTCGCAAAAGGATTGGCAGGTGTTTTCTGGGCGAAGGCCACCGGGGCGTGGAGAATAAGAAGGACAAAAACCAAAAAATACTTCATAGTGAATAACGAAATTGCTACATAAAATAGCTTTAAAAAAAGTTCAAAAATAGCATATCACGACTTATTCTATAGGGGGCAATCTCAAGCTGACAACCCTTCAATTTAGCAGTGCAAATTGCTTTGACAAAACTAGCGATTGCTGTTATCCCAATTCTTTTGTGTATCTTATCAGAAATCGAAAATGACAATATGGCAGAACTATTGACCAAATCCCAGGAACTATTAGACAGACGAAAAGAAGTTGTTGCAAATGGAGTGGGTATATTTAATACTGCGACAGTACAGGAAGCAAAAGGTGCAATCATTATTGATGTCGATGGGCGCGAACTTATTGATTTTGCCGGAGGAATTGGAGTTGTAAACGCAGGCCACTGTCCAGAACCAGTCGTGGCAGCTATAAGGGAACAAGCTGGAAAGTATTTGCACACAAGTTTTAATGTTGTAACCTACCAACCCTATATTGAACTCTGTGAAGAGTTGGTCCAAATATTACCTCATGGCGATAAGACCAAAGCCATGCTGGTAAGCACGGGTGCTGAAGCTGTGGAGAATGCAATAAAAATCGCAAGACAAGCAACGAAAAGACCGGCGATACTTTGTTACACCGGAGCCTATCATGGACGCACGATGATGGCGATGACATTAACCAGTAAAATAAGTTACAAATACAATTGTGGTCCATTTGCCCCTGAGGTATATAGACTTCCATTCCCAAACTTTTACAGGTATCGGGGGAGCCGAGATGAAGCAACTTTTGTAAAAGATGAGCTCCAAAGACTACACGAGAGCGCACTGAATTTAGTGGATATAAAAAGTGTGGCCGCTATCATTCTGGAACCCATACAGGGAGAAGGAGGGTTTAATCCTATACCACAGAAATATTTAGAAGGGCTCCGGGCATTTTGTGATAAACATGGAATTATACTCATTATGGACGAGGTACAAAGTGGTTTCTGCCGTACTGGGCATTGGGCCAGTTGGCAACATTACGGTGTACAACCCGACATTAGTACTTATGCCAAATCGCTGGGATCCGGACTGCCAATAGCGGCTGTAGTTGGACGAGCTGAGGTGATGGACGCCGCTGAATCGGGCTCTATTGGTGGCACTTATATAGGTAGCCCTGTTTGCTGCGCTGCGGCTTTGGCCACCATTAAATATATGAAGGAAATTGATCTGAATGCGATGGCAAAAGTAGTGGGGAATACCATTATGAATCGCCTGAAGGTTCTGATGAAAGACTGCCCTGAAATAGGAGATGTAAGAGGTATAGGGGCTATGATAGGCATCGAGTTTGTGCATAACAATGATCCCAATCAGCCCAATGCAGAGATCTGTACAAAAATTATTAATGGATGCTCCGACAACGGACTAATTATGCTGAGCGCAGGAACGCACAAAAACATCATACGAATTCTCTCTCCGCTGGTAATAACTCCAGAACAATTGGACAAGGGGATGTCCATATTAGAAAACGAAATTAAAAAAGCCATAAGCAACTAATCTATGAAACCCTTCGCAATTGCAGGAATACAAATGAAAGTGTCAGCAATCACTTCCAATGTGGAAATGATGAAGCTGAAACTTGACATCACCATGAACCTTTACCCATGGATTGAAATGGTAATGTTTAGTGAATTGTGCGCATTTGGGCCCTTAACCCATACCGCTCAGGTGATACCAAATAATTTTGAAGCGGAAATGCAGGCAATGGCCAAGAAATATGGAATTTGGTTGCTTCCAGGTTCCATTTTCGAAAAAAGCGGGGACATCATTTATAATACGGCGACGGTTATCAATCCGCAAGGAGAGATCGTTACCCGCTACCGCAAAATGTTTCCCTTTTATCCTTATGAAGTTGGAGTAACCCCCGGAAAAGAATTCTGCGTATTTGATGTTCCAGATGTTGGAAGATTTGGTGTATCCATCTGTTATGACATGTGGTTTCCAGAAACCATTCGCACACTGGCCGTAATGGGAGCAGATGTCATTATGCACCCTACTATGTCTGGAACGATCGATCGGGACATTGAATTGTCCATCGTGAGAGCCATGGCATCAGTAAACCAATGCTATTTCTTTGATGTGAATGGTTTGGATACGGGTGGCTGCGGTCGATCAATAGTATGCGGACCTGATGGGCGTGTATTGCACCAATCTGAAGGTACGGAAGAAATTATACCCCTCGAATTGAACATCGAAAGAGCAAGAAGAAGCCGAGAATTGGGAATTCTGAGATTGGGGCAACCACTAAAGAGTTTCAGAGATCACATCCATAGTGGCCACTTTGGTATCTACCAACCAAACATAGCTACACCCTATTTGGATTCTCTGGGGCCATTGATAAAACCGTCAAGACTCGATGATCTCACAAAATTGAAAATGAAAGAAAATGAATTAGAGCAACTAAGCTCTCCCGTCCACTTTAAAGGGGATGGATTTATCTAAAAAAGAAAACTATGGGTCAAATACCGATGAGTAAAAAGAAAAAGCATGAAACTTTAAAAAATTATGTGACGTGGTTCGAGATTCCGGCCATCGATTTTAAACAAGCTGTCCATTTCTACAACCACATTTATGGGATTGAAATGGTTCAAAACGTGACCAATGAAAATTCAATGGCCTTTTTCCCTGCCACTTCCGGAATTGGTGGTGCAGTGATCGCTGGTCCCGGGTCAGTACCCAGTGATACCGGTCCATTAATCTATTTAAACGGTGGAGATGATCTGGAAAACGTACTGAATAAAGTGGAAGAAGCCGGCGGGAGAATAATAATGTCCAAAACTCTAATAGAAAAAGACGCTGGTTATTTTGCCATTTTCCTTGATAGTCAAGGGAATAAACTTGCTTTACACTCTAACAATTAAAACGTGATTTCGAAAAAAACAAAAAGTGCACCATATTATAACATTGGCCAACTAAGGGTTGATTATTGGAATAAATTAAAAATTGAAACTTCCGAACTCACTCATTGCCAAAACGGATCAGGCAATGAAAAAACACATCAACATAAGATCAATGAATTACTTCAGGATCTTAAGGGGGTAGAATGCTTTTTCGCATCCCCGGGAAAAGGTCGAATAGAAAAACTTGAAAATGCTTTTCACAGCCGGGAATATACTTCCCTGAGCCACATGGTGGCAAAAACCACCAAACAATTGGTCGGAGACAGTTACAGAAGTAATTCCGACTTTCTTGATTTCGATGAGCAAAGCATGGAATCTGCCGAGCAGCACGAAAAGCAAAATACCGTTCGAAAAAATCATTTCGAAGTATTATTTGTTGATGATATATCCGAAGATGAAGAATATAATTTAAGGCATAGTCTAAGGGCCTTACGCGGTGCTAATGACAAATTTACCTATGGTGTAGTAGTACAGCGATCTTTTCAGGACGCAATGATCGCATTACTTTTTAATCATAATATTCAGGCAGTCGTAATACGCTATGCGCCCCCCTACGCTTCCAAAGTAATCTCTCCCTTAATCAAACCGTACATTGAATCGGTTACAAATCTCAATTTTGCAACCCGAGCCGAAACCGAATTAGGACCCATTATAGGCGATTTAATTAAACGGTTCAGGCCTGAGCTGGATACTTACTATGTGACGGATACCGACTTGGGGCACCTGAAAGACACCACAATTAAAGGATTCAGACGTATTTTTTATCAAACGGAAGATATACAGGAGTTACATCTCACCATCATGCGTGGTATTGCGGAGCGTTACAACACCCCCTTCTTTTCAGCATTGGTGGAATACAGTCAAAAACCAACCGGGGTTTTTCACGCTATGCCTATATCCCGTGGAAATTCAGTCTTTAAATCAAGGTGGATAAATGACTTTGGGGAATTTTATGGTCGAAATATGTTCTTGGCTGAAACATCAGCCACGACGGGTGGACTTGATTCCCTGTTGCAGCCAACGGGTCCCATTAAAAAAGCACAGGAAATGGCAAGGGATGCCTATGGTTCGCAATACACGTATTTCGTTACCAATGGTACTTCTACAGCAAATAAAATTGTAATGCAGGCACTGGTGAAACCCACTGATGTTGTTCTCATCGACCGCGATTGTCACAAGTCACATCACTATGGGCTGGTGTTGGCAGGTGCATTTCCGGTTTATTTAGACTCATACCCTATAGAGGAGTATTCTATGTACGGAGCGGTTCCATTGGAACAAATTAAATCCAAGCTCTTGTTGCTCAAAAAATCCGGGAGACTTGATAAGGTAAAAATGTTGCTTTTAACGAATTGTACTTTCGATGGGCTTGTATACAATGTAGAACGCGTTATGGAAGAGGTACTGGCCATAAAGCCGGATATGATTTTCCTATGGGATGAAGCATGGTTTGCATTTGCAGGTTTCGCAAAGAATTACAAGCAGAGAACGGGAATGTACACGGCTAAAAAACTTTATAAAAAATACAACAGTCCCGAATACAAAAAAGAATACAACGAATATGTAAAAGGGCTGAATAACGGAGAGCAATCTGTACTACCCGATCCGGAAAAAGTCAAAATACGCGTGTATGCCACGCAAAGCACCCATAAAACACTGAGTAGCTTCCGTCAGGGCTCAATGATTCATATTTGGGACGAAGATTTCCGTCGGAAAAGCGAAAATACTTTTCAGGAAGCCTATATGACCCATACGTCCACTTCGCCAAATTACCAGATGCTCGCTTCCTTGGATATTGGTCGGCGACAGGTACAGCTCGAAGGTTTTGAGTTGGTTGAAAAAAGCATAGAAATGGCCATGATATTCCGGGCGAAGGTGAACGACAATCCCCAATTAAGCAAGTACTTTGATGTACTTACCGTCCGCGATTTTATTCCAGGTAAATACCGCCAAACAGGTCTGAAAGAATACTACAGCAGGGATGAAGGTTGGAACAGAATGGATGAAGCCTGGGAGAAGGATGAATTTGTACTCGATCCTACCAAAATAACCCTCTACATTGGAAAAACCGGAGTGGATGGCGACACCTTTAAGAATAAGTATTTGATGGATAAATTCAATATCCAAATCAATAAAACTTCCAGAAACACGGTGCTGTTTATGACAAACATTGGTACCACCAGGGGAAGTGTTACTTATTTGACGAATGCACTATTGAAAATTGCCGATGAGTTGGACAGTGAACTCAAGTCCTTGAGCCAAAAAGAAAAGGAAATAAGAGAGAAAAGAATCTATTCTCTGACAAAAGAAGTCCCTCCCCTGCCTGACTTTAGCTATTTTCATCACTCATTTCGCGCTGCACCAGGTGTTCCTGGCGGCAATTTGCGCGAAGCTTACTTTCTGGCTTACGATGAGGAGAACTATGAATACGTTCCATTAAATGAGTGTTTGTCAATTATGGAGAAAGGACGAAATCTCGTTGCTTCCACATTTGTCATTCCTTATCCACCCGGATTTCCAGTGCTGGTGCCGGGTCAGGTTGTAAGCGATGAAATAATCAATTTTCTTACAGCACTCGATGTAAGTGAAATACATGGATACCGCTCTGATTTGGGACTACGGGTATTTAAGGATAAAGTATTGAACCGGCATAAAATATCCACTTCCATAGGTGGAATATCCATTGGGAAAATGGAAAAGCAACTAATTAAATAACCTAAAAAACAAAAATGATTTTAAAAGAAACAATTGCATTGAAGAAGGATACCAAACCTGCTAACATCAAGAAAGCACCATCTAAGAAAACTTCGGCCACTCCCGTGCTCAACGGTATAGCTGATATAAGAAGATACTTTTATAAGAACGAAATTCCTCTGTACTTCATAAGCGCCACCAATTTCAACATGCTTGGAGCTGATGAGTGGATCAAGGGGTTTAAGTTTATCTGTCACATAGAATGCTTTGATGGAAAACACCCGAACGTTTTTTCCCCCAAAGAAGAAATTCCCCATGACGATTTCACAAGCATTGAAGACATCAATAATTACCTTCTTCAACATCCCGAAGTTCAAGATTATTTGACCACAAGGAAGAAAGGAAAAACCGTGGGTAAGGTTATGTTTTTAATGTTTGATGAGAAAACGGAAAAACTAGCGAAAAAATTAGGCCTTGAGATTATGTTTCCTTCTGCCAAGATGCGAACCTTCATGGATAATAAGGTAAACACAAATCGAGTAGCTGAAAAGGCCGGAGTCCCCTGTGTCCCTTATGTTCTTTCCAAAGTAGAAAGTTATGAGCACTTGTGTGAAGTTTCAAAAGCACTTGGAGAAGACCTCGTAATTCAAACCCCATTTGGCGATTCAGGTCATACAACATTCTTTATCTCTAGCGAAGAAGAGTATCTGAAATATGAAGAGGATATCATTAAAGAAAAAGAAGTAAAAATAATGAAACGCATCAATTGCAAAGGCTCTGCAATTGAAGCTTGTGTTACGCAGCACGGAACAATTGTAGCGCCACTTATGACAGAACTTGTGGGCTTTGAAGAGATGACACCTTATAAAGGTGGCTGGTGCGGAAATGAAATTTATCCAAATGCTTTTAATGAAGATATTCGAAAAAAGGCAACAAAGTTTACACAGCTTTTTGGAAATCAGCTTAGAAAAGAAGGATACAAAGGATATTTTGAATTGGATTTTCTGATCGATCAGGACAATGGAGAAATATACCTTGGTGAATTAAATCCAAGGGTAACAGGTGCAAGTTCTATAACCAACCACGCCGTTTTTGCCCTGGCCGATGCCCCACTTTTTATATTCCATATTTTAGAGTGGATGGGTGTTGAATACAAGCTTGATGTAAAAGACTTGAACGAACGATGGGCCCGACAGGAAAATATAGATGGGTGGAGCCAATTGATTATTAAGCATACCGAGGATACTGTTGAATATGTGTCATCTGCTCCCGAATCTGGAATTTGGAAAATGTACGATACGGGTCACATACAATTTGACCGTATGGACACCCATAGAAGAGCGGTTGAGACCGAAAATGAAGCGTTTTTCCTGCACATCGCGAAAGAAGGTGACTATTTATACGAAGGCGCGGACATGGGAATCCTGGTATCGCGAGGGCGGATGATGACCGATAATTTCCAACTCAATGACCGGGCAAAGAATTGGATCAAAGCCATTCGCGAAAAATATACTTCTCAAATAGTAGAAGATAAGCGAGTTAATTTAAATCTGATCGGTACATTGACCAAGTAAAGGTTGGAGCTTTTTTTAATAAACACGGAGAAGCATTGGTCTCAAGAAACCCTTGGGCCTTCTTCTTTCCCTGTTATCCAAATTTGGCATCATACAATGCCCTTTCTTCACTTAATATATCAGTCAATTAAATATATACACCTTCAACCGGAAATGCAGCCCAACTATGAGCCGCTTTGCGACCTGGTATATACCGAGGCGGTAGCGGCAAGATTTCCTGCAAGATTTTAACCCCCTGCATATATCTACGCTTCTTCATCTTTACTTTTTTTGAACTTTTAATTTATTAAATATGGAATTTAAAAGCATCAACCCATTCAATGGAAATGTCGTAGGCCAATATAAAGCACTTACGAATGATGAGTTGGATGAAAAACTCAATAGAAGCAATATAGCCTTCGAATCTTGGAAAAACACATCCATCTCTGAGCGGTGCAGCCTGCTCAAAAAAGCGGGAGCTGTACTCCGCGACAATGTGGAAGAGTATGCCAAAATGATAACGTTGGAAATGGGCAAACCTATTTCCGAATCCCGTGCAGAAGTTAAAAAATGTGCATGGGTATGCGACTATTACGCCGAAAACGCAGAGGCCTTTCTCGCGAATGAAGACATCCCATCTGACGCTTCTAAAAGTTTAGTGCAGCACGACCCAATTGGTGGTGTTCTGGCCATCATGCCGTGGAATTTTCCTTTTTGGCAAGTTTTCCGCTATGCCGCACCTACACTAACCGCCGGAAATACCGGGCTTTTGAAACACGCACCCAATGTGTTTGGTTGTGCCCTTCAAATCGAGGAAGTTTTCACCAAGGCGGGTTACCCGCCCTATATTTTCCAAAACTTAATTGTACATCACGATGAAACCGAAAAAATAATATCTCATCGTTCCGTAAAAGCGGTAACACTAACCGGAAGTGAACGAGCTGGTTCGGCTGTTGCTGAAATTGCAGGAAGGCAACTTAAAAAAACGGTATTGGAACTTGGAGGCAACAATGCATTTATTGTATGGTCGGATGCCGATATTGACAAGAGTGTAAAAACAGCCATTACAGCAAGAATGCTCAATTGTGGACAAAGCTGTATTGCGGCGAAACGCTTTATATTAATGGAAGATATTTATGAAGAATTTGTGAATAAATTCATTGAAGCCGTGAAGGAAATGAAGGCTGGTGACCCTTTGGATGAAAACACAAATATTGGTCCACTCGCCAGGATTGATCTTGCAAATGAATTGAATAAACAAGTAAAAGAATCAGTTTCACAAGGCGCAAAACTCCTACTGGGTGGCCATCAAAATGCATGTTACCATGACCCTACTATTTTAGGTGATGTGACGCCAGGTATGCCGGCATTTGATCAGGAAACTTTTGGTCCCCTTGCCGCTATGGTGAAAGCCAAGAATATCGATCATGCTTTTGTTCTCTCAGAACAATCTAATTACGGATTGGGAGTGACTGTGTGCACAAGAGATACCGAAAGGGCTTTAACCTATGCCAGCAAGGTAAGCGACGGAGCTTACTTTATAAACGAACTGGTAAAATCCGATCCTCGATTGCCTTTTGGAGGAACCAAAAATTCAGGATATGGGCGAGAGCTGTCAAAAGACGGAATCATGGAGTTTGTAAATAGAAAGACTGTTTATGTAAAGAATAAAGGCTGATA
>JBGTBE010000113.1:0-40805 GCA_041749535.1 Cryomorpha sp. | reverse complement strand
AGAAATACTCGAACTTAAGTTTCCGGGTGTCAATCTCTTTTCGTCGGTAAAAACGCTCGTATTCAGGTAGAAACATATCTGCAAGCTCTTCTCGCTCTTCTTCTCCATCCCATTTAATTCTCTCCTTCCAATTGATAATAGGAGGATCTATAATGTCTCCATATTGATCTTCTTCGGTCACGTGCTCACCAACACCAGCCTCACCTAAGTAACGATGTGCTATTGAGTCTCTGACCCAATAGACAAACTGTCGGTATTCATTATTGGAAATTTCAGTGTCATCCATATAGAATGCACTCACCGTAACACGTTTTGTGTTATTGACATGGGCATAAGGAACATCCTGATCATCAGGCCCCATGACATAGCTGCCAAAGTGAATGTAGTTCATCCCATAAGGGTTGTACTGTTCCCATTCTTCTCTTGGCTGCACTCCGATCAACTCACCCCGATCACCGCTGGCGCAGCTGACAAGTAAAGTAGCAAACGTCAACAAAAAAAGCAGATTTTTCATGCCTTGCAGGTTAATAATCCTCGTTTTATTCATTTACAGCGCTTCTTGATACGATACTATGTTAATGCAGGTTTCAAAATACATTAAAGGAACCGTGGGTTTTTATAGACGCGTTTTGGTAGAGGTTTTTCAATGCTCATACAATACCTTAGCATAAGTTCATGACTTCCGCTGCTATAGTTGTTCAATTGTGATGAAGTAAAGTCGTATGAATAACCAATCTTTAAAGTGCTCTTTCCATTTGGAAATTGGTATTGGTATCCTGCCATTGGAGCAACTGCATCCTCTAGCCTGTAGGAAACTCCTAACCAAATGGTGTTGTCGTACATAACGGTCACGTTTGCATCAAATTGTGTAGATGCTAAATCCGTCTTGGCAAGGACGTGTGGTGTAAGCATCCATTGTGGAGATAGTTCAAAATTGTAGCCCCCCATGAGATAGAGATGCCTCGCAACAGTGATATTCATATTAGAAAGATCGCCTTCATTCAAGTGGGTAGCTGACAAACCTACGTAATACTTCGGGTTGTATAAATAGGCTCCGAAAGATGCATCAAAAGTGCTTGCATTCTCGGTAAACTGAGAAATTGCGTTGTCACCAACACCAGTACCTATTCCTTGATTCACGCCGTCAGAACTATAATTATAAGCGATCCACTCATTGTTAAGACTGCTGTTTATTAGACCAAGAGAAACACCCAGACCCAACTTAGTAGCTCCAGATATTTTAATATGGTATGCATATGAAAGTCTCAGAACCGTTGTGGAAATAGGTCCAAGTTCATCTAGATAAACCGTTGCTCCCACTCCACTCTTTATTGATGCAATAGGTGCAGAGACATTTAGCAAACCTGTATTTGGTTGGCCTGTAAATCCTGCCCATTGTCTTCTTCCAATCAAAGTTGCACAGATTGCATCCTGACTTCCGGCAAAGCCTGGATTGACAGAGAGGCGATCATACATGAATTGAGTAAATTGTGGATCTTGTTGACCACGTGCTGATAAAGCGCTGATAATTACAGCACCTACGACGAAAATTTTCTTCATGAATTGTTCGTTTCCTAAACGAAAACAGCCCCTAAAGTCAGGGGTTGTAGGCGCAAGTTTGGTGCTAAAATAACTAAATTCCGAGACCAGCAAAAATTTTTAACGTTATCAACAATTTCAGGTAAGTCAATCTTGCATTCCGGAGCGATGAATTTTAAGTAAGTTTTTGGTATGTTCTCCAGTAAATGTCAGGAACATCTCCTTCGCATGCTGCCTCATAATCTTTATAGGAGCATGGTAAAACATAGGGTCTTGGTCTGCCAAATGACGAAGTTGTGGTATAAGGCACATTTAACCACCATTTATCGGTTCTGACACTTTTATAAAATATAAGTTCATCTCCTGCCCCAGGCATAATCACTTTATACTCTACAAAGTCCTTTTTATGAATCAAAGGATACTCCTTGACTCTCCTGCTAAATCCGTCCAATACAAACCAAATCATTTGAGCAATAAGCAGCGCACCTTGACCATTTGAATCAAGCTCCGGATTATAGTTATAAATACCAATGGACGAGGTTTTATCACTCAGGCCCACATATTTACATAGTTGGCAAATTTGTTCGCCTGTAAAACCATTGGGTTGAAAGGTCCCGGGAGCATCAGATTCTCTAATTGAATTCATGTCGATACTCACAATATCTGCATTGCGCAGGTGTGGTTCAGCATCCCGAAGGTCGGCAGTCAAAGCACCAATCCTATGTGCATCAAAGAAAAGTTTCTCAACCAGTGCCAGACTTTCTGGATCAATAAGGTAGGTCTGATAACCAAGAATGCTAATATTGAATAGAAATCCAGGTTCATGAAGTATTATTTTGCTCAGATAATTATGACCTCCAAGACTGTCTCTAAATTCACCCAAATCAATCTGGGAATCAATGGTTGCAATATTGACTGTGGTTTCTAGAACTTGGTATGCGCGATAATTTGCGAATGTCAGTTGCTGCTTACCTCCGATTATAATCACTGCAATACCTCTACTTATAAGTGGTGAAATTACTTCACGGAGGGCTGTTTCATTGTCATTGTCTGTTGATCCAGATACAATATTCCCAAGGTCAGCAAGCCTGATATCATTGCCATGGTGATAAAGTTTGTAAAGCTTTCGTCTTATTGCATCCGCACCTGACAAACGCAGTTGAGGTTCTGCTGAACTGATGCCCACAATTGCGATGGACGCTGATTCTATATCGGGAATATGATTGTCGGTATGTATATCAGCAAGACCACCAACTGTGCCTGGATCCTTTGACACTAGATCGCTGCTCACAGCATTCAAGAAGAATAGAAATCCTTCTATCCAATTCATTTTTTACGCTTGATAGCTTTTTTGGATTTTGAGGATGTCTTGGTAGCAGTTGCATCCTGCGCCATTATTTTCAAGCAATCATCATAACTCAAAGCAGCAGCATCTGTTCCTTTGGGCAGCTTATAATTGTTTTTTCCAACTTTCAAATAGGGTCCCCATCTTCCATTAAGCAACTGCATCTCTTCATTCTGTGGGAATGATTTGATCAGTTTTTCACTGTCGTCCTTTCTTTTCTTCTCAATAACTTCAACTGCGCGAGCGGTTTCGATGGTCAAGGGGTCATCCCCATCCTGCTCACGCAAGCTGTAAAAAGCATTTTTATGTCTGATATAAGGTCCAAACCGACCGATTGCGGCAGTCATTTTCTCTCCTTCGAAAATACCTACCTCACGAGGAAGTTTAAACAATTCCAACGCTTCTTCCAGCGAAATGCTGTTTATACTTTGGTCCTTGCGAAGACTGGCAAACCTTGGTTTTTCATCACCTTCAGCGTGGCCGATCTGAATCATAGGGCCATATCGCCCCAAACGTGCGATGATATTCTCTCCTGTTTGCGGATCTTTTCCAAGCTCCCGCTCTCCAGTTGCTCGTTCACTATTCTCTAAGGTATTTTCTACAGCTACATGAAATGATTTATAGAACTCTTTCAGCATGTCAGTCCAATTCAGCATTCCTTCTGCAATATCATCAAACTCTTTTTCCACTTTAGCTGTGAAATCATAGCTCATGATGCGCTCGAAATGGGTAACTAGAAAATCATTCACCACCATTCCAATATCCGTTGGAAATAGCTTATTCCGCTCCGCGCCTGTATTCTCCGTTTGCTCCTTCCTTACAATACCTTTTGGTGTAAGCGTCATCACTGTATAGTTCCTCGGAGTACCTTCTCGGTCTTCTTTTACAACATAACCCCGCTTTTGAACAGTAGATATTGTAGGAGCATATGTTGATGGCCTGCCAATGCCGAGTTCTTCCAGTTTTTTAACTAAGCTCGCTTCTGAATATCGGGGTGGGTGGTTAGAAAATCGTTGTGTCGCTACAATAGATTTCATTCCTAGGTCATCGCCTACATTCATTGCGGGAAGCATGCCGTCTTCATCACCATCTGAGGTGTCATCGTCGTCGGAGCTTTCCATGTAAACTTTAAGGAAGCCATCAAATTTGATCACCTCGCCGCGTGCAATAAAATTGGCCTGATTAAGAAGGGGTGAACTTCCTTTCACAACAATTACTACCCTGGTTTTCTCCAGTTTAGCATCTGCCATCTGAGAAGCCAAGGTTCTTTTCCAGATAAGGTCATATAATTTTTGTTCAGCGCTATCGCCATGAATGCTGCGGGCTCCCATGTCCACTGGGCGAATGGCTTCGTGGGCTTCTTGCGCACCCTTGGATTTGGTGGTGAACTTTCGGGGTTTAGAATAATCTTCGCCAAAAGTTGACGAAATTTCTTTCACCGCCGCGTTTATCGCTGTATCAGACAGATTGAGACTGTCGGTTCGCATGTAGGTAATCTTTCCTTCCTCATATAGCTTTTGGGCTACTGACATGGTACGGGCAACAGAAAACCCAAGCTTTCTACCAGCCTCTTGTTGCAAAGTTGATGTGGTAAATGGAGCTGCGGGTGTTTTAGTGGCTGGCTTTACCTCTAGGTTATCAACCTTAAAACCCGCATCCTTACACGCTTCCAACCATGCAAAAGCATCATCAACTTGAGCAAATCGCTTTGAAAGCTCTGACTTAAACGACTTTCCATTGATTAAAAACTCCCCTGTTACCCTGTAATTTACTTCCTCTTTGAATTGCTGAACTTCGCGTTCACGCTCCACAATTAGCCTTACAGTTACAGATTGCACCCGTCCAGCACTCAAGGATGGTTTTACCTTCTTCCATAGGATGGGTGAGATTTCAAATCCCACCAATCTATCTAAAACACGACGCGCCTGCTGGGCATCCACCAGTCGGTAATCCACACTTCTCGGATTCTCAATGGCTTTGGTAATGGCGCTCTTTGTAATCTCGTGAAATACGATTCTTCTTGTCTCTTTATTCTTCAATCCAAGTGCTTCCTCAAGGTGCCAGGAAATTGCTTCACCCTCGCGGTCTTCGTCAGTCGCAAGCCATACTATATCTGATTTTTTAACCAGGTCTTTCAGTTCCTGAATCACTTTCTTTTTGTCGGCCGATACTTCGTATTCTGGTGCAAAGTTATTGTCAACATCCACTCCTAACCCTTTCTTCTTCAAATCCCTGACATGCCCATAACTCGACTTCACTGTGAAATCTTTGCCCAGAAAACCTTCAATGGTTTTGGCTTTGGCAGGAGACTCTACAATAACCAGATTTTTCGCCATTCTTATACTTCTTATGCGGACACTTTCAATTTGAATTCCGGGCACAAAGTAAAGCAATGAATTTAAATCTTTGCCTTTTACTGCTAGCTCACCAAACATGCATCTTGTTCTTCTCAATGGAATGGCGATTAAAATCCCCTCAGCATCATGCCATTTTGTCACACATATTTCAATTTTCAGTACCTTTGTAAACATTTTAAATGCGCATAATACATGCCCTTCGAATCCAAAAAAATAATTAATGAATCCAAGCAAGGAGATTCAATCTTAGTCGACAGTCCATCGTTAGGAAACGGACGAAAGCTTTACCTTGAGAGCTATGGTTGTCAGATGAATTTTTCTGACAGTGAGATTGTGGCTTCAATTCTTACCAAGGAAGGATACGAAACCACCCGAAATGCAGAAGATGCAGATCTTGTTCTTATAAATACTTGCTCAATTCGCGACAATGCTGAGCAAAGGGTTAGAAACCGCCTCAATCATTTCAACAAAGCAAAAAGGACGAGACCAGGACTTACAATTGGGATTCTTGGTTGCATGGCCGAACGCTTAAAAGAGCAATTACTAGAAGAAGAAAAGCTGGTTGACATGGTTGTAGGTCCCGATGCATACAGAGACTTGCCAAACCTATTAGAAGAGCTAAACGATGGCCAAAAGGCCGTAAATGTTTTACTCTCCAGGGAAGAAACTTATGCAGAAATAAATCCGGTACGCCTGAATTCAAATGGAATTACAGCATTCATTTCTATCATGAGGGGTTGTGACAATATGTGTGCTTTCTGCGTAGTTCCTTTCACCAGAGGTCGGGAGCGCAGCCGAAATCCTGAGAGTATTCTTCACGAAGCAAGCTATTTATTCCAGGAAGGTTACCGTGAAGTGACCCTCCTTGGCCAGAATGTTGATTCTTACAGGTGGAACATCACAAAGAAAGGAGAAATCATAGAGCCAAAGGAAGCAACCGTAAATTTTGCCCAACTACTTGAAAAAGTAGCACTTGTAAATCCAATGTTAAGGGTACGTTTCTCTACCTCGCATCCAAAGGACATGACAGACGAAGTGCTAGAGACAATGGCCAAATATGATAATATATGTAAGTACATCCATCTGCCTGTACAAAGCGGCAATACTGATGTGTTGCATAGAATGAACCGGGGATACAGTAGGGAATGGTACTTTGAAAGAATTGCATCAATACGTAGGATCATGCCTGAATGCGCCATTAGCACAGATATTATTACAGGTTTTTGCGGTGAGACTGATACTGAACATAAGGATACTGTTTCACTGATGAAATCAGTTGGTTATGAATATGCATACATGTTCAAATACTCAGAGCGTCCCAAAACACTTGCAGAGAGAAAATACACAGACGATGTTCCAGAATCATTAAAACAAGCGAGGCTAGAGGAGATCATTACAGTTCAGAGTGCAAATTCATTGAAAAGAAATCAGGCCTGTGTTGGAAAAATCTATGAAGTGCTCGTTGAAGGTATTTCAAAAAAGAACCCAGACGAACTTTACGGTCGCACCAGCCAAAACACAGTTGCAGTGTTCCCAAAAGGTATGTACAACCCTGGAGAATATGTGAATGTTAAGATCATTGATTGTACTTCAGCCACGCTGATAGGCAAATCAGTAAATTGAATATGGATATACAACAAGTAAAACAAAGGTTTGGGATTATAGGTAGTGCACCACTTCTGAACAGGGCAATTGAAATATGCGTGCACGTAGCACCCACTGATATCAGCGTGCTGATTACAGGTGAAAGTGGAACCGGAAAGGAGAACATGCCACAGATAATCCACAATCTCTCTAAACGAAAGCACGGCCCTTATATAGCAGTAAATTGCGGTGCTATTCCTGAAGGAACCATTGATTCAGAACTATTTGGCCATGAAAAAGGCGCATTTACAGGAGCACATGACTCCAGGAAGGGGTATTTTGAAGTGGCCAATGGTGGAACCATATTTCTCGATGAAGTTGCTGAGCTACCGCTCTTAACCCAGGTAAGATTACTCAGGGTGTTAGAGACAGGCGAATATATGCGGGTGGGCTCATCGAAGCCTCTGAAAACAAACGTTCGAATCATAGCGGCCACCAATGTTGACATGAGCAAAGCTATACATCAGGGCCGCTTCCGCGAAGATCTTTTTTACAGGCTTAGTTCAGTGCCCATATTTTTACCACCTCTAAGGGATCGCAAGCCAGATATAGCCTTATTATTCAGAAAGTTTGCAGTTGATTTTGCTGAAAAGTACCACATGCCTGCCATCAGGCTTACCGAAGATGCAAAGGATGTATTGGAAAATTTCTATTGGCCGGGAAATATCCGTCAACTTAAAAACATCACAGAGCAACTCTCTGTAATTGAAGAAGCCCGAGAAATCGGAGCTTCAACGCTGACAAATTACCTACCCAACCACGATCAATCTACAAATTTGCCGGCCACTTTAGGGCAAGAGAAAGCAGCTGGTGATTTTACCGAAAGGGAAATTCTGTACAAATTACTCTTTGATATGCGGCAGGAACTCAACGACCTAAAATCTGTTGTCCTTGACATCATTCAAGACAATCAATCCGGAGAAGAATTCGCTCCTTCAGGTTCAAATGCAGTTATGAACCGCCTTTACAATCAGTATGAACCGATGGCTGTATCCAAGCCCATCATCCCTCAACACAGAAGCGATACTTATGGTATGGAATCTGCTACAAGGGTTCAGATTGATGAGCATGAAGAAGTAGAAGAAAGTTTATCGCTTGAAGATACGGAGCGAGAGCTGATACAGAAAGCCCTGAAAAAATATAAGAACAGAAGAAAAAATGCAGCGAAAGAGCTTGGTATCAGTGAGAGAACACTGTACAGAAAAATTAAGGAGTACGATCTAAAATAATCAATTAATGAAATACGGTTCATACCTGGTTTCAATGTTTCTCTTATCGGCTCTTCTGAGCGGGTGCAGTATGAGTTACTCCTTTACTGGAGCTGATATACCCGCGGCAGCAAAAACCTTTTCTATTAAAACCTTTCAGAGCACAACCCCGCTTGCCGCCCCCAATTATTACCTTATTCTCACTGAATCTCTGAAGGACCTCATGCTTGCGCAAACCAGGTTAGACCTTATTGATAAAAAAGGAGACCTTCAATATGAAGGACTGATTACTGGATATGTTACTGGAAATGCATCTATTTCAAGCGAAGAAATCACCCCTCTGAACCGGCTTACCATTACTATAAAGGTAAAATACGTGAACACCTTTGAGCGCGAAAAGAATTTCGAAAAGACCTTCAGTAGGTTCGCTGATTATGCCTCTACCAATAATTTTAGCGATGTTGAAGCGAGCTTAGTGGAAGAAATAAATCAACAGCTGATTCAGGATATATTTGATGCATCCCTTGGAGCTTGGTAATGCTACAAAAAGATTTCTCACATATGATTCGTCAAGGCTTGGTGGCAGATAGCTTCACCTTGAAAGAAATTGATTTGTTGAGGCAACAACACCCATACTGCAGTGCACTCCAGGTGCTTTACGCCATTGGCCTAAGTCACAATGACAATATTCAAATGAAGGATCAGATCAATTTGGCATCTATCTATGTCAATGATCGGGCGAAGCTTTATCAATATACCAGGAAGAAACAAGGATCTCATAGCTCAGCTGAGCTCAACATAGATGAAAGTACTGTAGCACCTCAAGCGAACATTCCAGCTTTGAATTCGGTCAGTGAAGTCGAACCAATTCAATCACCTTCTGCTAACCTTTTGCCAAGCAACAAAATCGGGCAGCAAGATGATGAAAGACCCGATATTGGTAGTCTTCCTCTTGAAAGCGAACCTTTACTATCTGAACTGCCTCTGGAAAAGGAAGTGATGAGTGCAGCACTCGTGCAGTTAGGCGAAATAGTTGTAAACGAATCTTTTCAAGAAATTGAACACGAGAGTACAACAATCTCATCGGATGAACGAGAAGCGAACACCTTCGGGGAATGGTTACTTAAAATCGGAAATATAGAATCAAAGCAATCTGAATCTTCAAAAAATGAAGCCATCTTGCTGGAAAAATTCATACAAGAGTCGCCTCAGATAACGCCTGTGAAGAAAGCATTTTTTTCGTCAGTACAATTGGGCAAGCACAGTTTAGTTGAGGATGAATCTCTTGCAACAGAGACCCTTGCAAAAATTTATGAGCGACAAGGTGATTATAAAAGAGCTGCCAGAGCATACGCCAATCTATGCTTGAAATATCCAGAAAAAAGCATTTACTTTGCGGCCCTGCAAAAGCAGGTAGAAGAGAAAATAAAATCCTGACAATTATGGCAATTTTCATTTATGTGCTAATCATTTTGGTTTGTGTTTTTCTGGCACTGATTGTTTTGATCCAAAACCCAAAAGGGGGAGGGTTGGATTCTAGCTTTGGATCTGCCAATCAGATTGGTGGAGTGCAAAGAACAGCTGACTTCCTAGAGAAAAGTACCTGGACCCTTGCAATAGCGCTTTTTGTGCTGTGCCTTGCTTCAGCAAGTTTTAACAATACAATTGTGAATGATGTGGATACCCGCTACCAGGAGAAACCTATGGAGCAACCCACACAGCCAGATGCAGAAGCAATAGAAGAGTAAACCATACGGCCAGATATTAAAAATGTCAGTGTAAGTGACACACTGACATTTTTTTTTGCCTTCCACTGCCAAAAATCTGCTAAGATTTCACATACCCTGCTGTGGCACGCTTTATGGGCAGCGCAGAATCAAACCTTAAAAGCAATTAATCCATGTCAGTAAACGTAACACCACTTGCAGACCGTGTGCTAGTTCAAGCCGCGCCTGCCGAAGAAAAAACCGCTAGTGGTATCATTATCCCCGACACAGCCAAAGAAAAGCCTCAAAGAGGAACTATTATCGCCGTAGGAAATGGCAAAAAAGATGAACCACTTACTGTGAAGGTGGGAGATACCGTAATATACGGTCAGTACTCTGGTACTGAAATCAAAATAGACGGAGGTACATACCTCATCATGCGTGAAAGCGACATTTTTGGTGTAGTGTCAAGCAACTGATTCCAATTTTAACCGAAAAAAAAAAGAAGTAATATGTCAAAAGAAATCACATTTAACGTAAGCGCACGAGAGAAATTGAAACGAGGCGTTGATGCATTGGCCGATGCGGTAAAAGTAACATTGGGCCCGAAAGGCAGAAATGTAATCATCGACAAAAAATTCGGTGCTCCGACCATCACCAAGGATGGTGTGACAGTGGCCAAAGAAATCGAATTGAAAGACCCAATTGAGAACATGGGTGCACAAATGGTGAAAGAGGTGGCTTCAAAAACTGCCGACATGGCTGGAGATGGAACCACCACAGCTACAGTGCTAGCGCAAGCAATGGTAACTGCGGGATTAAAAAACGTGGCAGCCGGTGCAAATCCAATGGATTTGAAGCGCGGAATAGATAAGGCTGTAGAGGCTGTTGTAGGTCAGTTGAAGAAGATTTCGCGAGAAGTGGGTGACGACAACTCTAAAATAGAGCAGATTGCCACCATTTCTGCGAACAATGATAGCAACATAGGCAAGCTTATAGCTGAGGCTATGGAAAAAGTTAAAAAAGAAGGAGTCATTACAGTAGAAGAAGCAAAAGGCACAGAGACCTATGTTGATATTGTAGAAGGTATGCAATTCGACCGCGGATACCTTTCACCATATTTTGTAACCAATGCCGAGAAAATGGTTGCAGAACTTGATCATCCCTTCATTCTGATATATGACAAGAAGATATCCAGTATGAAGGATTTGCTTCCAATACTGGAGAAAGCTGCCCAAACAGGCAAGCCACTTCTAATTATATCAGAAGATGTAGAAGGAGAAGCCCTTGCTACACTTGTAGTGAACAAAATACGTGGTTCACTGAAAATTGCAGCTGTTAAGGCTCCTGGTTTCGGAGACCGCCGTAAAGCAATGCTAGAAGACATCGCAGTTCTAACTGGTGGCACCGTGATTTCAGAGGAGCAAGGCCGCAGACTGGAAGATGCAACCCTTGAAGATTTAGGAACATGCGAGAAAGTAAGTATTGATAAAGACAACACCACCGTAGTAAATGGCTCGGGAGAAAAATCTGGTATTGACGCGCGCATCAATCAAATCAAAGCCCAGATAGAAACTACAACTTCTGACTACGATAAAGAAAAACTTCAGGAACGTCTGGCTAAATTAGCCGGTGGAGTAGCTGTACTCTACGTAGGTGCACCTTCTGAAATAGAAATGAAGGAGAAAAAAGACCGCGTAGACGATGCCCTTCACGCAACAAGAGCTGCCGTAGAAGAAGGTATTGTTCCGGGTGGAGGCGTTGCTTATCTGCGATGCATCGGTGCAATCGAGGCTCTGAAAGGCGAAAATGATGATGAACATACAGGTATACAAATTGTGCGAAGGGCAGTTGAAGAACCCCTCCGTCAAATAGTAGCAAATGCAGGTGGAGAAGGAAGTATCATCGTGCAGAAAGTACGTGAAGGAAAAGGTGACTTTGGCTACAATGCCCGCACGGAGAAATATGAAGATCTATTCGCGGCAGGTGTGGTTGATCCTACTAAAGTTTCTAGAATTGCTTTGGAGAATGCCGGATCAATCGCTGGTATGTTGCTCACCACTGAGTGCGTAATTTCTGATTCGCCGGATGATGAAAAAGGTGCCGCTGCAATGGGCGGAATGGGTGGTGGAATGCCTGGTATGATGTAATTTCCACATAGAATCCATCTTAGTTATGAACCACCGCACCAATCGTGCGGTGGTTTTTTTATGCCATAAAGCAATATTTTATACCTGAACATCATCCACTTACATTGCCAATTGCATTCACCAAACCTTTACGAAACCTTAAATAAATATTAACACAGAGTTAATAATTCACAATTATTGGTAATTTCACTTTATCGATTGGCTTCGTTCAAGTGTAAATCGATGGAATTGACTTAACCTATTTAACCAATTTAAACTAGAGCCTATGAAGTTTACATTAACATTGGCGATGACGCTATCGCTACTCTTTTTCTCTCACCTCGCTTTGGGGCAAACAGTTACATACACCGGAACGGTGTCGTCTGCCGCCACCAACGAAACCCTGCCAGGTGCCACTGTGATTATAAAGGGTAAAACAGAAGGAGTCGCCACCGATCTCAATGGCAAATTTACCCTTCAAGCTGCCGCTGGCGAAGTTATCGTAGTGAGCTTTATTGGTATGAAGTCCAAAGAAGTAACACTTGGTTCTACAACGAATCTTACCGTGAAACTCGAGAGTGGGGTTTTAATGGATGAGGTGGTTGTTACAGCACTTGGAATTTCCAAGGAGAAGAGAGCCTTGGGCTATGCTGTAAGTGAATTGGATAGTGATGATCTGAATAGGTCAGGATCTCAAAATGTGATTCAGGCACTTGCATCTAAGGCACCAGGTGTGCAGGTAATTGGATCAGGCGGAACACCGGGAGCATCCAGCAAAGTCCTTATCCGAGGTCCTTCTACCTTCACGGGTGAAAATCAACCTTTGATTGTGGTGGACGGTGTGCCCATTGATAACAGCACTACCCAATCATCACCGCGGGACTATCCCTTCAATGCCAATCTTCAAGGGGTGAACAATTCCAATAGGGCAATTGACATCAATCCAGAAGACATTGAATCGGTAACTATTCTCAAAGGACCAGCAGCAGCTGCACTTTATGGTGCCAGAGCTGGTAACGGTGCCATTATTTATACCACTAAAAGAGGTAAAATGGCACGAAAAGGCGTGGGTGTTAAAATATCATCTTCCATTGAACTGTCTCAGGTAAATAAGCTTCCTGATTTCCAGGATACATATGGGCCTGGTATCAATGGTAACTCTATTGATCTTGCGGATCCCGGACCTGATGAAAGATACGACAATGCTCCGTATTTCAATTCGGCTGACGATGTTGCATATGGAACGCCAAATAGCTGGGGGCCAAGCAATGCTGAGACCGGTGCTCAAACATTTGACAATACTGACAGTTTTTACGAAACAGGAGTTGCCTTTGTGAACAATATTGAGCTCACAGGAGGTCAGGAAAATTCTTCTTTTCGTTTAGCAATAGGCGACAACAGGCAAAGTGGTGTTATTCCAAACACAGATTTTAACCGGACTTCCGTTCGTCTCACAGCAGACCTACAAGCCACTGAGAAACTTAAAGTTGGTGGAACTGCCAACTACATCAAATCCTCAGGAACAATGGCTCAAAATGGCAGTAACTTATCAGGTGTCAGCTTATCACTGTTCAGAATGCCGAATACCTTCGACGTAAGGAATTACAGAACATCACAGGGTTATAACAATACTTACTTCTTTGCTTATGACAACCCATTGTACTCTGTAAACGAAAATCCATTTACATCAGATGTGAGCAGATTTCTGGGAAATATGTATATAGACCTTGACATCACTGAAAATTTAAAAGCAACCTACAGAATAGGTGTGGATACCTACGCTGACAGTCGCAAACAAATTTTCGCAGTATCCTCCAACAATGATGACCTGGGACAAGTAGGACAAATAAATGAAAACAGACTTACAGGAAATCAACTGTATGGTGACTTCATCCTAAGCTATACAAAAAGCCTCACTGAAAAACTCAATTTGGGTGTTTCACTTGGTCACAACTTTTTCATAAATGACTTCGATGATGTATTCTCAAGAGGAAGGGTAATGTCTATCCCCAATTTTTACAACCTGGCAAACACATCTGATCTCTATTCCTCCAATTACAGCGAAACACTCAAAACATTCGCATTCTTTGGAAACATAGAGTTGGACTACGACAGGTGGTTGTATGTTACGCTTACAGGTAGAAATGAATGGAGTTCTTCTTTTGAGCTAAACAATAACAATTTCTTCTACCCTTCAGCGAGCACTTCGATTGTATTCACGGAGTTGTGGGATAACAAACCTTCCTGGCTCACATTTGGTAAAGTTAGGTACTCCTTTGCGGCAGTAGGTATTGCTCCTGAACCATACAATACGGCAACGTACTATGTAACTCCAACTTATACAGATGGATTTACCAATGGACTTACCTTCCCTTACGGCCCAATTAATGGTTATGGCATTTCAGACGTTCTCGGAAATCCTGACCTTAAGCCAGAAAGACTTATAGGAAATGAATTTGGTCTATACGTGAGCTTCCTGGACGATTTGTTCTCTCTTGATGCGACCTATTACAACCAAACATCCAAGGACGTGCTTCTCTTTGTACCAGTAGCTCAAAGTTCTGGCTATGACAGCCAGTATACCAATGCTGCTGAAATGGTGAATAAAGGTTGGGAATTTCAACTCGGCATCAATCCATACCGCGACGGTGACTTTAAGTGGTCTGTAGATATTAACTGGTCAACCAATGACAATGAAGTTACCAAACTTGCAGCAGGTGTTGAGGAAGTAAACCTTGAAGCTGCATTCGCATCTATTGGTTCATTTGCGATCGTTGGGGAGCCAATTGGTGTATTCTATGGAACGAAATGGAGAAGAGACTCAGCCGGAAACATTATAATAGGAGCCAACGGTCGTCCGCTTATCGATAGCCAAACAGGCAACATTGGAAGCTGGATTCCAGACTGGCTAGCTGGTGTAAGAAACACATTCAGCTACAAGGACCTGACACTTTCCTTCCTACTTGATTTCCGCAAAGGTGGAGATGTATGGAACGGTACATACGCCAGGCTTAACAATGTTGGAAGATCAGCAGACTCAGAAGACAGGGAGCGCACGTACATCGTAGAAGGAGTAACCGAATCTGGTGAAGCCAATACTGTTGAAATCAGCGCACAAGACTACTATCGATTTGTAGTTGGTGATGCAGGAGGGGCTGCTGAAGAGTTTGTTGAAACAGTAGACTGGGTAAGGCTTAGAGATCTATCGCTCGCCTACCGTCTGAAATTTGGTGAAGGATCCAAAATCGGTTTTATAGATATCACCTTCACTGGTGTTAACCTTTGGCTTTCTACCAATTACAAAGGAGTGGATCCAGAAACCAGTCTCACCGGTGCAGGTTCTAACCTGAATGGTTTTGACTACTTCAACAATCCTGGTATCAAATCCTACAAACTAGGAGTTTCCTTCACCTTTTAAAAACGCTAGAAAACTATGAAGACTTTAAAAACAACTTTCAATATCGCAGTTTTCTGCGTTGTACTGGCAGGAATATCAGCATGTGATTCATACTTGGAGGATGATATTGTTTCTCCTAACGATCCAGCTGAAGTAACTCCTGAACTACTCATGGCCAATGTTCAAGTTGCAACGTTTGCATCATACTGCGGTCAGCTTACACGTCAGAGTCTCGTATTCGGTGGACAAATATCTGGTACTATAGCTGGTTCACAATCTCAAGAAATTGCTCAGTATAATATTACTGAGATAAGCAATGAGAATGAATGGGAGGTAATATGGGCTGGTGCAGTTGTTGACTGTAAGAATATTGTGAGGGAATTCAGCGGTGAGAGTCCGTATTACGCTGGAATTGCTCAGGTTATTTTAGCGCTCAATATTGGAATAGCTACAGACCTTTGGGGTGATGTGCCTTTTGATGAGGGAGGGTTAGGCAATGATGTCGACTTGAAACCTAACTATGAATCGCAGCAGGTAGTACTAAGCAAAATGCAGACCCTGCTCGACGATGCTATTGTAAACCTATCAAAACCACTTGAAGACAATGCATTTGTGCCAGGCGCAGACGACATGATTTTCAATGGAGATGTTGCGAAATGGCTACAAACTGCCTGGATTCTTAAAGCGCGATATGCAAATAGGTTGAGCGCTATAGATCCTTCTGGTTCAGCTACGCAAACCTTGTCGTACCTCCAAAGCAGTGGCGCTACCGATTCGGGTAATGATGCCTTTATGATATTCTTTGGTGGGAATGCAAACAATCAGTGGGATGCGTTTGAATCAAACCGTCAAGGATACTACAGGGTGAGCGAACTTTTCGTGAACTTGCTTGTGAACAACAACGACCCCAGAACCAGTTTCTTCCTGGGTGAAGATGACAATGGTGGATACAGCGGCACGCCATCTGATGACCCATCGGATGCAAGCACATCTTATCTCGGTCCACTATATGCCTCACCTTCGGCACCCGTGCCCCTTGTAACTTACGTTGAGGCCAAATTTCTGGAAGCAGAAGCACATCTGAGAGCATCGGCGCCCGGCCCTGCAGCTGATGCGCACAATGCCGCAGTACTTGCTTCAGTTTTACAAGTTACCGGAAGTGCGGCACCTGCAGAATTTGAAGATGCATTCGCTAGTGAAACTGCCGGTACGATAACACAAGAAAAAATAATGATCCAGAAGTACATTGCACTTTTTGCTCAGATCGAGTGTTACTCAGACTGGAGAAGAACGGGTATACCTACACTTGCTCCAAATCCTGACGCAATCCTTACCGGTATTCCACTTCGCTTGCCCACTCCGCAAAGTGAGCGATTGTATAATTCAAATGCCACAGTGGTTGGGGATCCTCTTACACCCGTTTATTGGGATCAGAATTAACCCTTTCACCTTTCAAGAAAGCCTACCGCCACGTAATGTACGTGGCGGTTTTTTTTTTGCCAAAAGAAACTTTACAATCCAAAATCCTGTTTAAATATAAAATGCTCGAGTAAACTTCATGCATTTCCTTATGACTTACAGAGAATATACAGGCCTCAAAAGCCGAGACTTCAAAAAACTGCTTCGGATACCGGACAGTGAAATACTTGGAGAAGTCATTAGACTCAATTGCACCGTGTATAGCAATGGTCTTGATGTGATCAAGGTGTGCACTTACATAAAAGAATCACGAATCAAGTAGATCTCAATTTTCTGTAATACATATATTGAACCTGCAGCATACTTATGTGGCAGGTTTTCTGATTTTGGTTGTACCTTCATTAAAAAAATAATTGTTGAGAAAGGCTTCCTTGCTTTTGACTTTACTTTGGTATTGCTGTACTATCATCAATGCACAACACTTTCTTTTGGATTCAGGCATTATTAAATTCAAATCGGAAGCACCTCTTGAGATCATCTCTGCCGAAACCAATACGTACAAAGCCATTATTGACACATCTACAGGTGAGTTTGCAATAAGCGTGACGATTCAAAACTTTGTTGGCTTCAACAGTAAGTTACAACAATCCCATTTCTATGAAAACTATATGGAGATAGACCGATATAGCGCTTCTTCATTTGTAGGGAAAATACTAGGCCCTTTCGGTTACACACAATCCCCAACCAACATCACGCTTAAAGGAACACTTGATCTGCACGGGATGAAAAAGGCACGGATTATAGAAGCAAAACTTACATGGTTGGATAGAAATACCATAAAAATCACTTCCGAATTCTCCATTCCACTAAAAGACCACGGTATTGAAATCCCACGCGTGGTTCACCAGAAAATCGCCGAAGTGATCAAAGTGGATGTCTCCGCAATCCTAAAGGCCAAAACTTGAGACCTTCTTTAAGTACCATTTTCTGCCTCATAATAGCAGTAGGTGCGCAAGCACAACCTCTTACAAAGGAATTATCCCCAGCCTACCCTACCAATTTCAAAGAAGCCAATGTGATAGTCCAAGATCCCCGGGGAATAATTTGGATTGGTGATGGCAATGGTATACTCAGGCTTGATGGTACAGACTGTGAAAGGGTTTATGATGATATCGTTGGTGTTTCCGCCCTTTGCGCTTCTGGGGACAGTTTGTGGGTGGGCAATCGTGATGGGAATGTGGCGCTGTTGGTATCTTCCGGAACCAAACTGGTGCTAAATAAATCAGTGTCAACATCAACCATCAACCACATTTCAGTGATTGACTCCTGGGTATGCTTTTCGCTAGATGGTGAAGGAGTGCTACTGGCCAACGCATCAGACAGCGTCAGATTCAACGCCAAACAAGGGCTTTCAGATGATGTAGTTTATCAAACGCTTTGGCAGTCAGAAACTCAGCAACTTATTGCCAGTACAGATAGAGGAATAGACATACTTGAGTTTAGAAGTTCAGATAAACATCTAGGGTTGGTGCGTCAATTCAAGGAACTCTCCTTGGCTACTTCAATCACCGACTGGGGTGGAGATGTGCTTGCAGGCACCTACAATCAAGGAGTATTCTCAATAAAGAAGGGAACATTTTCTGCGTCCATAGCCAGTGGACTTACAGAAATTCAGAAATTCGTAAAGAGTAAGGAATCCCTATTTGTACTGACTGATAATGGGATTTGGGAAATAGACCCTGATCCCATACACATGCTGAATGCCGATGATGCTGCCGATTTCATATACATTGATGAAGGATTGCTTTTGGTACTTCATAAAAATGGACACCTGAGTACCATCGACCTGCGCTTTAGCAAGCTTGCGGAGAGTGCAAATGCAGAAATCACTGCAATTGCGGTAGAAGGAGACCACTTATATGGAGCAACTTCAGGAAAATTACTCCAATGGGAGCGTAATTCTGGCACCCTTATTCAATCTTGCACATTGCCAGTGGGAACCATTACCACGCGCATCATATCAACTGGAGATTATGTTTATGTAGGGACCTTTAATGAAGGATTGCTCAAGATCAATCCATCCACTTGTTCAATCACACAATTCAATGTTGCCTCGGGATTGCCAGATGACAATGTGCTCGATTTATCGCTGTACCGGGATACGGTCTGGGTAGTTAGTCTGGGAGGCTTGTCAAGTATCGATTCAGATGGCGCTGTTTTAGTCCATCCTACGGCCGAAGCAATTGGCTCTACTTACATCTATTCCGTACTTGCTACAGAAAAGGGAATCTATTTAGGTACAGATGGTAAGGGAATTTTCAAATTAGGTTCAGGAAAATTCCAAAAATTACGGCTTGACAGCATCATTGAAAATAGCACTGTATATAGCCTTAGTGCGGATGGTGACAACGTATGGCTGAATACCAAAACCAGTGATCTATATACAATAACTGCAGAATGAAAGTTGCTCAAAAAGTCATTCTCCAGCGCCAGCAGTGATGAGAAAATGATGCATGCGGGAGGCACTGCGGGCGGTGTGTTCATACTTGGAAATGGCAAGCTTGAGATTCTCTCTGAAAAAGTACAACTTCATATACAGGAAGATGCGGGTTTTGAAAAGCTCAATGGTGCTTACCTTCACAGTGTTGCCCTGGATGAAGATGGGAATTTATACTTCGGCTCCGGAAAAAATATCTATTCTTTCAATCCATCTGAGTTGGGGAGACCTGTCCCCGGAATATCACTCTATCAAGTGAATGTAAATCTGGAACCAGTTGACATCCATCTCTCAAAATTTAATTCTGATCAAAATCATATCTCATTCTACTTTACAGGAATATGGCATCAAAATCCTAAAGCGCTTTCATTTAGATACAGGCTAAATGATGAGGAATACACAAGCACTCAAGCAGGAGAAGCTATATTCTCAAATCTGGCTGCTGGCACTTACACATTTGAAGTACAGTCAGGAACTATGGGTATGTTTTATGAGTCAAATACGGTGAAACACACATTCACAATTGCAAAACCAATTTACCAGCAAGTCTGGTTTATTGCTTTTGTAATTGCTCTCATTGGCTGTACCACGGCCTTATTTATTCATTTTAGGATCAAACGGTTAACCCAAAAACGACAAGTTGAAAAGGAGCAATTGCAAATTCAGTTAACTAACCTTCGAATGCAGGTAAACCCTCATTTCTTGTTCAATAGTTTCAATACGCTAATGAATCTCATTGAGACCAAATCCGAGCAAGCAGCAGATTATTTGCAGCGTATCTCTGATTTTTACAGAAAGATGCTTGACAATGATCAAAAACAAGTAGTGACACTCAAGGCTGAACTCGAAAACTTACAGGCGTACATTTATTTGCAACAAAAAAGGTTTGGTGATGCAATACAAGTAGAAATTGATCTGAGTCAGGAAATTAGTGATAGTAAAATCCCTGTGCTCACTTTACAATTGCTCGCTGAGAATGCGATAAAACATAACATCGCAACAAGGTCGAGTCCCCTTAAAATATATTTCCATGAAAAAGAAAAATTCCTTTGTGTTGAGAATAGAATTATACCAAAGGTTCAAAAGGAACCTGGGACCGGTATGGGCTTAGCAAATATTAAAAACAGATACAAAGCGCTGTTTAATAGAAAGATAATTGTTAGCGCTGAGGACGGAATTTTCATTGTAAAATTACCTATTATTCAAAGCTAGCATGCACATCCTTATACTTGAAGATGAATGGCCAGCTGCCGAAAGACTGCAAAACCTACTCAAGGAATTGATTCCCGACCTTGTTGTTGATGCAGTTCTTGAAACTGGCCTTGAAGCCACTGAATGGCTACTCTCCAATCCTCAGCCGAACTTAATTTTTAGCGATATTGAACTTGCAGATGGATTGTGCTTTGAAGTTTTCGCCAAATCAAATGCAAAGATTCCCGTAATATTTGCGACCGCCTACAACCAATATGCCATTCGGGCATTCGAGGCCCACGCAATAGACTACTTGTTAAAACCAATTCATCTTGATGCCCTGAGAAAAAGCCTGACAAAATTTAAGGATCGAACCGGGTATGAATTGCCAGATCGAAACTATGCGCGCATCTCAGAAGAAATTACCATGAAAAGGCTTCCTGAAAAGCAATTTTTAGTGAGGTACGGACAGAAACTTTTCCTTCTTGAAGCTTCATCCATCGCGTATTACTATTCAGAACACAAGGCATCATATGCTGTGGTAAGCTCTGGCAAGGCCTATCCTCTGGACGAAAGCTTGAGTGCAATTGAAGAATACTTGCCGGCAAAGGAATATTTTCGAATCAATAGGAACATGATCGTGAAGAGAAACAGCATCGTAAGTATGGAGACACGGAGCAAGGGCAGGCTTCAACTCACGTTGGATCCGATGGCCCACAACATTAATTATACAACTGTAAGTGCTGAACGGTCACCTGCGTTCAGAAAATGGATTTCTCGCCAAAACCCTGCTCAGTAAGAATATATCCCTGTTCGTCGCAATGACATTAAAAGGCATACGATGTATGCATACTTTTGATCTAAAGAAAGATTATTGTTTCTCCATGAAGCTGCATCTCCACCTTATTATTGTTAGCACCGCACTGATCCTGCTGGCTTGTACCCACACACCTCCCGAACCGCCTCCCTTTACCGATGGCGGAAATGGCGGAGGAAACACACTGCAGCCCTGCGACCCTGATTCGGTCTATTTCTCACAGGATATACTCCCCCTAATTGTGAGCAGTTGCGCGATTCCCGGTTGCCATGATCCGGCTACTGCCGAAGACGGGGTAATTCTTAACAACTATGAAAACATCATGAATACGGGCGAAGTACAACCTTTTGACCCCAACGATAGCGAAATTTATGAGGTGATTACTGAAACAGACCCTGATGACAAAATGCCACCACCTGATCAGTATGATTCTCTCACGCCCGAAGAAATAGAACTGATTAAAAACTGGATTCTGCAAGGAGCGTTGAACAATAATTGTGCTTCAGCATGCGATACCATGAATGTAACGTATAATCTAAGCATAAAACCTCTGATTGACGCCAAGTGCGCTGGTTGTCACTCAGGTGCGAATCCTCAGGGAGACCTCTTGCTTACCAACTATAATGAGGTGAGTGGTGCGGCCTTGTTTGGTTCGATACTCGATGCGGTGCAGCATACCGGTGGTGTAACCCCTATGCCGTACAATAGTGCAATGTTGCCTGATTGTGAAATAGACCTTATACGAATCTGGATTGAGAATGGAGCTCCTGAATAATACAGTTATCAAGCTATTGCTGGTCATCTCTACACTGGCCCTGAGCAGTTGCTATTATGACAATGAAGAAGAACTGTATCCCGACTACTTGAATGCTTGCGATACTTTGCCTGCTACATATACCAACAATGTGAAGGCCATTATTGATGCGAACTGCGCAACATCAGGATGCCATACCGGGGTTGCGCCTACCGGAGGACTTTTTCTTGACACGTATCAGCAAGTCAGCACAATCGCCCTTAACGGTGATTTAAGCAACCGGGTGATAGTACAGAAAAATATGCCGCCTTCCGGCCCTCTTTCGGGTTGTGATATGGAAACTTTGCAAAATTGGATCAATGCCGGTGCGCCGGAAAACTAACCTTCAGAGACTATGAAAAAAATTCTGATCATCGCAGCTGTCGCAGCTGTTCTTGGAGCCTCCATCGGGTATTATCTGTTTCAAAAACCCGTGCAAAGTCTGGAAGATGAAAAGCCTGCCCTATCAATATCAGCGGCAGACCTATTCGACGCTTATGAAATTGACGAAACTACCGCAGGCGCGACCTACACCTCCAAAATAATAGAGGTTTCCGGTAAACTCTCGGAAGTGATGAAAAACGAAGATGGGAGCACGACGCTGCTGCTTGAAACTGCCCACCCCATATTCGGAATCAAATGCAGGTTAGATTCTGGAATCGGAATAGCCTCATTCCCTGAGCCAGGCACCATGGTGCAACTAAAAGGACACTGCACTGGCTTCAATGCCGATGTTGAACTCAATCAATGCATACTTTACTAAACCCCAATAATCATGAAAACCCTATTAACCCTTACCTTCTTTTCGCTTGCCGCAGTGGCCTTTGCACAGGACAAGTATTTCACCCGCAATGGCACAATCACTTTCTATTCATCAACACCTGTTGAAGATATTAAAGCCGAGAATTTCGGAGTGAACGCCGTACTTGATGCCAAGACAGGTGATCTTGAATTTTCCCTGCTCATGAAGTCATTTAATTTCAAAAAAGCCTTGATGCAAGAGCACTTCAATGAAAACTATGTGGAAAGTGACAAATTCCCTAAGGCTACTTTCAAAGGAAAAATTGAGAATTCCGGAAACGTCGATTTTTCAAAGGATGGCTCCTACCCAGTGCAAGTAACCGGAACGCTTACCATCCATGGTGTTGCAAAGCCAGTAAGTAGTTCAGGTACAATTAATATAAAGTCGGGCATGCTGAATGCCAATAGCGTATTCAAAGTAAAGCCAGAAGACCACGACATTGCTATTCCTTCGGTGGTACGTGACAAAATAGCCAATGATATTGAAGTAACAGTGAATGTAGACCTAGAACCGCTTAAAAAATGAAAAATTCCCTGGCAATTCTATTCTTTGTTCTTCTACCCATCTTGGCAGCAGCCCAGGAAGAAGGAAGTTTGCTCGATTTGCTTGGCGAAGAAGAGACCATCGAATATGCTTCGGCCAGTTTCAAAACTACCAGAATTATTAATTCTCAAAGCATTGAAAATGTCGCTGAAGGGGTATTGGATTTTAAAATATCACACCGCTTTGGGATGTTAAATACTGGTGCCTACAATTTGTTTGGGTTGGATGCAGCAACCCTGCGCCTCGGCTTGGACTATGGTATCACGGAGAACCTAATGGTTGGGATCGGGCGTGGAACTGTACAGAAAGCTTTGGATGGGTTTGCCAAGTATCGTCTTCTGAGGCAAAGCAAAGGATTGCGCAACATGCCACTCACGCTCTCTCTTTATAGTTCTATAGCTGTAAATATGCTGAAATGGCCTAACCCTGAGCAGGATAATTATGCCAGCAGCCGGCTTACTTTCACCCATCAGCTACTCATGGGGCGAAAACTGAGCAAATCTACGAGCCTAATGTTAATGCCCACGCTGGTGCACCGCAACCTCGTGGCTACTACCGCCGAGAGCAACGATGTATGGGCCTTTGGCATAGGTGGCCGTCAGAAGCTCACAAACCGCCTTGCAATAACTGGTGAATACTACTACGTTTTGCCCGATCAGATTGCAGATATTTATCACAACTCCCTCTCCTTTGGTATAGACATAGAAACCGGAGGGCACGTGTTTCAGCTGCACTTTACCAACAGCACGGCCATGATCGACAAAGGATTCATTACTGAAACAACCGGACAGTGGGGCAACGGTGATATACATTTTGGATTTAATGTTTCGCGGGTGTTCACCTTGAAAGAGCCAAAGAAAGTACCTGAAGCCCACTGACCTATCTCCTATTCTGTGAAAACAAGACCTGCTAGAACTAACCTCTGTTAGAAAAATGTTAAACTGTCATGATCTACTTAACCTTGGCGTACATTAGCAGGGTATGAGTCGCAGGTTCATTGGCATTTTAATATTATTGGCTACAGCCTCGGTAGCAGGAATCATTGCCACCCAAATATTCTGGCTCGACAAGGCATTTGAAGTGCAAAAAACGCAGTTGAATTTGCGCAATGAGCAGGCACTTGCTGATGCAAAGCAATTCAATGACCGGGTAGCCATCGCGCTTTCTAACGTGGCAAATGAAATTCTTACCATCAACAATGATCCGGCGAAACTCTTTGAAGCTGTAAAACAAATAAGGCCCAATTTTTTTACCGTAGCAATTAACGATACTGTACATCCCTTTCTGCTTGAAACGCTCCTAAAAAGAGAATTTGAACAGAGAAATATTGCTGAAAACTTTGAATATGGCGTGTACGACTGCTTTACAGACAGCATCGTTTATGGCAATTACGTTCCGGTGATTGGCAGCGGAGAGCAGGCAGTGTACACAGCTGAGGCAACTGAAATTAAGTGGGACAAGGATGGCCACTATTTCAGCGTATTTTTCCCCGACAGGGTTCCTGTAGAAACAGAAATTCCTGAGCCCACTGTTTCCACATGGGCTTTCTCAGCAATTATAACCTTCATTGTGTTCCTTTTTTTCACCTATTCTGTATACATCATCCTAAAGCAGAAACGATTGTCTGAAATGAAAACAGACTTTATCAATAACATGACCCACGAGTTGAAAACGCCGATCAGTACCATATCCCTTTCGAGCGAAGTGCTGATGAGCGATGGTATCTCGGCAAATCCGGATAGGCTGAAGCAGTATGCCAAGCTCATACACAGCGAAAATCAAAGATTGCGCATGCAGGTTGAAAAGGTGCTTCAGCTTGCTACACTCGATAAGGAAAAGGTAGAGCTTAAAATGGAGTCCATCGATCTTCATCAATACCTTCATGAAGCCATGAATTCGATAAGTCTCGCGCATGCTGATGGAAGCGTGGCTATTGATTCTGCATTGAAAGCATCAAATCATCATATTGTTGGCGATCCTGTGCACATAGCCAATATTATTTACAACCTGCTGGACAATGCTGTAAAATATAGTCCCGAGAAAGCAAAGATCCACATCAATACGAAAAATGACAATGGTTTTCTGATCGCTGAAATTGTTGACGAAGGCATTGGAATTCCAGAAGAATCAATACCCCACATATTCGAAAGGTTTTACCGGGTTCCCACTGGCAACGTGCATGATGTAAAAGGATTCGGGCTCGGTTTGCATTATGTAAAAGAGATGGTAAAAGCACACAATGGCAAAGTAGAAGTGAAAAGTAAGCTGGGCACTGGTACTACTTTTACCTTGAAATTCAATGCTGTGGCATAATTCAGAGAAAATATGGCTAAAATACTATTGGTAGAAGATGATCCCGGGCTGGGCTTCGTAATTCAGGATACCCTTATGGAAAAGGGTCATATAGTGCACCTAAGCCGGGATGGAAAGGAAGGGCTTCTTCAATTCAATGCGCAAAAGTATGACATATGTATATTGGATGTGATGATGCCCAAAAAGGATGGCTTTGAACTGGCCTCAGATATTAGAAAAATAAATACTGAAATCCCCATCGTATTCCTTACGGCCAAAAGCATGATAGAAGATAAGGTGAAAGGATTTAAAAGCGGAGCCGATGACTACATCACCAAGCCTTTTAGCAATGATGAGTTTATACTTAGAATTAGTGCCATACTAAAGCGCGTAGGCAAATCAGATAGCAATGCTGAAGGCCCGCGCACTTTTACAATCGGAGGATACAATTTCGACCCGGAAAATTATTTACTGGAGTGCACCGAATACAAGAAGGTGCTTACCAAAAAAGAAGCAGGTATACTGAAATTGCTTTGCGAACGAAAGAATCAGGTGATAGAAAGGGAACTCATCACAAACCTTGTGTGGGGTGATGATAGTTACTTTGTAGGTCGCAGCCTGGATGTTTTTATCACCAAACTGCGCAAATACCTGAACAGAGATGCATCCGTATCTATAAGCAATGTACATGGTGTAGGGTTCAAACTTGAAGTAGTTGCTTAGTCTGTTCCGAAACCTTTAATCTTATCAGAGATTGGAGTGACTAATTCTGCGCTTTAGGTGCAATACTTTCACCATTCTTCATGGATGTCAACCATCTAAATCTTTGATTCTCCACATCTCTGAAATTGAAAATAACCATAAGCCTATTTGCAATCAAAGGTGCTTAGGTGTAGATTTGACACTAATTAACCAACAATCGCCCTTGCCATGCCAAAATTCTACGCGCTCGTACCAGGCCTTCTCGCATTTCTTGGCCTTTCAGGTCAGGTAGTAACCCTGGACCCCACCTACCCTTCGCTCAACCAAAGTATAACAATCACATTTCACGCTGAGCAAGGCAACGGTGCACTGGCAAACGCTTCGACAGTTTACATGCACACAGGGGTAATCATTCAGGGGCAAAATGGCTGGCAGTATGTTCAGGGCAACTGGGGCACCGCTGATGCAAATGTGCTTATGACTCCATCGGGCCCCAATACCTTTTCGAAGACGATCGTAATCAATACTTTTTATGGCCTTCCGGCAAATACAAATGTGATTCAACTGGCATTTGTATTTCGCAATGCAGATGGCAGTGTGGTAGGCCGTGAGAATGACGGATCAGACATCTTTGTAAACATCATCCAAGGGCAGCCAAACATTCAAAACCCACCTTTAGGGATCAAGGATGGGATCAATTACATTGACGACACCACGGTAATTCTTCAGCTTTTTGCACCCAATAAACCCTTCGTGTATGTGATCGGCGATTTTAACAGCTGGCAACTCAACGACCCATTTTTTTGCAAGCGCACTGCAAGTGGAGACCGTTGGTGGGTGCAAATAAACAACCTCGAAGCGGGACAGGAATACCGCTTTCAATACTGGATAGGCCCCAATGGCATACGGGTGGCTGACATTTACGCCCAAAAGGTGCTCGACCCCTGGAATGATCAATGGATTAGCCAAAGCACTTATCCAGACCTCATTCCTTATCCAAATGGGCAAACCACTGAAATAGTCTCGGTGCTTCAAACAGCGCAAGAAGACTATGACTGGGAGGTGGAAACCTTTATCCGGCCTCCGCTTGACAGAATGGTAGTGTATGAATTGCTCGTTCGCGACTTTTCAGATGAAGGCAATTTTCAAGCAGTCATCGACAGTTTGGATTATTTGCAACGCCTGGGGATCAATGCCTTAGAACTTATGCCGGTAAACGAATTTGAAGGCAACGAAAGTTGGGGTTACAATCCATCATTCTACTTTGCAGTAGATAAGGCATATGGAAGCGTAAATGACCTCAAACGACTTATTGATGAGTGCCATCTGCGCGGCATTGCTGTAATTCTTGATGTGGTGTTCAACCATTCATTTGGCCAAAATCCACAGGTGCGCATGTATTCTCAAAATGGCGCCTCAGGCCCTGTAACAGCCCAGAACCCCTGGTTTAATGTCAACGCGGCCCATCCTTTCAGCCCGGGCTACGATTACAACCACGACTCACCGCATACGCAAGCCTTTGTGAAGAGAAACCTGCACTACTGGCTGCAGGAGTTTAAGGTGGATGGTTTTCGGTTTGACCTGAGCAAAGGATTCACACAAAATTTCACCGGGAGCGATGTAGGTGCCTGGAGCAGTTACGATCAGGGCAGAATAAACAACTGGCTTCGTATACGGAGCGAAATTCACGAAGCAGACAGTTACGCATACCTCATCCTTGAGCACTTCGCAAACAATTCGGAAGAGACAGTTCTGGCCAACGCAGGATTTATGCTGTGGGGAAACAACCACTTCTCCTTTTCGGAAGCAGCATCAGGGTACAGCAGCAACTTGAACGGCGCCAACTACCAGCTCCGGGGCTGGACCTATCCCAACCTGATGAGTTATGCCGAAAGCCATGACGAGGAACGCAATATGCACAACGCCCTGCAATTTGGCAATTCCAGCAACCCCAACTACGATGTGAAGGACCTTGGCATAGCGCTTAAGCGCATGGAGGCCATCGCAGCGCTCAACATTCCACTTGTGGGCCCTAAAATGATGTGGCAATTTGGAGAGCTGGGCTATGACATCAGCATTTTCACATGTCCGGACGGGAGTATAAATGCCGATTGCAAACTCTCCAATAAACCTGCGAAATGGGAGTATTACTTTGAAGCAGACAGGCAACGCCTTTTCAAGGTAACTGCAGCCATCAATAAATTGAAAACACAATATCCCGCCTTCTCTTCTACAAACTACAATTACGATGTTTGGGGCTTCGGCAAACGCCTTATTATACAGCACCCTTCCATGGATGTGGTGATTATTGCGAACTTCGATGTGCAGCCCATCAATATGGTTCCTGGTTTCACCAATACAGGTATTTGGTATGACTATTTCACAGGAAATTCCATTGTAGAAAACAACCTTAACAATGCATTCCTTTTACAGCCCGGGGAGTACAGAATCTATACAAACGTGCAGCTACCTGTGCCCGACATTTCGGTAAATGAGGTGCAGGTAACGTTTCAGGTAGATATGAATGAGCAAACCATCGATTTGGCAAATGGGGGGGTGAGTATTTCGGGCAATTTCAATGATTTTATCAAAGAACCCATGATACACATTGGAAATGGCGTATACTCCATTACCAAAACTTTCGTGGAAGGCAGACCCCTGGAATACAAATTCCGCAACGGGAATGCCTACGAAAATCCGGAAGGAATCTGTGCATTGGGAGTGCTGGGAAACCGAACGTTTCAGGTTCCCTCTGAAATCACTGCACTCGATCCAATTTGCTTCGGTAGCTGTGAACCATGCACTACATCACCATGCAATGTGGATGGAGGATCCATTTCTACTACCCAGTCGACGAGTGTGTGCGTAGGCACGGGTACCCCAAAAATTGTTGGGGTGAGTCTCACAGGGGCATCGGGTCCAAACAAAGTGTGGGCTTTGACAGACAATGCCTTCAATGTGATTTCTGTGCGCACCAACAACGCCAATTTCAATTTGGACATCATAGCTCCGGGAGATTACCGCATTTACCACATGAGCTATGGAAACGATGTAATAGTGCAGGGCATCACCAATGGGGCTCAGCTGCAGGGCTGTTTTGACATTTCGAACTTTATAGCACTTAAGCTAAGGGCCAAGCCAAATGGTGGGAACATAAGTACCTTGAGCCCCACCACATTCTGTGTGGGCGATGGAATTCCAAATCAGGTAGCCATATCCCTTTCAGGGAACTCGGGATCTTTCAATCGCTTTGGTGTGGTTCACATCCCTTCAGGTGAGATCGCGCTCAGCCAAACATCTCCCAATATAAATCTTGAAGGGTTGAATCCGGGTAACTACAATATTTACCACCTTAGTTATCAGGAGGGGGTAAACCTTGCAGGCATTGCGAATGCAAATGAGTTGCAAGGATGCTATACTGCTTCGAATGCCATTCAAATATTTGCAGAAAGCTGCCCTTCGATTTTACTTGGTTCCAATCCCAACCCGGCAAGCAACCAATCCCTGGTAAATTATTCCAGTGCCAATGGAGGCCAGGCAAAGCTTGAGATCTTTGATGCAAGCGGAAAGCTCCTAAGATTGGTTTTTACCAAAGAACTTACTGCAGGAGAACCCTACACTGAGGCGATAGATACCCGGGCTTTTCCCAACGGAGTGTACCTATACAGGCTGAGCACGGAAAATGAAGTGACCCAGGCAAAGTTGGTAATTGCGCATTAAGCAAACGCGATCTACTGACTGCTTAAACTGCCAGGCTTTTTGCAATTCCACCCAACCCTTTCTTTGGGATGAAGAGAGACATAAGCAGCTGTTTTTACTCCCTTTTAATTTACAAATGAATGATTCTTAAACAAGTCGCGTAAACTATATTTTTAACATTTATTTCATATTGGGTGTAAATGACATACATTTGATATGACCTTCTAACCAAACCACGCCCTATGAATTCGCTATACGCTCGCCTCCGCCCAATCATTTGGGCAGCTGTTGTGGCAACCCTGCTATTTTCTTTTGAGTCAAAGGCTCAAATAACTGCAAATCCTGATACATACACGTACTCTCCGGGACAAACGATTACTGACAACGTACTGAACAATGACATTTATCCGGCAGGTGCCGGAATAATTGTTATACAAGCTGAGGACAACCCGTGTTTCCGCATTTTTCAAGACGGGAGCGTTCAATGGAACACAACTGTGCAGGAAGATTGCTGCGGTGAGCATACCTTGTTCTACTATCTCAGTGTGCAGGGAGGGAGCCAACCACTCACACCCGTTGTTTCGGTACAGATTACCGTTGAGTGCGCCAAGCCGGATTGCAACCTTATTGACCTGAGCGACTTCCTGTCAGATCCCGGCAACCCAACATCCGATCAAAGCTGTGTGAGTGTTTGCGAAGATTCGGACGTGACTTTCTTTGTGCCGTGGAATGTCAACAACACCTACCAATGGAACGTACTGAGCGGAGGCACGGGTGTGGTAGGAAGCAATCCTGCAGAGTATATTGTAAGCTGGGGCGCTGTAGGTTCGGGTATTCTGCAATTGACAATTACCGCTGGAAATGTTGCTTCTACCATCATTATATGTGTTGACATTCTGCCCAAACCTATTGCATCGTTCACATCTGCCGGCTATGTATGTTTGGATCAATGCCTGCAGTTCAACAACACATCGATAAATGCCACGGCCTATTTCTGGGATTTTGGCGACGGTAACACTTCTACAGATCCCAACCCCTGTCCTACTTACACAACCCCGGGAAACTATACTGTAACCCTTACTGCTACCAACCAAAATTTAGGCAGCGATGGCAGCATTCTGTGTTGCTGCACCGATGTGTTTACCATGGATGTAGTGGTAGATGAGCTACCCGGACCGCCTATCTATTGGGTGAGTGCCCTTTGCGAAGGCGATGATGCCTGCTACTGGACCACTGCGGCCAATTGTGGAACCTATGTATGGACCATTCTCGATGCCAATGGCAATGACATTACCAATACCGCATCTGGTCAGGGTACCGACAGCATTTGTGTGAACTGGGCCATAGGGCCGGTGGGAACCATAACACTTGCTGTAACCGGCTGCGACAGCTTGTATTGCAGCAATCCGAGCAGCGTTAATGTTCCAATTATTCCATCGGTAAGCACCATTACCGGTCCTATTGTAGTATGCGCTTATAGCACAGAGGTGTACTCGCTGCCCAAAGGGCTGAGCACTGCCTACCAATGGACGGTAACCGGTGGAACACTTACGGGTCCCGGCACCGGACATGTGGAGCCCATAAATTGGGGCGCACCCGGCACGGGAACCATTACCGTAAATTACAGCAGCGAATTTCTTGCCTGTCTGCCTGGCCATGAGGAAGGTGATTGTGCGGGTACTGCTACACTCAATGTACTTATACTCCCATCGTTTGATGCCGTGAACAATGGCCCACCAACCGTGTGTGTTGGAAACTCCTCAACCATTACAGCCACTGCCAGCCCATCGCCAACCTACACCTGGACTATTCTGCCCAACCTACCCGCCAATACCACCTCCGGGCAGGGCACCAATACATTTGGAATAAATTGGGGGGCACCCGGAACGTACATCATTACTGCGATGCCAACCGCAGCCGGGGTGTACTGCAATGACAAGGAAACAATTGTAATAACCGTTCTCAACGTACCTACCCCTCTGGGCATTACAGGCAACACCGATATATGCCCGGGTGATGAAGAATTCTATACTGCCCTTCCCAATGGCGGTGGCTACGGTTTTGCGTGGACTGCCGTAAACGGAACACTTTCCAGCACATCGGGCGCAACGGTGGGAGTAACCTGGGGCCCAACAGGACCCTACTCTGTTTCTGTATCGCAGGTGCTTACTGCGCCTCCATTTTGCCAGTCCCTGCCCTTCTCGCTTACCGTTACGCCAAAAGGACCCAACGGACCCTATACCATTACGGGTGGCCCTGCTTGCCTTAATACCTTGGCAACCTATACACTGACACCCAACGTTCCTGTGCCACCACCGCATCCTGATGTGAACATCACATGGTCGCTGAGCGACCCGACCAAAGGCAGTATCGTGGGCGGACAAGGAAGCAACGCGGTGCAAATACAATGGGGCAATACCAGCGGCCCTGTGCAGGTGATCGCTTCTGCAGAATTATGCGGCGTTGTGGTTCCCACAATTTTCAATATTACCCTCAATCCCAAGCCCTTTCCGGTAATTACCCAAACCGGATTGCTTTGCCCATTGGGAAACAGCGTGATGCTGACTGTGAATCCTACTTTCGCATCCTACGCCTGGTCCCCGGGGGGAGGCATCACCCAATCGATCAACACATCTACACCGGGCAGCGCAAGTGTTACAGTGACCGATGCCAATGGATGTACAGCAACAGCATTCCATCAGGTTGCCACACAGCCAGGACCCATAGCGCAGATATACAGCAATCAGGGCAACGTAATTTGCCTGCAATCGCCTTCTCCAATTACCATTCTCGCACAAACCAACCCGAACTATGTGTTCACATGGTACTGCATACCACCTTCATTGGGGCCACCCGTTCTGGTGCAGGGGCCTTCTGCAACACCATCGTATACACACAATCCACAGGGTGCCGGTACCTACACGTACTTCTTTATAGTAACTGATACCAGCAACCCCGGTTGCTCCAAACAGTCTCCCAACTTTTATATTACAGAGACTATTTGTGGAGATAGCCCAGCTTGCGAAGGAGAAGATTACTCACTCACAGCCAGCTTTACGCCAGCTACCCCATTTTGCGATATTGTATCATTCAGCTACACGGCTTCGCCCAATTTCACCTTTACCAGCTGGTCATTTGGTGACAATAGCGGAAGTGCTTCCATGTCGCCTACACACACCTATGCTGATATAGGCTGCTATACCGCAAGGGTGTGTGGCACGGTGCCGACCCTGGATCCCCTGGACCCATTGATCTCATGTCCTGTTTGCCGGGAAATACTGGTATGCGTTCCCGTGAAAGCGCGCATGTCGGTCAACAATCCTTCCTGCGGGGTATTTAACTTCACAAACCTTTCCACCTTCCTTCCGGGCAATGGGCCACTGACTTATTTATGGACTGCCAATGACATTCTCAACCAAACGTCCATTGCTGCAAATCCAAGCTTTACCTTCACCCCTCAAGCGCCTGTTACCGTAACCCTCACCGCCACCACTCCTTCGGGATGCAAGTCGCAGGTGTCCATCGTGGTAATACCGAACTCCCTGGGTACGCCCGTCATCACCGCTCCTGCCAGCGTGTGTATGAACGAACCTTTCAACTTTTCAGTAAATGCACCTACAGCAGTGACATACAGCTGGGTATTTGGCGGAAGCGGAACATTTGGCGCACAGGCAGGTCAATTTGCGTATGCAGCACCGCCTACCGTACCGGGAATAAATCCCATAAGTGTAACGGTAACAGATGCCATTGGGTGTGTGGCCACGGCCAATACCACCATTCTTGTACACCCTGCTGTGCCACCGGCAGTGATTAGCGCTGCGCCCGATCTGGTAATTTGTCAGGGAACAACAACTACGTTGTCCGCTCCTGCCGGCTATACCTACTTATGGAGTCCGGGAAATCAAACCACACAAGCCATTGTGGTAGGTGCCGGTACCTATGGGGTTACCCTTACCGATGCCAACGGCTGTACCAGAGACCTGGATCCGGTAGAAGTGGTAGAATTGCCCCTTCCACTTGCCAGCATTTCCGGTAACCTGTACATATGCGATGCCGGCTGTGTGATTCTTTCAGCTCCGTTTGAAGCTACGAACACCTACCAATGGCTGGACAACCTGCTGAACCCTATTCCATTTGAGACATCGTTCCAAATACAGGTGTGCGACTTTAACCTGCTGCCTGCCTACTCTGTAGAGGTAACCGATCAGAATGGGTGCGTCAACACTGCAGGTCCGGTGGTTGTTCAGGTGGCCGTTTCACCCTCATTTACCGTGAGTGTAAGCCCTACTCCTGCCTGTGCCGGACAGCCTACCACGCTTACCATCACCCCGTACGACCCTACACTCAGCTACGTGTGGAGTACCGGGGCTACCACCCAAAGCATTATTGTGACACAGGCCGGTACGTACACCGTAGTGGGCACGGACAATGTAACGGGCTGCTCATCGAGCGCATCGGGAACCGTGCATCCATTGCCCGACCTTTGCATAGTGCCGGTAGGCTGCTACGACATTTGCCCGCCAAAAACCATATGTGGCCCCCCGGGACTGGACTTCTACCAGTGGAACCTCAACGGGCTGCCCATACCCGGTGAAACGGATACCTGCTTTACCATCACCGCATCTGGCGATTACAGCCTCACGGCCACCAACCAATTTGGGTGCACCACCACATCAGGACAACTGATTGTGAATGTAATTGACTGTCCGGAACTGGCTTGCGACAGCATAGACTTCGATTACGAATTTCTGGTAACCGATGATGGATTTGTGGACTCCTGCTGCGTGGTACTGAGCTACAACAACCTTTTGGGCAACCTGATCACCGGAATAAACATCAACACAGCCGATGGGGACATCTTGGTTTCCCCCGGATCGTTGAATCCTTTGCTGAATGTTCAATCCATCACCAATAATTCAGTGGTATTGACTTCCATCACTCCCGGTGGCCCGATACCGGCAGGTGTGCTGAGCAACTTCATCACCATTTGCATGCAGAATGCGGTGAATACCCCGCAGGTAATCTACGTGCAATGGCTGGATATGGAGTACGAAACCATCTGTCTGGACTCCATTCTGCTGAATTGTCCGGTAGAACCACCTTGCATTTACATGAGCAACGACAGCATATACTGTGAGGATCAGAACATTTATTACGACTTCACAGTGTGCAATCCGGCGAATGCGGCCTACCCGATAAGTTATATTGACTTTGTGCCATCTGCTCCTGCCGGAATCACGGTGTTGCCTCCTTTCTTCGATATTACAGGAAATCCAATCTTACCGGGCAATTGCCAAACCTTTACGGTACAGCTTACGGGTGCGGGCATAGAAGGCGATACCCTTTGCTACAACCTGATAGGCCATGCACAGAACCCCATAGAGCATCCGGGTGCACTCTGTTGCTCTGTAGATACCCTGTATTGTATTGAAATACCCTACTGTGACCCCTGCCCATATGTGAGCATAGAAGGCGCCATACCGAGTGAGGGAGAAGGCTGTTGTTTCGATATATTGCTCATCAACAACTTTGTGCCCGGCTACTTCGATGAGATAGCCGTGTGTATACTGTCACCACAAACCACCCTTACGGTAAACAATCCACTGGGCTCGGGATGGCTCACCTCGGGGCTCACCCCTACTTCACTGAGCTTCCTGCCCGACCCCATAGGCTCAGGAGTGCCCACGGGGGTGATTACGCTACCGCAAATATGCCTGCAAACCAATGCACCCCCCACCCAGCAAATAGAGATAAAATGGATGCGGAATGGGAAAGTGGAATGCCGCGACACCATTGACGTATTCTGCGAGCCACCCTGTGGTTACTTCACCGAAGAGACCATCCTCTGCGAGGGCAATTCCGGATTCTACATATACCAGGGGGTGCTGAACAACAACTCCGGACAAACGATTACCGAGGCCTTTGTACAATTTAACAGCCCTGCGGGAATGGGTGCGTACAACCAGACCATTACCTTCCCACCACTCCTCAACGGGCTTTCTACTCCTATATCGTTTGTAATAGGGCCACCCGCCATGCCGGGCGATACGGTGTGCTTTACCATTACACTGCACGAGCTGAATGCGGTGGGCTTACCGGTGCAGTGCTGTCAGTTTGATCACTGCATTGTGCTGCCGGATTGCGGGCCTTCAGAGATATGCCAGTGCGATGAGAACTGGTTCAGTCAGGTGGCAGCCGGCATTACCATAGCGCACACGGGGCCCAATACCATGACTTTCGAGGCGGTGAGTGCATCCTTCTTCAGCGATTGCGATACCTTCAGGTGGACCTGGGGCGATGCCTCACCCGATGTAATTACCACCGGGCCGGCAAGTGTTACGCACATCTTCCCGGGTCCGGGCAGCTACAAGGTGTGCATGTGGGTTACGAGGGTGACCCCCGACGGGCAGGTATGCGAAACGAGGTTTTGCAGGAAGATTAACGTACCGGGTATATTCCACCCTGTTGACCTGATCGCCCCGCTCACCGTGTACCCCAACCCAGGGCCGGGACTCTTCATTATGCGCCTGCACGCCGACGAGGTGTACCCACTGCAACTGCACGTGGAAGATATAACCGGCAAGCGGGTGCTTGCAATCAACATCACTGAGCGCCCCGCGCACAATCAGGTACTGATAGACCTGAGCACCGAGGGCAAAGGAATGTACTTTATACATTACGAAAGCGGCGATCAGCAATTGGTGAAGAAGGTGATCAAGATGTAAACCCAGCCAATGCAGGCATTGGGTTAGCCCAACAGAACAAAAGAAAAGGAGGCCGTAGAGGTCTCCTTTTTTTATGCGCTCAACCCGTGCAAGCAAGTGGGAAGTGTAGGGAATTGGCAAAAGGGAACAGGCATGGGCCGGGTGAGAATGAACATTCATGTTCAGAATAAATTTAAACACGGGTGGATGAAGTGTTTATCTTTGGAAAGCGCCTTCTGAGCACCTAGCATGAATAGGCCATATATACGCAACAGGTGAGGTGAGGAGAGAGGTGTATACGGTTGTTGCCGGCAATTATCAATAATCATCTTTTAAAACAATAGCATGATGAAATTTACCTATTTTAAATTCGAGAACTTCAAAGGCATCGAATCTCAGAGATTAGATTTGAGTAAAAATTCTGAAAGCAAGGTCTTTACGCTAGTTGGACTAAATGAAAGTGGCAAAACGACTGTTTTGGAGGCGATTAACTATTTCGCTTATAAGCCAGAAAGCCTTAACGCCTTAACGCCTTAGAACTCGCAAACTATGAAGTTAATGACATACATAATCTAATTCCAATAAACAAGAGAGATAATTTCAACGGAAAAATTCATATTGAAGCCGGAATAGAATTAGACGAAGAAGATATCGTCGAAATAAAAAAGGTGTTTAAAATGAACGATATAAACATGACGTATTGTTCTAAGCAGATAAGTTACATTCAAAATTATTATTTTGAGAATTCAGTGTTTAAGAAAGAAAAGACTGCACACCATTGGACTAACGATTTTAAAGGAACTGTTGGGAAAGGGAGGAAGCCGATAACTTTAAACAATAAACAGGCGCTTCTCGCAAATGCGGTTATAAAGAAAAGGATGCCAAGCATTCTATACTTTCCGAATTTCCTGTTTGAGTTTCCAGAACGAATATACCTGGAAGAGAGTAATGAAGATACCAAACATAAATTTTATCAAAAAATCATTCAAGATGTTCTTGATTCTCTGGATAACAACACAAATATTGAGGATCATCTTATCCAAAGAATTAAATCGAATGATGAAAAGGACAAACGAAATCTTAACAGCTTAATAGGTAAGATGCAGAAGCAACTCACCGATGTTATTTTTAAAAAGTGGAATCAAATATTAAATAAGGAGATTTCAAAGACAGAGATCGTGCTCTTTCATGGAAATGATGCAAATGGCTCATACTTAGAGTTTAATATTAAGGATGACGTTGATACTTATAGAATAGTAGAAAGATCACTTGGTTTTAGATGGTTTTTTGTTTACATTTTATTAACTCAGTTCAGAAGCTATAGAAAACAAAACAATAATGCCTTTTTCCTTTTTGACGAGCCGGCTTCAAATCTTCATCCATCGGCCCAAGTGGAATTATTGAAAAGTTTTGAAAAGCTTCCCAAAGTCATCTACACAACTCATAGCCACTATTTGATTAACCCTAAGTGGCTTGAGAATACCTTTGTAATCAAAAACGAGGCAATAGACTACGATGATGAAGTAAAATACAACTCTAAAAACACAAATATTAAAATTAGCAGATATCGTGAATTTGCTGTCAAATATCCCAACCAAAGCAATTACTTTCAGCCAATACTTGAGGTTCTTGATTATCGTCCTACAAACCTTGAACTTGTTCCCAGCGCTGTTATAACAGAAGGAAAAAACGATTTTTACACCTTAAATTTTATTCAGGAGGTCATAAGAAAGGACACTGACTCGATCAAATTTATTCCAGGAACAAGTTCAAGTAATTTGGAAACTTTAATCAGCCTATATTTGGGTTGGGGTCGAAGATTTCTAATTTTATTAGATTCTGATAAGGAAGGCATGAAGCAAAAGAAAAGATATGAAGAAGCTTACGGCCTTTCTATGTCGGGTTTAATTTTTACTCTTAAAGATATCGATACCACCTGGGACAATTTCGAAACAGAAAATCTCTTTTCTACAAGCGATAAGATTAAAATCCAAACAAAATATTATCCAGCGGACCAAACCTTCCAGAAAAAAATATTCAACAGAAGTTTGCAGGAGTTGTATATTAATTCAGAGTTCATACAATTGGAGCCATCAACCCTTGATAATATTAGCAAGGTATTGGATTTTCTAAAGCATAAACTTAGAGAACAGCCGCCAACAACTATAGTTTCCTTCAGCCTGAAAGGCCCAGAATGAAACCGCCGTTGCATTCTAAGGCTCTGCTCAGGACAGGCTCCACTGGGGGTTTAGGCTTTACCATTGTTCTTGTGAAAGCAGTTCCGGAATATTTCTTCCTGGATAATGCGTGAAGGGATATTTCGGGTAGTTTTGATCGGGTAACGGAGGTTTTTAGACGGACTGACGTTAACAGCCATCCCCCATATACCACACCATTGACTCCCAATGCTAACGTGGACAGCATCGTAAATTCTCTTTTTTCATAATTTGGCATAGGCTCTATGCAAGGCCGATTTTTTAAGTGTTGCTCCCCCGGGAAGCACGAGCGCAATCCTGGTTGAGATGTTTGCGGTGACCCCAGTGGCGGTGCTGAGCAATCAGGAACCCCGATCAGAATATTTACTTGCCAAAAGCACATCTCCTTAGAGCCATTTTTTAACTAAATCAAAAGTTATGGAAGAATCGATTTCAATGGAAGTTGTCAACCCACATGCTGCGGGAGTAGACATTGGAAGCCGCTCTCACTGGGTGGCTGTAGGGCAATCTGAACAGGATGTCCGCGAGTTTGGTGTATTTAATCAAGACCTTTTTGCCATGGCTGATTGGTTGAAAGAACACAACATTAAGACCATCGCCATGGAAAGTACAGGCACATATTGGCAAAATCTTTATGTCGTACTCATTGCCAGAGGTTTTCATGTACTCCTGTGCAATGGAAAATTCACTAAAAACATAAAAGGCAAAAAAAGCGATGTAATGGATTGTCAGTGGATACAGAAGTTGCATACCCTGGGACTGCTCACAAGCAGCTTTTTGCCCGATGAAAAAACCGAACAGCTGCGCACCTATTGCAGGCACAGGTCCAATTTGCTGCATGCCGCAGCTTCTACTTCCAAGAAGATGCAGAAATACCTTAGGCTACTCAATTTTCGGCTGGATGTAGTGGTAAAGGATATTTGCGGACTTACCGGCCTGCTCATTATCCGGGCAATTTGTGCGGGAGAGACCAATCCACAAAAATTGGCTGCCCTTCGTCACGGAAATTGCCGCAAAAGTGAAGCCGAGATTGCCAATGCTTTACAATCCAATGAAAGAAAAGATTACCTCTTTGCCCTGGGTCAAGAACTGGAAATATATGATCACCTGCAATTAAAAATAGAACAGTGTGATAAAGAAATTGCAAAAATGTTGGAAGAAATTATTGATTCGAATAACAACAAAAGGCAGCATCACATAGATCCAAAACCACATAAGCGCATCAATAAAAACACGCCCAAAGACATTGACTTGAACTTGAAAGCCTACCAAATGTTTGAAGGCACTGATCTATTGGCCATAGAGGGGATGAGCTACTCCACCGTTCTGGCACTCATGAGTGAAGTGGGCATTGAAGGGATCAGAAAATTTCCAACTGCTAAGCACTTTGCGAGCTGGTTGCGCCTGGCTCCCAACAACAAGGTCAGTGGGGGAAAAGTCCTTTCCAGCAAAGTTCCAAAGGGCAGCAACAGGCTGAAAATTGCTCTTCGAAATGCTGCCAATGCCATCGGAAATCTCAAAGAATCCACACCACTGAGAGACTTTTTTCAGAGAGTAAATTTTAGAAAAGGGCGCGTTTCAGCCATCAGCGCTACTGCCCGTAAATTGGCTGTGATCATTTGGAATATGGTTGTCAAAGGTGTACCCTATATCAATCCGGAAGGTTACTTGTTCCTGGATCAAAAAAGAAGGTTGGGCATGGTGAAGCGAATTAAAAAACAAATCGATAAATTCGGCTTGACTAATGAAGACATCGGGATCGCAATTACCTGAAATCATGGCACATGAACAGACGTTAGTCAGAA
>JBGTBE010000112.1:0-26184 GCA_041749535.1 Cryomorpha sp. | reverse complement strand
AAATCGAAGTACAACTCCCTCGCCAAACTGAGCCGGCAGATAAGACAGCGCAAGTACGACCTGCTCATCAACCTTCAGAGATTTGCATCATCAGGTCTGCTCACCACATCATCCGGGGCCGGCATCAGGGTGGGATTCAACAAGAATCCATTTTCATTCACCTTCACACACAAATTTCCCCATGTGGTAGATCAGGGTGTGCATGAGGTGCACCGCAACCTCAGCCTGATTGAAGGTATTACAGATGCATCCTTCCAGCGACCTGCGCTCTACCCCACTCCGGCAGATTACGAAAAGGTAAGTCGCTATAAGGAAGGACCATATGTGTGTATTGCGCCCGCATCCGTATGGCATACCAAACAATACCCCGCTGAGAAATGGGTAGAACTTATTGACCTGCTAAGCTCCGATTGGAAGGTATACCTAATGGGTGGACCCGATGACCTCACCTACTGCTCCGGCATTCAGCAAGCCACCATTCACAGCGGTGTGCAGATACTCGCCGGCGAGCTCAATTACCTGCAATCGGCGGCACTTATGAAAGATGCAAGGATGAATTATGTAAACGATTCAGCCCCTTTGCATATGGCCTCCTCAGTGAATGCTCCTGTAACAGCCATATTCTGCAGCACCATCCCCGAGTTTGGATTTGGACCCTTGAGTGACAATGCCCGTGTGGTGCAAACGAGCAAGGTGCTCCCCTGCAAACCATGCGGTATACATGGAAAGAAGACCTGCCCCAAAGGCCATTTTGATTGTGCATATACCATAGATGTAAACCAACTGTTGTGAACCACACGCAAATAGATCATAGGGAAGCACCAGAGAAACTGCGAAATGGTGGGCTGCTTATTGCGGCGCTCTCAGGCATGCTCCACATTATTGGCGATGCCAGAGACGAGGATGTGATGAAAAGACTTCGCAAAATTAAATCCCGCTCCAGCGACAAAGGATTTACCATACTCATGGATTCAGATGCGCGAATCAATAAATATGTGAAGGATGTACCGGCTATAGCCTGGGACATCATCGATACCGCGGTTGAGCCTGTTATCCTCGTATTGCCGGAAGGCCGAATGGTAGCGCGCGAAGCGCTTGGCGCCGGCGGAAGTATAGCCCTGCGTATGGTCACTACCCCCGAAGAAAGATCCATCGTACAGGCAGTGAATGGTCCTGTGGCGTGCACCGCTTTGCTCACGAAAAACGGAGCCGTTGCTGCTACAATCGAAGATGCCGACCCTGCAGCTTTGGAAGAGGTGGATTATGTACTAACTTTGCCGACCGCAAAAAAGGGCTTTGCTACCAGCAAGATCCCCATCATCGGTCTTGAACTCGATGGTGGTGTATCAATAATCAGAGAGTAAGCCTTGTGAAGAAAACAAAATGTCCCTAAAAGACCATACCCGGGCCCTTTCTCTACCTGTATTTCAGCTGCTCCACGAAGTGGTGTCAGAAACCGGGGTGGAAGCTTACGTAATTGGTGGGTATGTGCGTGACCTGCTGCTCGACAGAGCCGGAAAAGACCTGGATATAGTGGTAGTGGGCAGCGGTATAGACCTTGCCAAAGCCGTAGCGAACAAAATTGGAGGTGCGGATGTACGCATCTTCAAAACCTTCGGTACTGCGATGTTGCGTTACGGGGAGTGGGAAATGGAATTTGTGGGTGCCCGAAAAGAAAGCTATGCGCACCATTCTCGTAAACCTGTGGTGGAAGAAGGCAATCTGCGCGATGATCAGCTACGCCGGGATTTCACCATCAATGCGCTTGCCATTGGCCTTTCGGCAAATAATTACGGCACACTGCTCGACCCTTTCGATGGTATTGCCGACCTGAAAGCCAAGATTATAAGAACCCCCACAGACCCACACCTTACCTTTAGCGACGACCCCCTTCGTATGATGCGGGCCATTCGCTTTGCAGCGCAACTGGGTTTTACGATTGAACGTGGATCGCTGGGAGCAATTACTGAGATGAGCAGCCGTATAGGCATTGTGAGTGCGGAACGCATCAGCACCGAGCTGAACAAAATCATTCTCACTAAAAAACCTTCTAAAGGCTTCAAACTATTGTTTGATACCAGCTTGCTGAATCAATTCTTTCCAGAAATGGTGGCATTGCAAGGAGTGGAAGAGGTAAAAGGGCAGAGCCACAAGGACAATTTTTATCATACCCTCGAAGTGCTCGACAATGTGGCCAAGTACAGCGATGATCTGTGGCTGCGTTGGGGTGCCATTCTTCACGACATTGCCAAGCCGCTTACCAAGAGATTTCAGCCCGAGACAGGTTGGACTTTCCACGGACATGAAGACAAAGGCGCCAGAATGGTCCCCGATATTTTCAGCAGACTGAAGCTGCCGCTTGACCATAAGATGAAGTTTGTGCAAAAGCTGGTTTCATTGCACCTACGGCCTATTGCCCTTACCAAGGAAGAAGCCACTGATAGCGCAATACGCAGGCTGCTCTTCGATGCTGGCGACGACGTGGATGCCTTGATGATTTTGTGCAAGTGTGACATCACTTCCAAAAATGAGTCTAAAGTAAAACGGTACCTCGCCAACTATGAAAAGGTACTTGTAAAACTTCAGGAAGTAGAACAAAAAGACCGCATTCGGAACTGGCAGCCTCCCGTGAGTGGCGAGCATATTATGGAAACATTTGGCATAAAACCATCGCGTGAAGTGGGCATTATAAAGAACAATATCAAAGATGCCATTCTCGATGGGGTGATCCAAAACAATTTTGGGGAAGCCCATCAATTTATGTTGGAGCAGGGCAGCAAGCTGGGACTTACCGTTGCAACTGACAGTAAAAGCGTTTAGGGTTTCACTTCCACACCTCGCCAAAAAGCGACATACCCTTGAATGGCATCGGCAGCGGGTTTGGTTTTCGGGTAGTACCAGGCTGCATCTTTGTTGGTAGCCCCTTCCACTTGCAAGTGGTAGTATGATGCTACCCCTTTCCAAGGGCAGGTCGTGTGGGTTTCGCTGTCTTCGAAATAGGCTTTTTGAATTGAATCTGCCGGGAAATAATGGTTGCCTTCAATGTTAATGGTTTGGTCACTTTCGGCGAGTACCGCGCCGTTCCATATTGCTTTCATACCAATTGGCTTAAGGTTAGACTATAATAATGCTTGCAATCATGAAAATGTTCAACGAGGCTGAAGCCAGCCTCAGACAATATTGCCTCTATCTGCGCATGGGTGTATTTGCGGCTCACTTCGGTGTGTATTGTTTCCCCAGCTTCGAAATGAAAAGACTTGTTCAATGAAGTAAAATGCACTGTTTGTTGCGGGATGCTTACCAGATAGCTGCGTGCATAGCCTGTGGCCGGATCATAGGTGGGATAGTGGTCCCAGTTGTGCAGGGCAAAGTCAGCACCTAGTTCCCGGTTCATACGCGAGAGCAAATTCAAGTTAAAAGCTTTGGTAATACCTGTTGGATCATTGTACGCCTGCAGAATGGTAAGCGGATTTTTTTGCAAATCAAAACCTATAAGCAATTTATCACCATGCTTTAATCCATCCCTCAATTCATTCATAAAACTAGCAGTACGGGCTTCATTGAAGTTTCCAATGCTGCTGCCCAGAAAGAGCACAAGCTTGGGTATATTAGTATCGTGGCTTAGTTGGTTTAGTGCCACAAAGTACTCCTCATTCACAGGATGCACAGGCAGTGTCGGAAACTTGATGTGCATCTTTGCCGTGAGCTCATCGAGTACATCCCCAGAAATATCAATGGGCAGGTACCGGAATTTCAAACCGAGAGTAAGCAATTGTGCAATGAGCAACTGGGTTTTGGTGCCATCGCCAGCGCCGAACTCCAACAGATCAAAAGGCGCATTTCCCAACTTTGCCTTGGCGAGAATCTCAGCCGCCTGCATGCTAAGAATTTCATGCTCACAATTGGTGAGGTAATATTCTGGCATTCTCATGATGGATTGAAAAATCCTATCGCCCTCAGCATCGTAAAAATACCTTGATGAAATAAATTTACTTTCAGCCGAAAGGCCAGCATCCACGTCACTTAAAAATCCCATTATTTCGCCAGTCTGATTCCCATAAATTGCCACCTGAGGTGGGGATGAAAAAAATTGCGGTAGGTATTGCGGCTATGGCCCGGATAAGTGGCTCCGGATGCTCCACGCAGTACCATTTGGTTTACCATAAATTTGCCATTGTACTCACCCACAGCACCATGCCCTACAATAAATCCAGGATAAGGAAGGTATGCGCTACCGGTCCATTCCCAAAGCTGTCCCCACTGAAATTGTGTGGAGGCAGCCTCCCACTCAAACTCGGTGGGAAGGCGCATTCCAGCCCAGGCGGCATAGGCTGATGCCTCGTAATAGCTGATGTGCATAATGGGTTCATCAGGCACCAAAGCCCGCAGGCCGCCAAGTGAGTACCGCATCCACGCTCCGTCCTGTTTTTCGAAATAAAGTGGAGCCTGCACCTTGTGTTCCTGCACCCAATCCCAGCCTTCAGCATGCCAGAAGCGGTGATCGGTGTAACCTCCAGCCTGCATAAAGGCGAGGTACTCGCCCGTAGTAACAAGTGAAGTAGCAATATCGAAGCTGTGGAGATAAACCCTGTGCAAACCCAGTTCATTGTCAAAACAGAAACCATTGTTGGAATGGCCTATGCTGTATATACCTTCCGGTAATGAAACCCATTTACGCACCGAGGTATTTATTGCAGGAATGTCCACCGTGCACCCACTGCTGTATGCAGGGTACAAAGGGTTGTGGCCAAGAATGTACTTAGTGTCGGTGTAGAGCAATTCCTGGTGCTGCATTTCATGATGAAGTCCTAACTCTATCAAGGGCAAGTGGGCTGTGTGAACCGGGCTGTCGAGAAAGCGAAGTATGGCTTCATCCACATGCGCGCGGTACGCGTATACTTCTGCAACGGTGGGTCTTGATATATTTCCTCTGTTGAATCTGGGCACCCTCGCACCCAGCGCCTCATAGTAGCTATTGAACAAGTATCCAAAGGAAGGATTAAAAGGCTTGTATCCCGCAGCGTACGGGATAAGTATGAAGGTTTCAAAAAACCAGGTGCTGTGCGCAAGGTGCCACTTGGGAGGTGATACGTGCACATCGGGTTGCACCACATAGTCCTCAGTGTGCAGCGGTGCACAAATTTCCACTGTTCTTTGCCTTACTTGAGTAAAACGTGTGGACAAGCCAGAGACATCGTAACTCTGCCTGATTTGTGATGTTGTAGGTTGATTCATTTATGCCAGTGCTGACACAAATGTAAGGAATACCGTTTATCGGCGTATGATCATTTTCTCTGTATGTACATCAAGACCTCCACGTATTACCACAACATAAAAGCCGGGTGGCAGAGGCTCATTGATACGGAAAGAATGCTGACCGAGAAACTGAGCACCATAGAAAAAGCGACCTTGCTGATCGTACAATTCCACTGAATAGAGCACATCCTTCTTCAGCGATTCACAGTACATTGGCAATCCAATGGTGTACGGATTGGCAAAACTGCAAGATATTTCTGAAGGCCTTGATGAAATATTTCCAATGGTGAAATGTGACCAGAAATGCTCCAATTTTTTAAATGCAACCCACTCCTGTGCGTCAGGATCCCACTCGCTATGTATCACTTCATCGGGATTTCCATCGGTATTGTAGATCACATCCTGGGCTGTAAGCTCAAGGTTTAATGCACCTACTGATGCGAATTGCTCGGTCAATTCCAACTGACCTTCCTCATTGTACTCAAGAATGGTAGAAACAGAACTCTCGTATTTCGCCTCAGCCTCATTCCACACACTCTTGGTGGTCATGATAAGTTTCAATTCATTGTCGTAACTGTAAGCAGTAGAGAAGTTATTGGCCCATTTGTGCAGAGAGTCCAACCATACCTGATGTGTTTCCAACACAATAAGCTCATCTTCATAGGTGAACAACACCCTTCTTTGGGGGCTCCAATTGCTAAGCTCACTGGTCCAGACGAAATGTACTTCCTTCTCTAATCCACCAAAATCGGTGTAACTCTTTTCTGTTTGCTCACTAAACAACCACCTGTTGCCGTCCCATGCGAGGGTGGTGATCTCATTCTCCAAGCCGGCGTAATTATAGAAATAACGTTTCTCTGATAAATTGTCCCAGGTTTCACGTGTTGGGTTCCAAACTGAATTCAACTGTGAACTGAGCCTTTCGTCGGCGGTATACGCGTAGGTATTTCGGGTGTCTCTCTGCCAAACATCGGCGCTCAGGATGCTTTTCGTGCTGGAAATACTGCGGCCCTGATTGTCATATTCCAGCACTCTCTTAGATTCGAGAACCCAGTCACTATTCACTTCGTCAACAGCATATGAATATGTTGAATCACGAACAAAAATTTTCATGTAAAACTGATCGGCGGCGGCAGGTCTTGGATCGTTAATATTGAGATTGAAAGCGTTGCTGCTAGACCAGTCTGAAACGGTAACCTGGGAGAATACAGAACCTATAACACTAAAAGCCAGTACAGTAATTACTATTGCTATGGAGTGTAATCGGTTCATTTCTTTGGTTCGCGAAGTCAAGGTACAAAAATGTTTGAATACGTGCCATTTTCAACCCTTTCAAACCTTGTACTTTGGGTATCTGGTGCTATGACGCTCAATTAGTAAAAGTGTTGACTGAAGAGAAATAAAATTTTAAACACTTGGAATTTCAATAATTCACTTAACCAAACCCGTTAAAAACCAAGGGAAATGGTAGATAATGAAACAGACAAGCCCTGGCTATATTGCCCCAGATTCAAGAGTGAGCCCGTTTAAGATATACCTTAAAAATTGTACCCTCATCGGGTTGGCTTTCCACCTCAATATAGCCACCCATAGACTCTACCTGGTTCTTGGTAATGAAGAGACCCACCCCCTGTGCATCAGGGTTGTTGTGAAAAGTATTGTACATGCCAAAAAGTTTGTGACCATACAATGACATGTCAATTCCCTGACCATTGTCTTTCACCACAAGGGCTGTGTAGCCATCATGTTGGAAACTGCTCATGGTAATGTGGCTTTTTCGGGCTGTAGATCTGTACTTTATGGCATTGGTAAGCAGGTTTAGCACCACACTTTCCAGGTAGGCCTGCAGGCCCATCACAGCCAGGTCCTCCTTCAGTTGGTTCTCAATCTGCACTCCGGCAGCAAGGCTAGATGCTGCGACATGACTCATAGCCTGCTCTACAACTTTAAATAGCCGCACAGGATGTAGTTTCTCCAAATCGAGAGAGCCAAGACCTGCTACTTCGGAAAGTTGGCTGATGGTATCCGAGAGATTGTGGCTGGCCTTGAGCATCATCTGCGAAAGCTCCAGGGCCTGAAATCCAGGGTCTGTACTTGCGAGCAATTGAAGAAGAGACTCAATATTTCCAGCATGCGTTCTGAGATTGTGCGAAACGATGTATGCAAAATTCTTTAGCCTTTCGTTTTGCCCCTTGGTAAGGCTGAGGAGCATCTGCTGTTCTTCAAGGGCTTTCTTTCTTTCGGTTATATCCTGAAATGTGCCATATATACTTACGCACCTCTCTCCTTCAAATTCGGTTCGCGCGATCACCCGTACCCAAAGTTCTTTGCCCGAATCAGTGAGAATTTGAAATTCATCATCAAATGGTTGACCAGTTTCAAAAGCTTCAGAAAGATAGGCCTTGATCCTATCTCTATGTGGTCCAATTTTGTAATAGTCTACTGCATTCTCAATGGTGGGTATAAAATTATCTCCCACTTCATGAATCTCTTTGGTCACCTTGGACCAATGTACTTCTCCTGTTAATAAATCTGCCCGAAAACCACCAACTCTAGCCATTTGCCCCGTTTGTTCCAAAAGCTCTTTGGTGCGCACCAATTCCCTGAACACGTCCATGGGTCCGGTGATGTCGCGGCTCAGACCTTGTAAGCCAATAGGCTCCCCTTTTTCATTTCTGATAAAGGAGACATTTACCGATATGTCCATCAGGCTGCCATCAGCACGGTACTCTTGCCCTTCTACAAGGTGACTCCGGTTCTTGTCCACCCCGGGTTTATTGTCATTTTCAAGCTCCGCCTTCAGTACATTGTAAAAATGCTCGATAATGTGCGGTGGGTATTTTTCGGTAATTGGAATGGTCATCCAACGTTCTGCACTACCCCGTGTGAGCCTTTCTACGGATGGGGACACGTAGCTGATATTGAAATCAAGGTCACTGGTCCATATCATATCACTCATCCTTTCTGTGATCTCACGCAGCTCTGCTTCCCGCTTTTGCAGTGCCATCTCTGTATTTTTACGCTCGGTAATATCCCTGAAGTATACCGAGATGCCCATGCCCGAAGGATACACTTCTATGCTGAACCAGTGCCCTGAGGTTTTACTATGCTCCTCAAAATGCACAGGTACCTTGCCAGCCATAGCCCTTCTGAAACAGTCAGGGTATATAAGTTCCTCGGATTGGGGAAAGACTTCCCACAGCGATTTCCCCTCGAAGGATTCCCTCTTCATCCGCAGCTGCCTTAGCGCTGTTTCGTTTACCTGGTCTATTGTCCAGTTATTGTCTATGTGGTAATAAGCGATGGGCAGCTCATCTATGATTCTCCCCAGCTTATCATTCAGCAGTTTGGCGCGCCGCCCTTGCTGTTCGGCTTCAGTAATGTCATAACCCAGGCAGTAGATTCCCAAAGGTTTGCCTTCGGCATTTCGCAGGAGCGAATACTCCCAGGATGTGAGGTAATTGACACCGAGATAGTTTTGTGCTTTTCTGAGAATAACACGTACTACCTTTCCCGGATGATCTATACAATCCTTGGCTGCTTGTCGGTTTCTCTCCAGGTGTTCAGGGTGTATAGATTCTTCAGAATATCGCCCTTCCAGGCTATCGGAAATGAATGAAAAACGACTTTTATAGAGATCGTTCACATATACAGTGACCCCCTCCATGCTTGTAATTAACACATAGAATAAATTCGACTTCCTGAGAATATCAGGAACATAAGCGCTGACATCAGTGTGGCTGCTGGGCTGATCGGTCGGCATCTTGTTGAGGGCTTTGGTAAGCAAGGTTACTTAAATTCCAGTATTTGGCAGATTGATATTCGATGAAGCGCAATAATGATACGTCGAGTGAACGGAATTGCAATATCGCAAAAGGATGGAACCTATTTCCTTTTGTGCTTGAATAATCTAAATTCGCATTCTTTCGCAACTAAAAATGCATTCCACATGCAAAATAGCCTGAAGTTCATCATTTCTCTCGGTATGTTGGCCACCCTTTGTTCCTGCAATCCGGTAGTAAGCACCCGGATGGTTCAGAGCCTTCCATCTACCGGGAGGGTAGCGAACAATGTAAAAATTCTGGGCTTGGATACTCCGGTACCCGAAAATGCCACGCTGCTCGGCTACACAAGCGTTGATGAGGGTGGCTTCACAACAAAGTGCAGCTATGAATATGTGGTAGCCCTGGCACAGCAGGAAGCGGCCAATGCCGGTGCCGACTTGCTTAAGATTACAGCGCACAAAACGCCGGATTTCTGGAAGATTATTTGAAAAAACTCAAGAGTGGTTACTTCCTCAGTGCGGAGCTTGGAGTAAATGTGAATGAGTTTATTAACGTGGGAGTGCGGGTAGACCAGATGCGGAGCAACAACTCAGCAATGGTTGAAATTGCATCCGAAAATCCAAATGAACCTCCGCAGACCGGAATACTGAAAGACGATATACGCATCAGCTTTATAGGTGCTCAGATGCTGATCCGGGGCTTGTCCAAAAATCAAAAAACCGGGTTTTTTTATGGTCTATCAATCGGCTATCTGGGATACAATGACAATGGCTCTTTACTCGGTGAACCTCTTATTCTCACTGGTAGCACGGTGGGCTTCAGGATGGATGGTGGTATAGATTTTAGGGTTCACCCCGCCATCGCACTCGGCATCAACCTTGGTTTCTCCAGCGGAAGCCTGAATAAACTCGAATTGGAGACATCTACTGGCACAATAACCCTGGAGGCTGAAGCCGGTGAAGGAGAAAGCCTCGTTAGACTCGATATAGGCGGTGGTATCAGGTTTATGTTCTGACGAGAACACAATATATTCAACGCCGGTAGCGCCCTGATAGTAGTTCATTGCATTCAAATTTCTACAGTGCATGCAACTGTGGATCAAAGCTTCATTCCACATAGTTTGGGCTTTGTCTTATCTTCGCAGCAATATTGAAATTTCATTCAATTCAATTTGCGCTATGAAACACTTACTACCCATCCTTGCCATCAGTTTATTTTTCCAAACCAAACTTTCAGCACAGATCATAAGCAACGGTAGCTTCGAATCTGGTATTTCCGAATCGTGGACCCATCAAGCGGTCAGCGGGCAGGCTACCTTTGCGCAAAATACAGCTCAGGCACGGGAAGGCCAAAAATGCCTCAGGGTACAGGTAACGCAAACCGGTACAAATCCCGCTGCAATTCGCTCTCGAAATTCCAGTTTTCTGAATACAGGGGAGTCTATCTACCTTCTGCAATTTTGGGCCAAATCAGCGAGTGGTGATGCAAATTTATATGTGAAGATAAACGGCGATTCGGAGGATGTGGTACACTACAAAATCCGCCCTTTCTGGAAACTGTACAAACTTCCTTTCGATACCGATGCTCCCACTGTAGACCTTTTCTTCGGATATACCGACGCCAAAACGTACTTTATAGATGGCGTAGAAATCCTGGACCAGAACAGCGGCCCCATCGATGTGCAACAAACCTTTAAGTGGAATGAAAAATTTGCACCCGGCTGGGGTTGGACCGCAGGCGATAATGACATTTCGCTTAAGCTACCCGACGGTCGCACCTTGTATGTTTTCAATGACTCCTTCTATGGATACAATGATCCTACTGACAATGAATTTCACAATGATGGTGCCCGCTTTTTGCGCAATGCAATGGTAATAGAAGAGGCATATGGCTTGCTGCACAGTTTCTACGCAGGTACACAGCAGAACACTACCGTGTATTTCGAAACCATTGAACCCTCTCCTGTGCCGGGAACCACCAACTTCTATTGGGTGGGCGATATGGTTATGGAAAGTGGAAAAGTGTTGGTTTATCTCGTGGAATTGTATCAGGACAACGACAATGTATACACCACCAACAGAACGTACCTTGCTACTTTCAATTATCCCGGCTTGCAGCTTGAAGGCATCACCAAGCAAGAGCCCTTTGCAAATGGTTATGAAGCATTTTTTCCGGATGGGAATTACATGTACCTGTACCGAACTGAAACAGTGGGATTCGCGCGATGGACGCACGTAGCCCGCTGCGCCAAAGGCGACCTGCTCGGCAAGGCGGGCACCTGGGAATATTACACCGGAACTTCCTGGAGCCCCAATATCGCCGAGTCCGACACAGTAAACCGCATAGGAGCAGATGGATTCGTAAAACTCGGACCTAACAACTACGCACAAATTGCACAGGGATTTTTCTCCCGGGACATACGCGCATCATTTGCTCCAAGTCCTGAAGGCCCCTGGTCCAAATCGAAAGTGGTGTACACGCGGCCTGAAGAGGAAGAAACCTGGTCGTACCTGCCCAACATACACCGCCAATTGCCCAACGGAAAGTACCAGATCGATTACTCCATGAACTCCTTCGAAGGCTGGGCCGATGCCTGGAAGGACAAGTATTGGTACCGACAGCACTACGTGCAAATAAACCTGCTGGGCCTTTCGCCCTACACCAGTTTTGAAGAGAACCTCGCACTGAACAAACCTGTTACTGCTTCATCTACCGAAAACAATACCCTCATGGCATCCAATACCGTGGATGGATTGTTCGGCACGAGGTGGTCCAGCAATTACACTGACACTGAGTGGATTTATGTAGACCTGGGTGATTTTTACAATGTGAGTCAGATCAACCTTATTTGGGAAACTGCGCTCGCCAAAGACTATCAGCTAAAAATTTCAAACGATGCTATACACTGGCAAACCGTACAAACCATTGAGGGCAATACCTACCTGAAAAGAAACCACAGCAGCCTGGATGCCGTGGCCAGGTATGTGGGTGTGTACTGCACCAAGCGCGCCACCATCTGGGGATACTCCCTGAAGGAATTTCAGGTATTTGGGGAGCCTGCTGAGCAAATGGACATCACTGATTTGGGTGGCACCATTACCGACCAACTCAACAACTCTCCTTTCAATGGTGGTATAGCCAACCTGATAGACAATAACCCAGGCTCCAAGTTTCTGACATTTGGCGCCAACATTTGGGTGAGGTATGAGGGCATAAGCAAGTACATCGTCGAAAGTTATACCATGACTTCAGGCAACGATGCACCTGAGCGCGACCCCTTTTCATGGTTTCTTCAAGGCTCCAACAATGGCAGCACCTGGAAGAATCTGGATGTGCGCAACAACGAAGATTTTCCACAGAGAAACCAAAAGAGAACATTCGAAATCGCAGGAAATACGGAAGCCTACAAATACTTCAGGCTGAAGATGTCAAACAACTCAGGCAATAAACTGCAGCTTGCTGAATGGGAACTTTTTGGATTTTGTGCCGATTCCCGCCTGCAACCCGATGCCCCTTACCTTGCAGAATACAGTGGACTTGAAGTTGACCCTGAGTCAGGCAACCATGAACTGTCGCCCTACCCGGTTCCCTTCCATGATCAGTTGCGAATACCCCTTTCTCCTGAATATGGTTTGGTAAGCATTGAAATCTACGATCTGCGCGGAGCGCTCATTCAGAGCAGCGCTGGAATAGATGCAACATCCAATTCCACCTATCAGATGGACAGTAGCATGTGGGCCGCTGGTCTGTACCTCGTGAAGGTGCAACCAAACAATGGAAGCGAAGCGCGGTCGTATAAAGTGGTGAAGGAGTAATCGTTAATGGAAAGACGTGTGAAAATAAAAGCAGATGGGAAGGGTTTCCCGGCAGTTTTTTTAATAGCCACCGGGTAAATGCGCGTACTACCATAACTAAGGCTTACTCTTCCAAACAGCATCAGCCCCATCAAGGTACAAGGGCAATGCCGCTGAGCCATACCACATGTAAAGCTCTGCTTCGAGAAGTTTTTCCTTTATGGCCAGATCTGTCTGAAGCATGGCTTCAGCCTCCTCGATGCTCGTGGTGTTGAGTATAAAAATACCACGGTAGGTTTGTTCGTTTTTTCCCAAAGGGCCAGCCACAATCAGGTGACCTTCCTCCACGAGTTTGTTGATATTGTCAAGGTGCCCGCGGAAACACTGTGCAATAAAATCCTTGTCGGTGGTATTGTTGCTTCCGGTTTTGAGCATCACGAGTGTATAGCCTTTCATGCCATAATCGTCGGCACCAAGCTCAGCAGCAAGGTCGGCATTGTAGTTTGGGTTGGTTGTTTGGGCCTGTAAGCCCATGGCGACCATAAAGAGGGTAGTGCCCAGGGTGATAAGTTGTTTCATAAGATGAAGGTAGAAACAAAAGCATATGCTCCATATTAGAATTTCAATTTTTGGTGAAGGGTAAACCGCAATTAAATACCTTCGCCCCATGCGAAAATCTGAAAAATATTCCACTGTCCACCGCCTGCTTCACTGGGGCATTGCATTGGGAATGCTCTTTATGCTGATCACCATTTTACTCCGTCTGGGCTGGATGAACAAGGTACATGTGGCCGAAATAATACTTGATAATACTGACCCTGCCAAGGTGCAGCTCTCAGAAGATGAAGCCATCGTGCTCGCAAAGAAAATTCGCAAACCTATGTGGGAATGGCACGAGTATATGGGCTATGTGCTCACGGGACTCTACGTACTCCGACTGCTGCATATGGCGGTGAGCGGAAGGCGCTTTTCTGCACCTTGGGCCAAGGGACTTACAGTTGCGGAGAAGATACAAGCCTGGTCCTATTTTATTTTCTACATCCTGATGGGTGCCTCTTTACTCACAGGCTTGCTCATAGAGTTTGGGCCCGACTCCTGGCATCAATCCATGGAAGAAATTCATGCTTACGCCATTTGGTATCTCGTGGCTTTTATCATTATGCACCTCGGTGGCATTGTGCTCTATGAGCTGGGGCCAAAATCAGGCATTGTGTCTAAGATGATTGGTGGGGAGCGGGCTAAAGGAGGTTCCTAGGTTTGGGTTTTTGGTTCTCTGGCTGCCGCATGAGTTTCCCCGACCGGGGGTTTTGGACATTGCTTCGCAGGCTACGCAAGCATAGCCCCCGGCAATAGTTGCTCTTTAGTAGGTCCTAAAAATCTATCTCAGCCCTTCCCTTATTCCAACATCTACTTTCCGGAAATCAAACGACCATAAGTGGCTTGCACGTGACGTGCGTTGTTGCCTTCTATGGCATTGATGGCCTCTATTTGCTCTGCAGATGCTTCGAAGATGTGCTTGGTGATATACCACCTTACCGATTCTGTGAAAGGAGGTGTGGTCAGTGAACCTCTGTAATTGTAATAATGTCCTCTTACTTCTTTCGAAACCTGGCCAAACAGGTCACCAAGTTTTACAGTTCCGGCCTTCACATCGGTACTCTCGCCCTCATTTGCTGGTATGGATTTCAGAAACTCGGCAATAAACTTGTTTTCCTTACCTTCTTTGAAAAGCACACCTACAACAAGGTACTGGGGCGTAGCTGCTTTGTCTTCATTGGGCATGATATTCACGATGTGCATTTCCATGGGAAAAGTCATTCCATCAATCAGATGTTCTGAGGGAGTGTGAAAGTGGCACTGCTTGAAGAAAAAAGTAGTATCGTCCTGAACGATGCTACTACCTTCAGCAAAATCGAGCTGTACAGTGTGTCCCAGATTTTCAATTTTATTCACTTCGTCCTTGAAGTAAACGGTGATGGCATGGTGACCATTTTCGTTGGCTGTGGAAATAATATTGATTGGCGATTGCTCGAAGCCGTGGTCCAATCCGGGGAGTATGTACCCTTGCTGCCGCTCTGTGTTGGCATCGGGGGCCGTGTCTTTCACTTCATTCGCTTCTGTGCTTACAGGTTCCGTTGCTTCAGGTTCAGGTGTTGTTCCACATGCAGTGAGTAGTATGGCAGCGGCAATGCCGTGGACGATTGTTTGGAATGTGCGGTTCATAGGTTCTTTAGTTAAGGGTTTTATTGAATTTGTAGGTGGCATTCATTTGAATTCTTGTTGCATTGTCATTTTTGCCATTTACATCCACACGTTGTCCAACAAGGGCTTCAACGCCAAATGTCAAATTTTTCACCGCATCCCAGAAAATGTTGGCCGATCCGTAATACCCTGCCTGGTAGTTGGTGGGTGCTAAGTTGTCATTTTCCTCCACATTTAAAAATCCACCTGTGATGGATGAGTGTACATGTGCTTTCCAGAAATGCTGGTAAGAGATGTTGATACCTGCCATCTGTAATGTTTCAAGTTCATTGGTACCGTTGTAAATGGCATCATAATTTAAGCCTGCTGCACCTTGTATATACTTGGCAACGCCGGTACCCATCACTCCCTGAAACTTCAGCTTATCGCTCTGGCCCGCATTCAATGAAGCCATGATGGTAACGCCATAGCCCATGATACTCCTCGCTTTATCGCTCTCATATCTCAGTTCCCGAAAGAGTGCCGCCGCTTTTACAAATCCAAAATCTCCATTCACGCGGTAGGCTCCAATCACATCAGGAAATCGCTCAGGTAGCACCGATACTGAGTCGTCAGTAGTGATGTTCTCAAGCGGATTCTCAAGGGAAATGGAAAGCACATTCTTCGACTTCCATGTAGAAAACCGAATTTGCGGAGTTCGCGAAAGGGTAGAACTATTCGGGCCTTCAAAGTCTACAGATACCGGATTCACGTCTGCATCAAAAAAGTTACTCCAATACATCCCCACCAATACGAATCGGTAATTGGCATAGGCATGTCTCATTCTGAACTGACCATTCGCATCCGTTTTATCGTTGTGAAAATCACCTTCCACCTTTATGCTGAGCACTTCATCGGCGAGGGTATGCTTTACGTCAAAACCTATTCTGGTTTGCCTTGCGCCAATAAAAAAGCTGGGAATCTTATCTTCTCCAATCTTAATGTTTGCAGGTACAAACAAATCACTGCGGCCCATGTCACGGTTGTCCCACACAAAGGTGGTACGTCCAAATCCATATATGCTAAAAAGGGTTTCTTCTTTTGGGGCTTCCTGACCAAACAATGTTGCTGAAGTCATTATAAAAGCTGCTACAGCAAAAAATACAAACAATAACTTCTGCATACAAAATTCTTTAATGGTAGGCAAAGGAAACAAAATCGATTCAAACTGTACATCGTTCGGTTGAAATTCTTCATTCCGGTTGAAAAAAGTTTAGCATCTACCCCTTTACACAATGAACAAAAAAGTAAAGAACTGTACGCTTTTGTTGAAGCCACGCTTTCACTACATTTACCCCGATGAAGCTTACAGACAATCACTATGCCGGTGAAAAATCCCAGCACAGCAGAAACCCGCTAAAGCATAAAATATTTGTAATCATTTTCGGTACCGACACACGGGCCGGTAAGCTTTTTGACATTGTGCTGCTATGGCTTATTCTGCTCAGCGTTATTGCAGTGATGCTCGAGAGTGTAGCCTTTATCAACATTCAATATGGCCTGTTACTGCGCAGTATTGAGTGGGTGGTTACCGTCGCTTTTACATTGGAGTATATGGCCCGCATCGCAGTGGTGCAAAAGCCAAGGGCTTACATATTCAGTTTTTTTGGAATCATAGATTTTCTTTCCATTATTCCGACCTACCTGAGCATGATCGTGGTGGGTTCGCAAAGTCTGGCAGTACTGAGGGCCATCAGGCTCCTGAGGGTGTTCAGAATACTTAAGCTCGCACAATTTGTGAGCGAATCGCTCGTGCTGGCACAGGCCCTGAAAAAAAGCCGACATAAGATCCTGGTTTTCTTTATGTCTGTGCTAATCATAGTATTTGTAATGGGGTCAGTAATGTACCTTGTAGAAGGAGGTAAAAATGGATTTCACTCAATACCCCTTGGTATCTATTGGGCCATTGTAACCCTTACCACTGTGGGATTTGGCGACATTACCCCGCAAACGGTGCTTGGACAAATGATCGCTTCTGTGATTATGCTTCTCGGCTACTCTATTATCGCCATTCCTACAGGTATAGTTGGCGCAGAAATTTATAGGGAAACAGATAAGGCCAAGTCGGCTTCACATCAATGGTGCACCATTTGCCAAACTGCGGAAGAAAGGGGCGATGCAAATTACTGCCGCAATTGTGGAGAGCGATTTCCCGACAAGGAATCACCGGGGATCTGAAAAGCGCCTTTCTCCTGATACTCATACATCTACTATCAAGAGTTTGCTATGGATAAGTTGTGGAAATAAAAATCCTGAACCCTTTGTCAATTGCTACTTTTGAGTACCAGCACCCATCTGCCCGTGTATGCACCTGAATCTCCCCGATAAAAGATGCGCAAGCAAGTTCAGACTTGTAGTCTTTGCTGCATTATTGCTCGCCTGTTTGCCCCTGTCACTGAAAGCACAATTGAGTATTGCTTGTCCGCCCAATGCAGTTCAGGGCAATGACCTGGGCTTGTGCAGTGCCGTGGTACTTTACACACCCCCAACTGGTGCGGGTAGTGGCACAGGACTGAGCACACAGCTCACTGATGGATTGCCCAGCGGCAGTGCGTTTCCCGTAGGCACTACCTCGGTAACCTATACTGTAACCAATAACGAGGGCGACAGCGAATCCTGCTCCTTTACAGTGGATGTTGCGGATGTGGAAGACCCTGTGATAGACTGTCCTGCCGATGTAGTTATAAACGCTGAACCTGGTGTCTGCGGTGCCGTGTTTAACTTTGTACTGCCCTCAGCCACCGACAATTGTGCCGTAGTGAGTCTCACCCAAATAGCCGGCCCACCCAGCGGGGCGCTCTTTCCAATAGGAGATACCAACCTTGATTTTGAAGCCCTCGATGCGGCTGGCAATAGCACGCTTTGCCGCTTTGTAGTCACCGTGCTGGATGTAGGCCCACCCACCATTGTTTGTCCTGCCCCTATCACGGTACCCGCTGATGCCAGTTGTGTGGCGCTGGTAAATTATACTGCACCAGTGGGTGTAGATGCATGCTCCATTTCCAACACCACCCTTACAGCTGGTCTGGGCAGCGGGGCTAATTTTCCATTGGGCACCACCACAGAAACGTATACCGTAAGCGACCTGAATGGCAATGTGGCCCAGTGCAGCTTTAACATCACCGTGGTGGACTTAGAACCACCGGTAATTTCTTGCCCACCTTCTTTCACGCTGAACATTATTCAAAATCTCTGCGACACGCTCGTGGTGTACCCCTTGCCTACGGCCACGGACAATTGCTCTTCGCCAATCGTGGGATTGGTAAGCGGCATCACAATTGGAACCGAAGCAGCTGCCGGATTCTATTCCAACACCTACATGGCCACGGATGCAGCAGGCAACACAGCCACCTGCAGCTTCGACATCACCATTGTCGAAAACATAGATCCGGTGATTGCTTGTCCCGGTGATTTAACCTTTCCCACTGCTCCCGGTACCTGCGAAGCGGTGGTGACCTTCAGCACTCCTTCCGTTACCGATGTGTGCACTGCGGTAAGCATCGTGCAAACCAGCGGCCCAGCGAGCGGTGCCACACTCGCGCCCGGAAGTTATGCCGTGGAGTTCACCGCCACCGATGAGTTTAACAACACTTCCATTTGCATCTTCCAACTTATTGTGGTGGATGATGTGCCACCTGTATTTACCTGCCCCACGGGCGTACTTTTTACAACGGCAGAGCCCGGATTGTGCGGTGCCAATGTTTCCTATTCCCCTCCGGTTGCCACCGATTTCTGCGGGGCTGTAAGCGTGGTGCTCACCTCAGGACAAGGCCCCGGTTCATTTTTCGATGTGGGCACGCACGAGGAAATATATACGGCCACTGACCTTTCTGGAAATGAGAGCACCTGCACCATCAACATCGAAGTAACGGATGATGAACTTCCCATTCTCACCTGCCCTGCCGACATCGCCCTCACCGACATTGCCACGTGCGGACAGGTGGTGGTGTACGACGCGCCATTGGCTACTGACAACTGCGCTGCGGGTGTTCCTGTACTTACGGGCGGACTTCAAAGTGGTGATTTTTTTCCCCTTGGAAATACCCTTGTAACGTGGAGTGTTGATGACGCTTCAGGAAATGAAAATACCTGCAGTTTTAATGTATTGCTCAGTGAAAGCGAAGCACCTGTATTTACAAACTGTCCTGCTGATATAAGCATTTCCACCGAACCGGGGCTTTGCAGCGCAGTGTTGCAATACGACCCTCCCGAAGCAATAGACAACTGTGGGGTGGTGGCGCTGATTCAAACAGCTGGCCCGGCATCGGGCACTGTGCTACCCCCAGGCACTGCAATAGTAACCTATACGGCCACCGACCTTTCGGGAAATGAATCTACATGCAGCTTTGAAATAACAGTGACCGATGATGAAGCTCCGCAGCTTGCATGCAGCGGTTCTGTGACCATTGACACGGCTCCCGGTGAATGCGGAGCTACCTATGATTTTGAACTTCCAGTGGCCTCTGACAATTGCACCCCTTCGCCCCTTGTTGTGCAAACAGAAGGGCCCCCTTCGGGAAGCACTTTAGCGGTGGGTGTCACTGCCTTTGCCTTTGTCACCACCGATGATGCGGGCAATGCCACACTCTGCGCTTATGATGTGCTTGTGGTCGACAATGAAGCGCCCGTTTTCAGCAGCTGTCCGGGCGATATTCTGGTAGAAATTGCTGAAAACACCTGCGAGGTGAGTGTGGACTACCTCACCCCTGAGGCTGCCGACAATTGCAGCGCCGTGGTATCTCTTCTTTCTGGTCCGGTACCGGGCAGCACCCTGACACCCGGCGTGTATTCCGTACAGTGGGAAGCGGTGGATGCGCAAGGCAATGCAGCCCTTTGTTCATTTACCATCACAGTGCAAGACCCATTTGCGCCGGTGATTGAATGCCCTCCAGACTTTTTACTCTGCGAAGAAGTTGGTGTATTCGGCGAACCCACAGCCACTGACAATTGCGGCATCGCCTCCATCACGCAAACTGCAGGACCTGCATCGGGGAGCGTATTTCCATTGGGTGAAAGTACCATCACCTATCTGGTAACGGATATAAATGGAAATGCTTCTACCTGTAGTTTTGTGATAACCCGCGCCCAAAGTGCCGAAGCAGCAACCGCGGAAGAAGACAAGAACATTTGCAACCTGACCTTTGCAAGCATCAGCGCCAATGCGCCTTCCACCGGTACAGGAACATGGAGTGTGCTCAGCGGCTCGGGAGAAATTGCAGACACTACATTTGCCGAAAGCGATGTATCGGGACTCAGCGATGGAGAGAATATTTTGCTGTGGAGCATAGACCCCCAGAATGGCTGTCCCGTGGCAAGTGATTCCCTTACAATTACTGTAGAAATAGACGCGGTCCTGAATGTGTTTACCTCCCAAACCATACTCTCGGGCAGCGCCGCGGCACTCGAAGCTGACTTTACCCCTACCGGCGGGGATCTTTTCTGGACACCGGAAGCTTCACTAAGCTGCTCCACTTGTTCCAACCCCATTGCCACACCTGCACTTACCACCACGTATATTGCCACGTACACCACCCCACTGGGTTGTACCCTTACCGACTCGCTCACCATCACCGTGATTCTTGACCTCCCCAACACCATTACCCCAAACAACGACGGAGTGAACGATGTGTGGAACATTCCCCAGATCAACCAAAACCCCGATGTGGAAGTGTACATCTACAACCGCTGGGGCAATGAGGTATTTCAGTCCAAAGGCTACCGCGACCCGTGGAATGGCAAGAGGGGGGGAGATGATTTGCCGGCAGGCTCTTACTTTTTCATCATAGACTACAAGCAGGAAGGCATGGAAAACTTGAACGGAACAGTAAACATCATTCGCTGACAGGTATGAAAAGCATCCACACCATCACCTCGGGTATCGCAGTGGCAGCAGTGTTGTTCAGCATCAACCTTACAGCCCAACAGTTGCCACAGTTCAGCCAGTACATGCACAATATGTACTTACTCAATCCAGCGGCTGCCTGCACTGACAGTGATGCGGAAGCCAATCTGGGCTACCGACAGCAGTGGAGCGGTTTTGATGGTGCACCCTTTACATACTACCTCAATGGGGCTGTGAACCTGGGTAAAAAACCATTGGCCGCAAGCCCTCTGCTCGCAATTCCCATTAGCACACCCTCCATTGTTCACCCAAACACAGGTCAGCGGTACCCAAAGCATGTGGTAAGTGCCATGGCTGCTGTAGATGAGTATGGACTTTTTAAGCGCACATCGGTGATGGCGGGGTACGCATACCACCACCCGGTAGGCGATAAAAGTTACCTGGCTGTGGGTACCAGCATGGGTTGGTACGGACTCACCTTCGGGGCATCGCAGGTAAGGCTGGAGAACCCGCTGGACCTTATCTACAATGATTTTGTATCGATGGGTACGCAGAGCAATCTCTTCGATATAAATGCCGGGGTTTACTTTTACAATGATCGGTTCTTTGCGGGGTACTCGGTGTACCAGCTCGGGCAAAATGAGATAAACCTGGGCAACGAAACCACGCCCGCCAACCTGAGCGATGCCCAACTGCAAATGCACCACTACGCCACTGTAGGATACACCTTCGCCCTGGGAGAAAATTTCACACTCACACCCAGCACCATGGTAAAAGTGCGGCCACCAGCACCCGTTTCTGCCGATGTGAATGTGAAAGTGGAATGGCAGGAACGTTTTTGGATGGGCCTCTCCTACCGAAACGAAGATGCCGTGGCCATCATGGCCGGACTCTCCATTAGTGATTGGTTGAGAATTGGGTACTCCTACGACTACGTGGTATCACAAATTAACAACCTGAGCAGCGGAAGCCATGAGATTATGCTGGGGCTGAAACTTAACAGAAAAACAATACCGAATGCGAACTAAGCTTGCCACGCTTTGCATCATAGCATCGCTTAGCCTTCCGGCAATGGCGCAGGAGGGAACGTTGCTCTTCGCCCTTCCGGAAAAACTGCCAGCCACAATAAACTCATCCATCGAAGAGAGCCTGCCCCTGCTCAGTCCCAACGGTAATGTGCTGTACTTCACGCGCACCGCCCACCCCCAAAACAAAGGAGGGAAAACCTCAGGTCAGGACATATGGCAAAGCACATTGGGAAACATGGGGTGGGAAGCAGCTGTGAACATGGCTACCCTGAACAATGCCGCCAACAACGCCCTGGTAGGCATAGCGCGAAATGGAAAGAGGCTTTACCTGCTAAACCATTACCTGAACAAAAAACAAAATACCGCCGGGCTCTCCTACAGCGATTACGATGAAGCACAACAGACTTGGGGAGAACAAGTACCCGTGACTGTGCCGGGGCTGGAGGTAAACGGGCAATACTACAGCGCCTGGGTAAGCAGCGATGAGAAGTTTATATTCTGGTCATTGCCCGGGGGTGTGCACAATCCATCGAACGATTTGTACATGAGCCAAAGCACCGATGCAGGTGTGAACTGGAGCGCGCCCGTAAGGCTGGGCCATATTGTGAATACCAAAGGCCATGAGATCAGCCCCTACTTCGATCAGCAACTTGGGGTGCTCTTCTTCAGCAGCGACGGACACCAGGGTTTTGGGGGGTACGATATATTTTACACCCGGCCTATGGATGCGCAATTTACCCTATGGACCACACCCGAGAATGCCGGCAGCAGCGTAAACTCCGATAAATTTGACGCCTATCCTTTCTCCACCACCGACAGCACTTTTTACTTCAGCTCCAACCGCACCGACAGCCTCTCTTCTATTTTTGTAAGCCGCATTACCACTACCGCAGAGAAAGAAGAAACCGAAAGCCAGGAAATGGCACTGAATGACACGAGCATCACGACTTCCCACAGGATGCCAGCTCCAGAACTGATCATAGAAAAGGGCGGAGAAGCTGAAAGCAAAACCATAAAACTCACCACCCTGAGCAGGGAGGAGCTGCTCGATGAAAGCACCCGCATACGGTTTGTGTATTTCCCCTACAAGCGCTACGACATCACACCAAAATACATTGAAGTGCTCGACGATGTGGGCGAAATACTCGACACCTACCCCGATATCTTTGTGCGAATTCACGGACATACCGACGCCGTGGGTTCACAGGCTTACAACATTGTGCTGAGCCAAAACCGGGCCTTATCGGCAAAAGAATACTTGCTTATACACGGGGTGGACGATGACAGGGTAATCACGAAAGCATTCGGAAAATTGGATCCTTACACCACCAACCTTACCGATGAGGGCAGGGCGCTGAACCGAAGGGTGGAAATATCATTTGGGGTAATGGAAAGCCCAGGCAAATAAAGCTGGGCAGCGGTGCTGGACTGAACAAACTTATAAAATGAGCCGGGTCTTAGCCTCTTTTTGCGCAAGCGTACTCCAGGCTTTACAATGAATCCGGCGCCATCACCGCAACAGAATTTGCCATGTCGCGGGTACACACATAGCGCCCGTCTCTCCTGGCGAAGAAACTGAAGTAATGCCCGGACTGTATCACGGCACCTGTGGAATCCCTAAGGGTGTGCGCTCCAATTTCGGCGATGTTGCTTCCATCTTCGGTAACGTATATCTCCTTGGTTTCGAAATGGATGGTAGCCCCTTCGGGAAAATCAGCCACCTCGCCCCTGATGTGGTCCAGGATGGCATCCACCCCCACCACGGGCTCCTGACCGGCGAAATAGCTGATGGCATCGTCGGCGTAGTAGGTTACAGAATCGGCATTGCGGGAATTGAAAGCCGAAGCAAACCTGTTTTCAATGGCCTGTATTTCTACCATCAGCGAGTCCTTGTTGATGGCCCTGGTTTCCTTTACTTTTTCTTGTGGAGTGCATGCCACTCCGAAGGCCAGCATCAGCATTGCAGACACTCCAATCAGCATATTTTTTTTCATCAACTACCAGTTTTTTATGATGGGGCTAAAATGGTGAGCGCCCCCTATTGTGCCGTCGAAATTAATGGAATTTACCCAAAAGACCCCTATTTTATTTGGGTAAGTGCGCCATTGGCTTTTTTGGCAGAAATGCCCGGAGTGCAGGCGCTGATGTGCGGCCCTTAGGCTGTACCACGCGCCAATACTGCTTCGCAGATGTTGCGAAAAGCTGGAGTAATTATACTTACTTTGTGTATAGAAATAGAAACCACCACGCGCATGACATTCCGATTGTTTGCCCTTCTTGCCCTTTTGGGCACAACCTGCACCCAGCCTGTTTTTTGCCAGGACGAGGGAGAAGATTTGCTGGGTCTGCCCGGCGACAACCTGAACCTGTACGCGGTGCTCGATCTCTTCCAAAAATCCAAAACCATTGAAGACTTTGAAAAAGTCCTGAATGATAAGGAAACAAAGATCAACAACCTGGACTTAAACCTGGATGGAAAGGTCGATTTCATCAAAGTGACTACCGAGCAGGAAGGAGAAGATTTCACCTTCATTTTACAAACCGACGTTACCGACAAAGAAACCCAGGACATAGCGGTGATATTGCTTTCGAAAGACAAAGAAGATAAAGTAACCATGCAGATGGTAGGCGACAAGGAGCTGTATGGAAAAGACTTTGTAATAGAACCCCGCTCAGCAGAAGATTCTGTAACCCCCAATCCGGGCTACCTGGGCAATAACCCGGTGCCTGCCACCACCACTACCACCACTGTGGTGGTAGAGACCATTCCCGTTGTGCAGTATGTGTATTCTCCGGTATATGTGCCCTACTATCCCCCGTACCACTACGGGTACTACCCACCGTACTTTACGGCATTTGCAGTAATTTCCGTAGGAATTTACCACAGCAACCATTACTACGGGAATTACGGGCACTACCACGGCGGGTATGGGCACACCACAGTGGTAATAAACAACAACAACCATTACAACAACTACAACAACAACCACAGGAACGTTTCCAACACGGTGAACAACAACAGAAACAACGGAAACTATAACAAGGGCAACAACGCTGCTTCACGTCCATCGACCGGCAACGCAGCTGCCAGCAGACCTTCGGGAGGCAACACCCCCTCCAATAAAGCATCGGGGGGTGGTTCTGCCACCAACAGACCATCAGGGGGCACCACCCCATCCAATAAAGCCACGGGGGGTTCAAATTCATCAGCCCGACCTTCCACAGGAAGCGGTTCATCTTATGCGCGCCCTTCCGGCGGTGCATCCACCTCCCGTCCATCTGCATCGCAACCCTCCTCCCGTCCACCCTCAGGAGGTTCGCACGGGGGCAGTTACAGTGGTTCCGGCCGCACAGGCGGAGGTGGTTACAGCGGGGGCGGCCGTGCCGGAGGCGGTGGCTTCAGCGGTGGCGGAGCCCGTGGCGGTGGAGGCGGAAGGAGGTAGAACTTCCACCCATCCCCACATACCCGAACCTTGTATGTTTTATAATGGTCCGGCACGTGCACCTGAAGGTTGAATGATTGCCTTGGCAGCGGCGGGAAAGGGTGATGATCACTTCAACGCTGTTCTCAACATCCCCAATAATTGGGCTTTGTATGCCGGACTCAATAGTGGGTTTATTGCCTACGTTGATGAAGACCATGACGATGACCACAACCACTACGACCACACCTCCGGGGTAGACCTGGGTCTGCAAATAGGTGCACGCTACGACCGGAGCGCCTGGGGTACAAACCTTGGGTTTGGTGCTGGCAACAACCTGAGTGGTGCAGGGTCCGGACCCGGCAAAAAGTTCTGGTTCCTTCCCTTCTTTTTTCTGTGATTTCTGATTTCCAAATTCTCATTCCCCCGTTTGTCTAAGGTTTCGGATGATCCGTTCTTAACGGTTAAGAACGGATCATCCATTTTGCCACACTTTGCCCATCGTTCAAAAATGGCAGGGAGAATGCTCTCTTGGGCCGCGCTGCAAAAACCCGGGATATACAAGGCCATCTTAGAAATGTACGGATACAAAGTCTATATTTGGGTACCCATCCCTATATCGCACATAAGCGATATAAACGATATAAGATGTGATGGAGTGTCGTTTATACGGATGTTGGGGCGCATGCAAGAAAAAAGAAAAAAACGACATGATTCGAAACTTGAGAACACTAGCCGTCTTTTCAATTCTGATACTTTTCAGTTCTTGCGACTATGTTTACGACTACACTTATCAGGTAACCAATTCGACAGACA
>JBGTBE010000111.1:0-12689 GCA_041749535.1 Cryomorpha sp. | reverse complement strand
AATGGCTACAGCACGGCCGCTTTCGGCAAATACCACGAAACTCCCCCCTGGGAAGGTTCCGTTTCAGGACCCTATGACCGCTGGCCCACTGGCTCTGGCTTCGATAAGTTTTATGGATTTATTGGCGGTGAAACCAACCAGTGGCACCCCATGGTGTACGATGGCACCACACGCGTATACCCCAATGTGGAAGCGCCAGGCTACCACTTCACCAACGATATGACCAACCAGGCCATCGCCTGGATGAACACCCAGCAGTCGCTCACCCCCGACAAGCCTTTCTACATGTATTTCGCCACTGGCGCCACCCACGCCCCGCACCACGCACCGAAAGAATACGTGGAGAAGTATAAAGGCAAATTTTCTCAGGGCTGGGACAAGCTGCGGGAAGAGACCCTTGCGCGACAAATCGCCCTGGGCGTGGTGCCTGAAGGTACCGTGCTCGCCACAAAACCCGCTGATATCGCCGACTGGGATAATCTCAGTGCCGATGAGAAGAAACTCTTCGAAAGACAAATGGAAATTTTTGCCGGATTTGCCGAGCACACCGATGCGCAGGTTGGCCGCCTGATGGAAGCCCTTGAAGCGCGTGGCGAACTCGAAAACACGTTGTTTATCTATGTCATTGGCGACAATGGCTCGAGCGCTGAAGGGGGCATGATAGGCATGTTCAACGAAAATACCTACTTCAACGGGGTGCAGGAAACACTCGATATGCAGTTGAGCAAAATAGACGAACTCGGTACCGAAAAAACCTACAACCACTTCGCTGCAGGCTGGGCCGTAGCGGGCAATGCGCCCTTTACCTGGACCAAGCAGGTGGCTTCCAACTTTGGTGGTACCCGCAACGGTATGGTAATGCATTGGCCGGCAGGCATACAATCAAAAAACGAAGTGCGCTCGCAGTTTCACCACGTGATCGACATCGCCCCCACAATCTACGAAGCGGCTGCAGTGCCCGCACCAAGGATGGTAAATGGCATTGAGCAGCGACCCATCGAAGGGGTGAGCATGAACTACTCCTTCGACAATGCCACCGCCGCCGACACCAGAAAAACGCAGTACTTCGAAATGATTGGCAACCGCGCCATATACCACGAAGGCTGGTATGCGGGAACCATACATAAAGCACCCTGGGAAGGACAGCCGAGAAGACCCCTTACCGAAGATATATGGGAGCTGTACAACGTAGATGAAGATTTCAGTCAGGCGAATAACCTTGCGGAATCAAATCCCGAAAAACTCAAAGAACTCCAGGCGAAATTTATGGAAGAAGCCGTGAAGTACCACGTATTGCCCATCGACGACCGCAGCATTGAGCGCTTCGACCCGGTGATAGCGGGCAGGCCCGATCTGATGAACGGCCGCACCCGGCTTGAGCTTTACGAAGGGGCCAAAGGCATTCCTGAAAATGCGTTTATCAATATCAAGAATACTTCCTTCACCATCACTGCCGATGTGGATGTTCCTGCCAATGGTCAGGGTGTAATTCTATGCCAGGGCGGTGACTTTGGTGGCTGGACGTTCTACATAATGGATGGCAAGCCCATGTACACCTACAATTGGGTAGGCCTTGAAATGTATACCGTTGCTTCATCGCAAAAGGTGGCTGCAGGCAGGCACAACATCAAATGTGATTTTGCTTACGAAGGAGGTCGCGGAGCAGGTGGCACCATAACCATATTTATGGATGGAGAAAAAATTGCCGAAGGAAAAATTGAAAAAACCAATAGCAATACTTTTGGGATCGACGAGTCAGCCGATGTGGGAACCGATGAGAATACACCCGTGAATCCCGCGTATGCGAAAAAGGAAAAATTCACCGGCAAAATCCATAAAGTGGTCGTTGAGACACTTTAGGAAAGGCGCCGAACGCGTAACCAAGGACCGCATATCACCGAAGGAGCGAGGTAAAACCGCTTCTTCGGTTTTTTTATATTTTCAGGAACCTCATGAAAACCGCGCAGCAAGAACAAAAGCGCATTGAAACGTACGGTTCGGAAGTTGCGAAAAAGTTTGTGCTGTATGGTTAATTATCACAGCATTTTCTCAGGTCATGCATCTACAGCTTCATTATACTCACACCTATCCAACCACTCCTTAAAATCCCTTGTGCGCGCGCTGCTCAGTGCATTGGTTACCGATCTTTGATCCTTCATACTGCGCTGTCTGCTATCAACTGTTCCCGATTCATATTCTTTCAATCAACATTGTTTTAACCAATTCATAGGCTGCGTGAGGGTTGTATGGCACATCAAGCCGCAGTAAGGCGGTAGTGTCACCTAAAAATTCGCTATCGTGCATTTTGGCCTCCATATTCAGAATAAACTCCCGTTGAGTGGGTGGTTTTTTCACTGAGAAATTCATGTAATCGCGGTAGCTCTGCAGCAACCCATCAATATCCAAATCTGCTTTTTGAGTCAATGCCATATAGACATCGTACAGGTCTCTGCCTTTCTTGCGCTGGTATAGCGCCCGCAATTTAGTACCCAGCAGTTCTTCCAACCGGTACGTGGTAAGGTTGCAGTGACCATCAAACCAGGATGACTTCACTTCAAAGGGAAATTGCTCCAACCCGTGCACTGAAAAATGCTCCTTGGTATTGGCTTCTACTTTTAATCGCAACCGGATAGAAGGCGGAAACTCAGAATCAAAGCGGAAGATAAGTTGAATACCATCTCTTTTCGGTTTCACTGAAGGTTCACCCAGAAAAGCCAATGCAGCCTGCAATCGCTGCACAGTTTCTTTGATAGTTCAGCCCTTACCTGCACCAAATCTATATCTTCTGAATATCGTGGCTGAGGATGCAGATAGAGTTTATGCAAAGCAGTGCCTCCGCGAAAGGCTAGACTGCGAGCCAACCATTCATCTGAGAAGATTTCTACCAAAGCACGGCAAATTACCAGGTCTTGTTCCACCTACTCGTTGCTTTGCCAGGGAACCTCTTGGCTCCACGCTGAAATGTATGCCTGAGGGATCATTCGTCAATGGCAATTTCAGTGTTCACAATTACCTTCCAACGATTGTCCGAATAAAAGCCTTTGGTTTCTTTGGCAGCCTTTAGCGGAATACGAAACAAACGCAGTCCTTCCCGATTCAATGCTTCGAATAGTGCATCTGCAAGTTTTGTATGGTAGCACACATGCTCCAATATGTATCCCAATCGTTGCAATGCGGTGACTTGCACATGCACCATTATCGCAGGCGTAAAATCAGTGGTTTTGATTGCTTCAGCCAACTCGTTCAGCACTTCTGCAGCGCGGTTCAGGCCGCCCACACGTTTTTCAAATTGAATCAAATCACCGGCAGTGAGTACAGGATTTGAAATATGGAGATAGCCAGCTTCTGTTTTCCTTTTCTCAACAAGGAGTTGCGGAATTTCCCTGATGCTTATGTAATTGATTTTAAGCCCTTTTTTTAGGGTAGGTCGGAGTACAGGGAAATCTGTCATTACAAAGTACTCCTGAGGCTGCTGATGGGATGCCCCATGTAATGCTGCGGCATTGAGCAGCGCCACATAGTAGGGCCTTTGCAAATACTTCATAAAGGCATCCAGATACAGTTGCGGAGGGAGAATTCCCTTTTTGCTGTATTGGGGTGGAATAATCAGGTAATAGCCTTTGAAAACAGACAAGACCTTTCCCTTATCGCTCAAACGCTTTAACGCAAATTTCACGGCAGAGTCACTCAGCGCTGCATTTCTTTCTTTAAGCTCAGATAACCCAAATCCAACCCTTCCCTGAGCCAGGATTTTCTCTGTCCAAAGTTCAATTTGATTGTAGGTACCTTCTGACTTCACAAGAGTGATTTTTTGCGAAAGGTATCACTTTTCGATACTTTTCGCAAAAAATCTATTTCGAGTAGAATATCATTCATGGATAAAATTCAAAACCGGTTGGAAGAGATTTAGTAAACCAACCTATCTGAGAAAAGCTTCTTTTCCGACCCTGCATTTCAATTGGGAATTGCGTTTCATTTCTAAGTGATGAATGGGCAATTAGCTATTAATTGTATGCACGGATGATCCTTGCCTTAACCCGGCATTCAAAACTTTTACATCCCCTTTACAATCATTTACACAATTTTCTTTCAGTCCCATCTGATCCACCATACCTTGGCTGAAAATTCGTAAAGCGATGGTTAGGTCTGTTCTTGCTCTTTCATTTAAATTTCTATTTTTCACATGGCTCAGTGCGTCTTCCTGCACCGGACAGGAGAGGGGCAGCACTGAAAAAGTGCAGTCAGACAGTGTGCACCTTTCTGTGGCCTATGCATCACTTTTAGAATCGCCTGTAAACCGTGAATTGCTGGGGCCCTATAGCAGCAATGCCAATGAGCTGGAGCAAGCCTTGCAACTGCGCTTGTACATTACAAGCATTACGCAGGACAAAACAGGTGCCTATTGGTTTGGAACCAACGGGTATGGGGTGCTGCGCTATCAGGGCGATACCATTGAGTACCTTACAACCAAAGATGGTTTCATGAGCGCCGAAGTGCGCGACATGGTGGAAGACCAGCAAGGCAATATGTGGTTTGCTACTGCCAATGGACTCATGATTACCAAGACCGGCGTTGACAAGCTATCCTTCCGCACTTTTACGAAGCAAGAAGGCCTGGGCAGCGATGATGTGCGCAGCCTCGCCCTCGACCGCAAGGGAAATCTTTGGATTGGTACTGCCCTGGGAGTGAACCGACTGGATGCCTCGAAATTGACTGATGCCAGTTTGGTGACCTCCTTTGAGTTGCCTGTCTCAGGGCAGGAAACTTCCTCAGCTTTGGCCGAAAGCCCCGTGGTGCATAGCATCACAGAAGATAAAATGGGTAGAATGTGGTTTGGCACCAATCAGGGCGTGTACCTGTACGATGCTGCCACTGTGGCTTTTGCCCACCTATCAGTAAAAGATGGCCTTTGTGAAGACGATGTGCACGACATACTTGAAGACAAGGATGGCCGGATATGGTTTGCCACTAAGCGCAACGGTGTATGCCGTTTGGATGCGGGCTTCACGCCCGGAAGCGGTGCCTTGTCCTTCACCCAATTGGAGACTACGCCAGGCCACGATGGCAGCACCGAAGTCACCCACCTGCTCGAAGATGGGCGTGGGAGCATGTGGTTTTCAGTAAATGGGGTGAGTACTTATAGGTGTGTCGGCGATAGCTTGAGCAATTACTTTGCTGAGCAAAGCTGCGTGAGCCATACCTTCGGCACTGCGTATCAGGACCAGCAGGGGCGCATTTGGTTTGGTGGTTGGCTAGGACTTTTCAGGTATTACGAACCCTGTTGATCCGCATACTTACACGCGATCATTCACCACCAGTTTGTACCCTATGCCGCGTATGTTGGCAATTTTCACAGTGGGGTCGTCTTCGAGTTTTTTGCGCAATTTTGAGATAAACACATCGAGGGTGCGGCCTATGTAATCGCCCTCGTCACCCCATACGGTACGCAGTATCACCTCGCGCTCCAGGGTATTGTTTACCGATGAGTGGAGCAATACCAGCAGTTCGGTTTCCTTGCCGGTGAGTTCTACCTTTTGGTCACCATAGAGCAACTCCATATTCCGCTTGTCAATGATGTACTTGCCTATGCTCACTGCGTTGGGATCCATGGGCGCGGTGCGCTTCTTTTTGGAGCGGTATGCCCAAAATGCACCCAAACCCAGCAATAGAGCCATTGCCAAAGCGATGGTAGATGCGTGGTTCGTCTCACTCGGGGCAGTTACCACTGCTGCCTTGGTATCGGCATCGCGGAGGGTGATGTTGAGCATATAGCAATCAAGTGATGGGATACGCGCAGCACATGGAATCAAATCGTTGTTGAGAAAACCAGAAATCTCATAGCTGTACACTATTTCTCCGCTGGCACATTGGGTCATTTCCACAATGTAGTTTTGAGACAATTCAGTTTCGCGCATCACGCTGTCTATGGCATAAGCCAGTTGCAGAGGATTGAACACAAAATCATGTTCGAAGGGAATGGTATACCGGTTTCCATTCTGCACCACAGGCATCACCATCGAGGTAGAGTCGCCGGTGGTGAGTAGCACCCGGTGGCCAATGGTGCGCATGGCAACCATGGTGTGCTGCCGGTCGGGCTGTGCGCTTAGCTTATCGCCAAATGTCGTGATAGCGAAGAAGGCAAAAAACAATAAACAGACTTTCAAAGTGTACTTGCTCATGCTCCAAATTTACGGGATCAAGGGTTGGTTTTGGAAGGTTTACAAGGGATTTACATTAATTTACATTGGAGGAGATGTATTAAGTAGAAAGTACAAGGTATTAAGACGTGTGATCTTTGAACATTGTAATACCTAATACAATGTTAAATGCTTGAAAAGTGAGTATTTAATGAACTGTGTCATTCTGTTAAAACATTCACCGCAATATGCATCGAGTTCAGGTGATTGTTGCCCATCCAAAGCTAGCGCCTTAGCGCTTTTGCGTGGCATTCTTTTCCTTGAAGTTCCAGACTTGTGAAGCAATCATCTTCCACGCAGAATTTATTTGCGCCTTTGCGTGAGATTAAAAGTCGGCAATCCAACAATCCCTTTGCGATTTTACGTAAAACTATTTTCCTCGAATACGTTATAAATCTACCTGCTCAAATACAAATTCCGCTCGCTATACACCTTCCTGAAAAACGGATCCATCAGCGAGTCAATAAAATATATGGCTTCGCCAGTGCTTTTCATCTCTGGGCCGAGCTCCTTGTTCACATCCGGAAATTTCTCGAAAGAGAAAACAGGTATTTTGATGGCATACCCCTTGCGCTGTGGCTGAAAGTTGAAGTCTTTTACTTTCTTCTCTCCCAGCATCACCTTGGTGGCGTAGTTTACATAAGGTTCGTTGTATGCCTTGGCAATAAATGGCACAGTGCGCGAGGCCCTCGGGTTGGCTTCTATGATGTACACCACATCGTTCTTGATGGCAAACTGTATGTTGATCAGTCCAACGGTACGAAGGGCCAACGCTATCTTCTTGGTATAAGCTTCAATCTGCTCAATGATGAGATCGCCAAGGTTGTAGGGTGGAAGCACAGCGTACGAATCTCCGCTATGAATACCCGCTGGCTCAATATGTTGCATGATGCCTATGATGTACACATCCTCACCATCGCATATCGCATCGGCTTCAGCTTCTATGGCATCGCTTAGGAAATGGTCGAGCAATATTTTGTTTCCTGGCATGTCCTTCAGGATGTTCACCACGTGTTTTTCGAGGTCCTCCTTATTGATCACAATTTTCATCTGCTGCCCACCTAGAACATAAGATGGCCGCACGAGCAGTGGGAAGCCGAGTTCATCGGCAAGCTCCAGACTCTGCTCGGCATTGTCAACCACCCCAAAGTTGGGGTAGGGAATATTGTTGTCTTTGAGCAGGTTTGAGAAGCTGCCACGGTCTTCGGCAAGATCGAGTGCTTCATAGCTGGTGCCCATAATTTTAATGCCGTACCTGCTCAGCTTTTCGGCCAACTTCAGGGCCGTTTGCCCACCGAGCTGCACGATGACCCCTTCGGGTTTTTCATGAAGGATGATGTCGTAAATATGCTCCCAGAACACAGGCTCAAAGTAGAGTTTGTCTGAAGTATCAAAATCGGTAGAGACCGTTTCGGGGTTGCAGTTGATCATGATGGTCTCGTACCCACACTCTTTTGCGGCGAGCACACCGTGTACACAGCAGTAGTCGAACTCAATGCCCTGACCTATGCGGTTGGGCCCGGAGCCGAGCACCACCACCTTCTTTCGGTCGCTCACTATGCTCTCATTCTCAACTTCGAAGGTGCTGTAATAATAGGGTGTCTGCGCTTCGAATTCAGCAGCGCAGGTATCTACCAACTTGTACACCCTGTTGATGCCCATATCCTGCCTTTTGGCAAAGACTTCGCTCTCAAGGCAGCGCAGCAAGTGGGCCACCTGTCGGTCGGCATAGCCCTTTTGCTTAGCTTCAAAAAGCAATTCCCGGGGCAGTGTATCCAGGTGGTGCTTTTCAATGCGGTCCTCAAGAAGTATCAGGTCTTCTATCTGCTTCAGGAACCAGTAGTCAATCCTTGTTTTCTCGTGAATCGTCTTGAAAGGGATGCCAAGTTTTATGGCATCGTAGATATGAAAAAGCCTGTTCCAGCTGGGGTGTTCCAGGCTGTGAAGAATTTTCTCCTGGTCCTTGAGCTCCTTGCCATCAGCCCCCAGGCCGTTGCGCTTGATCTCTAAACTCTGACAAGCTTTTTGGAGTGCTTCCTGAAATGACCTGCCAATGCCCATCACCTCGCCCACGGACTTCATCTGTAAGCCCAGCTCACGGTTGGAGCCATGAAACTTATCGAAATTCCATCTGGGGATTTTTACGATCACGTAGTCGAGTGTGGGCTCAAAAAGTGCCGAAGTGGTTTTGGTCACTTGGTTTTTGAGTTCATCGAGGTGGTATCCTATGGCGAGTTTGGCAGCTATTTTGGCAATGGGGTAACCCGTGGCTTTGGATGCAAGAGCCGAAGAGCGCGATACGCGGGGATTGATCTCCACAGCAATAATATCTTCTTTCTCGTCGGGGCTTACGGCAAACTGAACATTACATCCACCGGCAAAGTTGCCTATGGAGCGCATCATCTTAAATGCCATATCACGCATGCGCTGATAGGTGCGATCACTGAGGGTCATGGCAGGAGCTACGGTAATGCTATCGCCGGTATGGACGCCCATAGGATCCATATTCTCTACGGAGCAAATGATTACCACATTGTCGTTCTTGTCGCGCAGCAGTTCCAGCTCAAACTCCTTCCAGCCGAGCAGCGCCTTATCGATCATCACTTCGTGTATGGGCGAAATGTGGAGGCCTCGGGTGAGCATTTTGTCAAACTCGGCAGGGTCGTGTACAATGGCTGCACCGGCTCCTCCTAAGGTAAAGCTGGCGCGAATGCAGAGTGGAAATCCGAATTTCTGTGCAATTTCCTTTCCTTCCAGAAATGAATTGGCAGTAGCCTGTGGCGCCATGGGTATTCCAATTTCGCCCATCAGAACCCTAAATTGTTCCCTGTTCTCAGTTACTTCTATAGCGTGTATGTCCACCCCGATCAGTCGCACATTGTGCTCCTTCCAGATGCCCATCTCATCGCAGCGCATGGCCAGGTTGAGGGCAGTTTGTCCGCCCATGGTGGGCAGCACCGCATCAATATGGTGCTTCTGCAAAATCTCAACAATAGACTCCGGCTCGAGGGGTTTCAGGTATACATGATCGGCCGTTACAGGGTCGGTCATGATGGTAGCAGGATTGGAGTTGATGAGTATTACCTCAATGCCCTCTTCGCGGAGGGAGCGAGAAGCCTGCGAGCCTGAATAGTCAAATTCACAGGCCTGTCCTATCACAATTGGGCCGCTGCCTATGATGAGTACGGAGCGTATACTGGTATCGCGTGGCATATATATAAATTAAATAAAGTTAATAGAAACAGCGACCCCTTGAGATGATCTAAACTAGCGCAGGTGAGTGTGGGGAAATTTCGCTTCATTTAGGGTGCGAAAATAACTGTTTTTTTAAGAAGCACATGTCTAATGCCTCGGAGCAATCCTCCGGAATTTTCAACAAAGACTCCCTTCACCTTCACTATACCTGCTGGGGTGAAGGTCCGCACACTCTTATCGCTTTTCACGGTTTTGGGCGTACCTATCTGGATTTTATTTCCTTTACCCGTCCTTTTGGCAAAGTATTTCGCATCGTGGCTGTTGATATATTCTTTCACGGCAAGAGCCATATTGGCGACCGAAGTGCCGACAATTATCCTCTACAAACCAAGGAGTGGGAAGAATTAATGCGCGCTTTTATTGCACATATCGGCGCGCAGAAGGTGTGGCTCATGGGCTACAGCATGGGCGGAAGGTTGGCCTTAAAAACTGCCGAATTGTTGCCTGAGCAAATTGGTGGACTCTACCTCTTTGCCCCTGATGGACTCACAGTAAATCGCTGGTACGCATTGCTTACCAAATATATGGCAGGTAGGGCTGTATTCCGGATGGCCATTCGTCACAACGGGTTGCTGCACACATTGAAGAGAATATTTCTATCAATCGGGCTGGTGAGCAGGCGCACTGCTGCCTTTGCTATGGCCCAATTGCGCACAAGAGAGATGCAGTGGAAGGTATACCACTCCTGGACCTTTTTGAGAAAACTCGAGCCCCGCTTTTCTATATTCTCGGAGAGACTCAGGCCTTATGGCGTTACCATAGATATCTGCTTTGGCGTGTACGATAAGGTTATTTCAGGCGATGATGCGCGTCGCCTGGAACAAAAATATGCAGATGTACGCGTACATCTCCTGCGTTCTGGCCACGACCTGCTTACTGAAGCAAATGGGGAGCTGCTGTGGCGCAAAAAGTTGTTGAGGCTGCCACAGGATGTGTGAGACCTGTCCCAAAACACAAGCTCTATTCACAATTCCCGAGTTCCAATTATAACTATCACTGTTCTGATATCCTTAAGAGGTAGCGTAAGTGCAACTGCTCTATGACTTGAGAAAGCTCAACCAAACTTTCTCTTAATTGGACATGGGTAAAAAAAAAATCCCCCGGCGTGCTATGCTGCCGAGGGATTCTAAACTTAATCTATGGATTCTTACCGGGCTATTACAAACTTCTCCATGAGCAATTCAGTTGGAGTGGTTAGCCTGTACACATACACTCCATTCGGAAGGTCGCCACCATTGAACTCATGGCGGTATACCACACCTGCCTGGGCCGATGAATTGTACATGGTTTGGATAAGTCTACCTGATAGGTCATATACCTCGAGCAGGGTCATTTGGTCATTGGGCACCATAAACTGCACGTATGATATATCCCTTGTCGGATTTGGTTGACTGTTAAGAATTGCTGCGGCAGCGCAGCTCGTTACCGTTACCACAATCTGATTGGAGCTATCAACACATGGTGGAACATTCTGCGGATCGACAGTTCCCAGATTAACACCACGCGCTGCTGCATGCACCACCCTGTATATGCCAGGTCCAAATACATCGAAATCAAAATTACCCGAAGTATTGGATGCAATTACAGTAGTACCTGATTGATTCAACACAACCCATCTGAAGGTATTGCCCTGTTGGCCAGTTACACTGAAGCTGATAACAGATTGAATAGCATCATCTCCGCAGACCGTGGTTGGCTGGGCTGTGCTTATGGTTCCTCCATTTACTTCATTGCTTATTACAGCCAATTGGTTAGACAAGTCGAAGCAACCACTGAGCTGGTCCACATCCGTAATGCCTACAAGCTGTGAGGCATTCTGAACAGAAACGTGCCCAACGTAGTAGCTTCCAGCAGGGAAATTCTCCATATTGAAGAGTCCGGACGAGTTCTGAGCTACGACACTCAAGTCACTTTGCTTAACAAGCCCAAATCTTCCTATTCCAACATTACCTGAAACAGTAAGTTGAATAAAGTCAGAAAACCCGTCACCAACACAAAGACCAGTGCGATCGTCGTCGGTAGACACTGTACCTCCATCCACACTGCACGGTGGTACATATGCCTGTACTGTCACCAATGCTTCGCAAGAGCTGCTATGCCCTGCTGCATCCATTACAGTTACAGTCACCGAGTTCACTCCCAGGTTCGCATTGGTGAATGTGCTCTGACTGATCACAATTGAAGTCACAGCACAATTGTCTGTAGAGTTGCCTCCAAGCTGCGCAGGTGTAACACTTGCCATATTGTTAGCATCGAGCGTTACCGTAATATTTTGGCATACTGCCGTTGGCGCTTGAACATCCAGAACTGTTACTGTGAATGAACAAGTGCTGCTGTTACCTGAGGCATCCACAATTTGATACGTTTCAGTTGTAACTCCTACCGGGAATATGGCACTGCTTCCCAAACCTGCAATCTGGGTTATTACTGCACCAGGGCAATTGTCACCACCGACAGGCGCAATATAGTTTACAGATGCACCGCAGATGTTCGGGTTGCTGTTAACCACAATCGGCAAGGCACAATTGATGGTTGGCAACTGGCTGTCCAGTACAGTAACTATAAACGAACAGGATGCCGTATTTCCATTCACGTCTGTGGCTTGATATGTCACGGTGCTCGATCCTATCGGGAAAAATGTTCCACTGGCCTGACCAACTGTTCTTACCAATGATGCGATTCCACAATTGTCATTTACTACCGGGAGGTTGTAATTCACATTTGCACCACACTGGCCAGGTGAGTTGCTCACAATGATACTAGGTGAACAACTTACCATTGGGGCTTCATCGTCGGTTACGGTTACATCAAAGCTGCATGAGCTGCTGTTGCCGGCTGCGTCGGTGGCTGTGGCGGTTACAGTGGTTGTTCCGACTGGGAAGCTTGTTCCTGATTGCTGGCTGTAGGTTATCGTTGCGCCACAATTGTCGGTAGCTGTTGCTGCAAAGTTTACAATGGCTGCACACTCGCCTGCATCAGCCGTTTGGCTTATGTCGGCAGGACATGTTACCACCGGGGCTTCGTCGTCGGTTACAGTTACATCAAAGCTGCACGAAGTGCTGTTGCCAGCTGCGTCGGTGGCGGTAACGGTTACAATAGTTGTTCCCACTGGGAAGCTTGTTCCTGATGCCTGGCTGTAGGTTATCGTTGCACCACAATTATCGGCAGCAGTGGCTGCGAAGTTTACAATGGCTGCGCACTCGCCTGCATCAGCCGTTTGGCTTATGTCGGTAGGAC
>JBGTBE010000110.1:0-2408 GCA_041749535.1 Cryomorpha sp. | reverse complement strand
TTAAAAATCGGGGTCGAACCCAAATGGAAAGAACTCGATGGTAAGACCAGAGTTGAGAAGTTACTTGCATATAATTCTTATTCTGTGAATAAAACGTATTATCGTTCCTTAAGGAATGTTCGAAGTTTTTTCTCATCTTCTTTTGATGTACAGTTCAAGGGCATTCCCAGAATTAAGAAGAGATTACTTGCGTCAATTATTTATCGTATTGGGATGAATCACTTTGTTGCAATCAATTTTCAATCGGTGATAATGGTAGCTTGCAGAAATGATAGATAAGAACTCAATACAGGTTATCATACGTTCCGCGGGAGAGCGCACGGAGGAAGTTTGCAGCAATCTTTTGGAGAATGAATGTGGATTTAAGCATTTTCGCTCGATTCATGAGGTACCATTTAGTAAGGCAATATCCAGGGGTTTTGAGATTGGATTAGAGTCTGGAAAGCCATGGATGCTTTGCATTGATGCAGATGTCCTTGTAGATAAGGATGGCATTGGTAGACTGCTCGATGTCGCTTTAGCTTTACCTGAAAGTGTATTTGAGGTGCAAGGTTTGGTGAGAGATAAATTTTTCCCAGTGAACCGACCAGCGGGCAACCATTTGTATAGGCTTAAATATGCTGAGGAGGCCTTGAAATGCATTCCAGCAGAGGGAACATCCTTACGCCCTGAGAATACCATGCTCAATGTGATGAGCTCTAAAGGTTACCCGTACTTTCAGTCCGACGCAGTTGTTGGAATACACGACTTTTACCAATACTACGGTGACATTTTCCGTAAATGCTATTTGCATGCGAAGAAACACGGCCATCTGCTTCAATTGGTTTGTCCATATTGGATTGCACAATCCAAGCATGATGCGGATTTCGATGTTGCATTGATGGCGAGTGTTGCTGCCTTTAATTCACAGGAGAAAGTAAGGGTTTCTGCGAATTTCACACTAGAAGAAGCAGAGGCTGCCCTGAAAAAATTGGGATTACATGAAAAAGAGACTTTAAAACCATTAGATGACAGCATATCAAACATCTCCGGCAGTTTTCTGATTCCAGAATATATGATGGACTTGCAATTGGCAATTACACCACTTGAAACTCTTAACCAAGTGGTTCATTACAAGTATAAAGTACCGACATTTAATGAACGATTAAAAGGTAAAATTGCTTATGAGCTTGGTAAATTAACCCAACGCATCCCTAAGAATGAAAAATGAAGATTTCCTACATATTCAAAAAATCTTGTATTGTAAATGCAATTTCCAAGAAAGATAAAAGTGCTTTTCGTCGGCCACAATGCTTCAAGAACCGGAGCGCCTAGAAGTTTGCTCAATATAGCGCAAACATTGGCAGACGTTGGTGCAGAACCAATATTTATCCTCGGAAAGGGAGGTGATTTATTGGGAGAGTACGAAGCACTTGGGAAGGTTTATATCTGGAATAAAACAAGTGAAGGCCAATCACTGCTCTATAAAGCTGTTTTTCAATTTAGAAAAGGTGTTGAAGGTTATCAAAACAGGCTTTGCGAGAAAATAAGATTGTTTAGGCCTGACATTATTGTAAACAATACAATTGCGAACGGGAGAATTATTGAATCCCTGAAAGAGCTTCATATTCCTATCATATCGAGAATTGCAGAGCTTGAAGCCCTCATAAAGCATTTTAACGTTCTCGGTTCTTCCGAGTTGACATTAAAGCACTCTGATTATTTCATCGCTCCATCGCTTGCAGTTAAGAACAACTTGCATGAAAACCACAAAATAGAACATAGCAGGATTAAATTGATGAATGGTTATGTTCCCCCTCTCGAAATTGACATATACACTGAGAAGAGAACCAGAATCAGGGAAGAACTGAATATTTCAGACGATACTGTTATTGTTGCTGCATGTGGAAGTGTGCTGTATGGGAAGGGCTTTGACATTTTTATAGAGACTGCCCATAGAATCACTAAATCAACGAATCTCAGGGTTAAATTCATTTGGATCGGAGCAAACACCTACCCTGGACTACTTTTCGAGATTGAACAGGATCTGAAAAAGCGGAATTTGACCAATGTGGTTGAATTCATTGGAAATAAGACAGATCCTTTTCTGTATTATGGGGCTTCTGATATTTTCTTTATGTGCTCCAGAGAAGACACTTATCCCTTAACAATGCTGGAAGCTTCTCAATTTGGCATTCCAATAGTAGGATTTAGAGATTCGGGCGGCCTTGAGGAATTTCTAGATTTCTCAGAAGATTTATTGTCTCCATACGGAGATATCGAGCATGTGAGTAAAAGAATAATAAGTCTAGCTAGCTCTAAGGATGAATACCAGCAGGCGAGTAAGTTTATTTCAACCTTGAATGCAAAAGAGAGTCAAATTCAAAGAGTGATGGTTGAAACGATCTCTGAAGCACTCGATTTTCCCA
>JBGTBE010000109.1:0-14607 GCA_041749535.1 Cryomorpha sp. | reverse complement strand
TGATGCTACCCTGAAATGGGTGTTCTCATTGATCGGAACCTGTCCTACAATTTTCGCATTGCCACCGTAATAGGTCTCTGTGACTTCACCACCACATGCAACACCAACTGCCATCCCAACGAGATTTCGCTCGGCGCGAATGGCATTCAAAGAATTGGCCATGACCTGTGCTTGCAGAAATATCGGGAACAAGAATACAGCAAGCAAAAGGGTGAAGTAGTGTGCTTTCATAGTGCTAAGTTGATCATTTTTGGTTGGAATTGCGAATGGCTGAGAAATTAAATTCTACCGAGGAGTGAACGCTTTCTTTAAGTAAGAAAATGAATAAGTGGCAACTTTCAAATGAAATTGACAACTTGACCTACCGAATACGAAGACATGGGGGAGTGTTTAACCAACTGTGTCATTCTGGTAAAAACATTCACATCAATATGCTGCTTACACAAGCTTTCCACCTTTTCAATTAAGGTTAACTTCGCAGTAAATACCCCATATGTATTCTAAGGTCATACGCCCCATCCTCTTCAAACTTACGCCTGAAAAGGCCCATCATACAGCCTTCAATGCACTGAAAGTATTGTTTCAAATACCTTTTGTAAGAAGCATATTCTACGGCATTTACCACATAAATCATCCAGCACTTGAGCGGGAAGTATTTGGGCTTAAATTTAAAAACCCCGTTGGGCTGGCTGCTGGATTCGACAAGGATGCGAAGCTGGTGAATCAATTTGGGTTTATGGGTTTTGGATTTATCGAGGTTGGCACAGTGACCCCATTGGCACAGGACGGAAATGAGCAACCTAGGTTGTTTCGGCTGCCTGAAGATGCTGCATTGATCAACAGGATGGGGTTTAACAACCAAGGTGTGGAGAAAATGCGGCAGAGACTGAAGAAAAGATACGTATCTGTGATTGTTGGCGGCAATATTGGGAAGAATAAGGTAACACCAAATGAAGATGCAGCGAGCGATTACTTAAAATGTTTTGAAGCCCTGTTCGAAGTGGTAGACTATTTCGCTGTGAATGTGTCATCACCGAATACTCCAAACCTACGTGCCCTGCAGGACAAAGAACCGCTTACCCACTTACTAAACGTACTTCAGGATGCCAATAAACGCAAGCCAAAACGCAAACCAATTCTGTTGAAAATCGCTCCAGACTTAAGCCAGGATCAGCTGGATGATATTGTGGATATTGTGCATTCCACCAATATAGACGGTGTGATAGCAACCAACACGACCATTTCCAGAAAGGACCTACACACCGCTAGCGGTGAGTTGGAGACCATAGGGGCGGGAGGGCTAAGTGGAAAACCCGTAAGGGAGCGATCTACCGAAGTCATAAGATATTTGCATGAAAAATCTGGAGGTAGTTTTCCCATCATTGGTGTAGGTGGCATACACAGCCCCGAAGATGCACTTGAAAAGCTCAATGCCGGCGCCAGCCTTATACAAGTATACACAGGGTATGTGTACGAAGGCCCTTCACTTGTGAAACGAATCAATAAAAAAATCATTGAAAATGCTTCAAATAGTTGAGTGCCCGCGTGATGCCATGCAGGGAATAACCCATCAGATTCCCACAGCAACCAAGGTTGCTTACATTAACACGTTGCTTCAATGTGGATTTCACACGATAGATTTCGGTTCATTCGTATCTCCAAAGTCTATTCCCCAGATGGCGGATACAGCTGCAGTGTTGAACGGTCTCGACCTGGGCAATACATCCTCAAAACTGCTGGCTATTGTAGCCAATGCCAGAGGTGCCCAGGATGCTGCATCACATGAAGAAATTTCATTCATCGGATATCCATTCTCCATTTCTGAGACATTCCAAAAACGAAACACCAATGCATCCATTGATGAGTCGCTTTCCAGGGTTGATGAGATCAATGAAATCAGTCACCGTAATGGCAAGCAAGTGGTGCTGTACATCTCAATGGCTTTCGGCAATCCGTATGGTGAAATGTGGCATCCTGATATTGCCATAAAGTGGACTGAGAAATTGCACTCACTTTTCCAGATTGAAACCATTGCTATGTCCGACACAATTGGTACTTCTAATCCCGAGAGCATTACCGCCCTGTTCAGTCATATTGTTCCCGCTTTTCCAAAAGTGAATTTTGGTGCGCACCTTCATACCACTCCAGAATTATGGGAAGAAAAGGTACATGCAGCCTATGAAGCAGGTTGCCGACGTTTCGATGGAGCCCTAAAAGGTTTTGGAGGTTGCCCTATGGCGAGCGATGACCTTACGGGAAATATGCCCACTGAGCAGATGCTCACTTATTTTGATGCCCGAAATATCGAAACTTCTGTTGACCCTGATGCTCTGAGCAATGCATTGATGGCCTCTGCATCTGTATTTGGTTGAGCCTTTTATTTGAGCAGCAGCTTCAGGAAGGCATTGAAGCCATATTTAAGCTCGCTCCGGTTGAAAAGCAGCTGATATACAAATTGCAATATGCGGACGGCATAATATTCAGGTATACTCCTATGCTTGCGAAAAAAGGTTTTGAATGATTTTTCTATGACCACGGCTCGTTGCCCAGCACTCCAGGCTGAGCGTGATGAGACTTTTCCGATGTGAACAATGCCTGTATCAAGAATCTTGACCTTCACACCCACCTTCTGGGCTTTATAAAACAGATCCAGATCCTCGCTGTACATAAAGTACTCTTCACTCCATCCTCCTAATTTCCAAAAGGTATCTCTGTGAATTATTATACTCGCACCAATGCTCCAATAGAGTGTTTTTTGCCTTCTGAACATCCTGTTCCAATAGTTGGGAAGGGTAGGAATGAGCATACTCATTTGATTCAGTGTTCCATCAGGTTCCTTCAGGGAAGTGACGTACATGATGTTGTGACCATCGCTCAGTACCTGCTTATATGACCCGTCGAGAAGTTCATTCACCAAAATGTCCGGATTCATAAAGTGCATCCATTCTGCTTTTGCGGTTGCAGCTGCCAGGTTGTTGCCCTTTGCGAATCCGTAGTTTTCCTTGCCCAATATAAGGTGCTGACGGTCATCTGAGTGAATCTCATTGCACGAGCCATCAGTGGATGCATTGTCAAACACAACTACTTCATGATCAGTATTTATACATTCAGCGATGCGTTTCAGGCATTGGTGAATCACTTCGCCACCATTGTAGTTTACCGTGACGATGCTTATCATTGGTTTCACCGTGCTCAAACCTTTTCCAGTTCAAATACCATTTCATGCACAGGTAATATATTGGAAAATGTACTCTCATACATTTCTTGCATGAATGGGCTTAAATTAAAAATTAAGGAATAGATCTTTCTGAAAACATTAATGATTTTGAACGGAGAATAGAATACCAGTTTCATACGCTTTAATCTGAAATCCAAGTCGTTGTAAAATCCGGGTACCTTGCGAATGAACGTTTGCTTCTTGGTGAAATAAGAAAATGAATATAGACCGAAAAACCTTCTATGTGTATAGTCGCTGAAGTAATATGGATTAGAAAAATGTGGTACAGCACCAATGCACTTGCCGCCGGGCTTTAACACCCTATATATTTCAGCCATTAAGCGCCCCGTATCTTCGAGGTGTTCCAAAAAGTGGTAGGAGTGAAGCTCATCCACGCTTGCATCTGGCAGAAATGGCATACCGTCTTCTACATTTGCAATGATATCTACTGCAGGCTGGTCAACCAAGTCAATGCCAATGGCTTCCGCTTTCATTTTATTGTTGCCACAACCCAGCTCTATCATTACATACTGCATAGTACCGATTCGTGCCAAAACATCTCTTTTATCTACATAGGCCATGCTTATATGTTGAAAGTCGGGATTATGTGCCAAATAACAACTGCAGCGAAAGTAGTTTTTTTATATAGGTTGACAAGGTATGTATGCCGAAGCTCATGCATTTGAGAATCCTTAGAAAATTATATTCGGTGCGGAAGATTATATCTGTTGTATTTGAATTCATTATGATTGGTGCAAGCACTTGGCATTCATCGGATTTATCCTATTGCTTAGGAGTCTAAACCGAAATTAGATATGATAAAATGAGAGAAATTAAGCACGAAGCGCTTCACCAATCACTGCTAAATTGCTATGCCTTTTGCAATTCAAAAAAGGTAATTTCAGGAGGCATACCAACCCTGCCCGGAAAACCAATATAACCGAACCCTCTATTCACATAGAGATGCTGCTTACCAACAGTATAAAGCCCACCCCAGCGAGGGTAGCGGTATTTCACAGGGCTCCACTTAATGATGCCAGGAATCTCTACCCCGAACTGCATTCCGTGGGTGTGTCCCGAGAGGGTGATTTCTATGGAAGTTTTACCCATTACTTCCGCGTCCCAATGCGATGGATCATGTGAAAGTAAAATTTGAAATTTCTTCTCATCACTGTCCTTCATGGCTTCACTCAGTTTGCCATATTGGCTAAAACCGCCTAACCCCCAATTCTCCACCCCCAGAATTTCAATGCTTTCATCATTCTCGGCACCGAAGTTTACTTTCTCATTAAGCAAGAGCCTGAAGCCAATTTTTTTATGGTATTGTTTCAACTTTTCAATATTTTCAGCACGTACCTCCGCATTGGGCCAGGTTACATAATCACCATAATCATGGTTTCCGAGAATAGAAAACTTTCCCAAACGGGCATTGAGCTTTGACAATGTATCTTCCCAACCTACAAGTTCGTCAGCATAGTTGTTAACCATGTCACCGGTAAAGAGTATCAAATCAGGCTTCAATTCATTCACCATATCAATGCCTCGTTGCACAGCATCATGGTTATTGAAGAAACTACCAATGTGTATGTCACTGATATGCACTATTCGCAAGCCATCAGCCCAGGCTGGCAAATTAGCGAAGGACATTTTATTGCCCTCAACCCTGAATTGATACCGGCCCCGAGCCATACCGTATATGATGCTTATGAAAGGGATAGCTGCCAATGCCCAACCGACCCTGCTGAGAAATTGCCACCGCGTAAGGTGGCTTCCACCGCTGCTTTCCGGTGTATCAGTTTGTATGAAATAGGTAGCAATTTTCCTGAAAAGGTGAAGAATATCATCAAAGAGATGAAAAAATACAACGATGAGTTTTGGGATAAATAACATGAGCAAAACCCCGAAACCCATGAAGAAGAAAAAGTAGTCTATATTCTGCTGTGCTTGTCTATACGTCACAAAGGCGTAAAGAATGAGAATATGCGCTCCAATGGATGTTATCCAATAGAATAAAAATAAAGACGTGCGGAGGTAGGGCCTGGTCCAGGAAGATGTAATAAGGCGCAAGGATTTAAACGCGTAGAGATCTACGGCGATAAGTATGGCGATAAATATGATAATAGGGAGGTAGCTTTTCATTGGAAGTCAGAGATGCGCAAATCTAACGCTAAAGACGGCTGATTGTTGATGTACTTTTGATGAAAGGACTTGGGCCCTTGCAATCGGTTTTAATAGGCAGTGTAATGTCCTTCGAGCCAATTTTGATTCAGAGAAAGTGAGAGTGAGACAGCCGAAGTATTATCATTCATGGCAGCCGGAGCCATGGAGCGCGACTTCTCCTTTTTAACTGCTGAAAGATTTGATGTTGATTCGATCGCCACAGCATTTAAATCATTCCTTTCTGTGCTTTTTTCCATTTCTGCACCCATTTCTTCATGCATCAATTGACTATCCGCAGCTGCGGCAAATTTGGTTTCTGCGGTTGATTCATCCATGGATTCAGAGAATCTATTTTCAGAATGTTCATCATCTTCTCTGTGATCATCCATCAAATTTGGAGTTTCTTCGGCAGCTTCAGATGGTTTATAATCAGGTGTGGGCTCCGGAGATTTGACGGTTTCCTTATCATCAAGTTCTATGCTTTCTGAAGGAGTAACTGGAGTAATTGTCTGGACTACCATGCTGTCTTCATTACTTTTTGCAGGTGCTACCTTGCGTTCAGCAATCAAGGGCTGTCCACTTTTCTCGAAAGGATAAGCCCACCAAATTGCAATCAATAATGATATGGAAGCTGCGGCGAGCAGGAATGGCCGTTTTCTGAATAAGGGAAAGATCGCTGTATTTTTCTTTGCATGCTTTTCATCAAATGCTGCCATCAGACCGTCCTTAAGGGCGGCTGGAGCGCTTTGAACGTCAGGTTCTGATGATTCGAGCACAATAGCTCGAAGCAATTCATACTCCTTGCGGTCTGCTAAATGTCGCAACACAAAATCCTTCTCTGAAGCACTTAACGCATCAAAGCCATGCGTTCGAAGCAATTCGTCAATTTCATATGGTTCATTGGCGTTCATGTGGTCAAATTTGGATTGAATTCCTTCAGCATCACTGCTAGTTCGCGAAGGGTATAAAATATTCTCGATTTCACTGTTCCCTCCGAAGTTTGGGTAATCTCAGCAATTTCTTTGATGCTCAATTCATGTTTGAAACGCAATATAAAGGTATCCTTTTTATTGCCTTCCAATGTGTTTACAGCCTTGGTGAGTGCCAACTTGAACTCGCTTCTGTCCAATGTATTACTACCCATGCTATCGTACAACAATGGTGCTGCCAACTCTGGTTCAGCGCGCTTCTGTACTTCCTTATGTCGGTAATGGTTTTTGCACATGTTGTGAGCTATGCTGTATATCCAGGTTTTAAAACTGCGTGTGCCATCATAGAGATCAGGCTTTTGGATGATCTTTATAAACACTTCCTGGGTCTGATCCCGGGACAATTCTTCATCGCCCCAAAGCATTCGCACAAAATACCGGTACAAAGCATCGGCATAGCGATGGTAAAGGGCTTCAAATGCTTCCCTATCACCATTGGCTGATAGCCGCATAAGCGTTTCATCGCTTTTGCTGCGTATGTCGCGATTCAATATTCTCAACGATTGGCTTGGTACTTTATAAAGTTGTTTAGTGAAGCAGATTCTTTTCGAAATCCCAGTCTTTCCATTGCCTCGGCGAGTGGCTTCAAGGCTTGCAGCAATCCTTTGTCGGCGGGGGTGAGCACACCATCCGACGTTTTACTCCATACCATCTTGCCTGCTGCTACCGAAAATCTTATTGTGCTGCTTTCTACCGATTCTGTTGAAAATATGGCATATCCAAGGCCAATCATTTGCAGGCTACTCGCATATTTGCGGAGCAATGCTTCCGGACAAACCGGAGATATCCACAGTCTTTCCTTTCCTGAAAAGTGCGATTCGGTCGATTTCCCTTGGAACGCAGCACATTTAGAAGCAAATATATTGTGGATTACTGCTTTACTATTCAAACCCTTTATGAGTTGGGCTGACCTGATGGCTATCAGATCCTGCATTCCCGAAGTAATACACACCTCATTTTCCACGGCTGATCGCATGGCATTTTCACCGAAGGCTTTCATTACGGAACCTATCATACCCTGTGATTCCATTTCCTGCAAAGTACGACGCTCTTCCTTTTCATTTCCAAGTAGAAATGCAGCTACAAATCTATATGGAAGCACATTCCTGGAAACTGAAGCAGAAGCGATCAGCGACTCACAGGCCGCTTTAGAACCCTGGCTTTCTATAAAGGCAATGGCCAATAATTCATGATTGTTACTATCCGCTGCTTGTAGCACATCTTTTGCGCTCGAGCGAATCGAATTGGATGCAGGAAAAGAGTTCCCGGGATCTGATGCGCGCTGTACCTTGTAGGCCAGCCAATAAGCTTCAACCGCAGATTCGGCAGTGTAAGGCAATTCAATTTTCTGTAATTGCTGCTGATAGTGCGCTGCAGGGTACCTTTCCAGCTCGTATGGTTTTTGAGCAAGGAGCAGAATTGGTAGCATAAAGGCAATGAATAGGATGATTCTCATAGTACCCTTCAGTACACCCTTCTCTGGGATGCGTTCATATTATTCATAAAAAAAACACTGGGTGCCAATTTACAATGATAAACCCGCAATCGATTGTACTTTTGCATACAATGAACGAAGCAGATTTCAACAGAATAAAATTACAGCTTGATGCAAGCCATGATTGGCCCGCATTGTATATGTTTAAATTTATTGTGCCATCAGACTCAGAAAAGATCGCGAAGGTGGAGGCATTGTTCAATGCAGAAACTGCAGAAATAAGACTTAGGCCTTCTAAGAATGGTAAATATACCAGCATTACTGCAAGGGAAATTATGACCAGCTCGGATGCAGTGATGGACTGTTATGCTAAGGCTGCGCTTATAGAAGGTTTAATTGCACTTTAACAAATATATATGAGCCAGTTGGAGCGTTACATCCTTATTGGGTTGGCAACCATTTTCGTGGTAGTGTTTCTGCGTTGGTTAAAGCGATTTCTACGACGCAATGAGATTCATGAAAGCTTTCCTTACCTGCACCCTTTTGCGAACAGCGTTTTGACAGAAACAGAGTTGCTTACCTTTGACCTGCCATCAACGAATAACGTGAAGGCTGAAGTTTTTTCTGAAAGTGGAGTGATGGTTCTTTTACTTTTCGAAGAATCTTTGAAAGCAGGAAATCACCAAAAAGCAATCGGTCTGGGCGCATTACAGAAAGGAGATTACACCTTAAAAATTACTTTTTCGAATCAGATTACATCCAGACCTTTCAAATTAGTTTGATTATTAATTCGCGGAAATATCATTTCCCAATATGAGACGTTTACTAGAGACCCATCAAGTCAGCATACCATAGATTCCGCACTGTGCAGAAATTAGTTCAGTCCGTTTTTTTACTCTTAGTTCTGCTACCTGCACGCGGCCAGGTGTGGATAGAAATGCCGGACTTTCCAGGCGAAGATCGCGATGATGGGGTCTCCTTTGTTTTAGGCAGCACAGGTTGGTGCGGCACTGGATTGCTGCCTTGGTTCTTGGCCTCCCGCGATTTTTATGTATTCGATTTTGAGAACGAGTCCTGGAGTGTATCGGAACCACTACCAGAAGGATTTGAGCGGCAGTATGCCTGCGGTTTTGCGCTAGACAATTATGGTTTCGTATTTGGTGGTGTGGGCAATAGCGGCTGGCTGAATGATATGTGGAGATACGATGTGGACATGGATACCTGGACTGGCATGACGCCCATGCCAGCCGAAGGAAGGAGTGGAGCAGCTGCTTTTCAAATTGGTGGGCTGGCATACATACTTGGTGGCCGCTTTGCCAGCGGTGCTTTGACCGATGAAGTTTGGTGCTATGATATGGTGAATGATACATGGCTGCAAAAACAGAATTTCTCTTTTGGACCAAGATGGAGAGCGGGAGCTGCATCATTGAATGGCACAGGGTATATCGCATTCGGGCTTGTGGCCGATGGGATATACAGCAATGAACTATTTAGCTACAACCCAGACTCAGATACCTGGGATGAGCTACTTTCCTTTCCTGGTATTGGTCGCTCATACACCACCCTTACTGCACAGGTTGACCAACTGTACGCCTTTGGTGGTTTGGGTTCTGATGGCCAATATTTTAATGATCTTTGGCAGTATAACATCGATGCGCAAAATTGGGTGGAGCTCGCTTCGATGCCATCTTTTGGCAGGAAGGGCGGCATGGTGATGTCTGGCGATTTCGGTTTTTACTATTCAACAGGGATTAATAGCAATAATCAGCGTCTCAGCGAAACCTGGAAAGTGGAACTTACCACTCATTTGCCTGTAAACAAAGGATATGAACGTGTAAGCCTATATCCAAATCCAAATACAGGGATTTTTTATGTGAATTTCAATTGCACTTCAACTGTGGTTTGCACCGTATTAAGTTTAGCAGGGACGGAATTACACACTTCAGCTTTATCGAGAAGTGAAAGCAAGCTGGATCTTGGCTTTTTACCAGCCGGGATTTATATTGTACACCTTACGGGAAATGAAATCAATGAAACACTCAGGTTGATAAAGTTATAGCAGCGACTATAAACTAAAAAAGCCCTTTCGGGCCTTCTTTATTGTTGTTCTTCGTCTGACTTGGGTTCTTCAGATTCTTTGGTCTTCTTACCCTTTACAATCTTTATCTGCACTTCGTCCTTTTCTTTCTTGTAACCAATTGTAATGGTATCACCTTCTTCAAGATTTGCATTGATGATTTCTTCTGCGAGAGGATCTTCAATGTATTTTTGAATGGCCCTCTTAAGTGGCCGGGCACCAAATTTCTCATCAAATCCCCGTTCAGCAATGATGTCCTTTGCTTGATCGGTCATTTTAATCTTATATCCCAGTGCTGATATTCGGCCGTACAATTTAGCAAGTTCTATATCAATTACCTTGTGGATATGCTCCCTGGTCAGAGAGTTGAAGATAACTACATCATCAATCCTGTTTAGGAATTCTGGTGCAAATGCCTTTTTAAGGGCACTTTGAATGATGGCTTGCTGAGCAGTAGCTTCACCTTCCACACGGGCTTTGGTACCAAAGCCTACACCCGTGCCAAAATCACTTAACTGTCTGGCTCCTATATTCGAAGTCATGATCATTATCGTGTTTCTGAAGTCAATTTTCCTACCCAAACTGTCTGTTAGTTGACCATCATCCAATGCTTGTAGCAGAAGATTGAACACATCAGGGTGCGCCTTTTCAATCTCATCCAGCAAAATAATAGAGTAGGGGCGACGCCTTACTTTTTCGGTAAGCTGCCCACCTTCTTCATAGCCAATATAACCCGGAGGTGCACCAATGAGTCTACTCACAGCAAACTTCTCCATATACTCGCTCATGTCAATTCTTATCAGCGCATCTTCACTTTGGAACAGAAATTTCGCGAGTTCTTTGGCCAGTTGGGTTTTCCCAACCCCAGTTGGTCCGAGAAAGATGAATGAACCTATGGGCTTGTTGGGGTCCTTAAGACCTGCGCGATTCCGCTGAATGGCTTTTACTACTTTTTTAATGGCATCTTCTTGACCTATAACTCTGCCTTGCAGGTCTTCATTCATTCTGGACAGGCGTCCGCTTTCCTTCTCTGCAATGCGGCGAACAGGAATACCAGTCATCATAGATACAACTTCTTCAACGTTGTCAACCGTCACAGTTTCACGGTGGTTCTTAGACGCTTCTTCCCAGCGGGTCTTGGCTCTCTCAAGTTCTTCTATCAAACTGCGCTCTTTGTCGCGCAATTTAGCAGCCTCTTCATACTTCTGGCTGCGCACCACCCGGTTCTTTTCTTCCTTTATTTCCTCAATTTTCTTTTCAGCTTCTATAATTTCAGTTGGCACATTGATGTTAGTAATGTGCACGCGAGAGCCTACTTCATCCAAAGCATCAATGGCTTTATCTGGAAGATGCCTGTCTGAAATATAGCGCGCAGTGAGCGTTACGCATGCATTTATTGCTTCAGGAGTGTACACCACCATATGGTGCTCCTCATACTTCTCCTTTATATTGTGAAGTATCTGTATGGTTTCTTCCACGGTGGTGGGTTCCACCATCACTTTCTGAAAGCGGCGTTCGAGCGCTCCGTCCTTTTCGATATACTGTCTGTATTCATCCAGCGTGGTGGCTCCAATACATTGAATCTCACCTCTGGCCAAAGCTGGCTTAAACATGTTGGATGCATCAAGGGAACCACTTGCACCACCTGCACCAACTATGGTGTGAATCTCATCGATGAAGAGAATCACATCTGGTGATTTTTCAAGCTCGTTCATCACAGCTTTCATTCGCTCTTCAAATTGGCCTCGGTACTTGGTACCTGCTACAAGCGATGCCACGTCGAGCGAGACAATTCGCTTGTCAAAGAGTACCCGAGAAACTTTTCTCTGTACGATGCGCAATGCAAGACCCTCTGCAATGGCTGATTTACCAACTCCGGGTTCACCAATGAGCACAGGATTGTTCTTCTTGCGTCTCGATAAAATTTGCGAAACACGTTCTATCTCATTCTCACGCCCCACTATCGGGTCCAATTTACCATCCTCAGCCATCTTAGTAAGGTCTCTGCCAAAATTGTCGAGTACAGGCGTTTTGGATTTGCTTTCGCCAGATTTTCGCTGTGTGCTCCCTTGTGAAGCTGAAAATCCTGATGACATATCATCCTCATCATCATCATTAGGACCAGGGAATTCTGACCTTGGCATATCAGGCTTCGAATCCTGACCAGGTCTTGATGCCTGAGTTCCTGAGCGCAGTGTCTCTAGTTCTTCGCGAACTGAGTCATAGTCTACATTAAATTTCAACAATGATCGGGTAGCGACATTGTCTTCATCCTTGAGTATACTGAGGAGTAGATGCTCAGTGCCAATGGTAGGACTTTTGAACAGCTTGGCTTCCAAATATGTGATTTTAAGGACCTTTTCTGCCTGCTTTACCAGGGGGATGTTGCCCAAATTTCCACTTTTCGCAGAAGCCGCCCGAGTGGTAGACTCTACGACCCTTCGAAGCTCTTTTAGGTTTACACCCAAGCTCTTCATTATTTGCACAGCAGTTCCTTCTCCTTCTCTGATAATTCCGAGCAAAAGGTGTTCTACTCCTATAAAATCGTGTCCAAGTCTAAGCGCTTCTTCGCGGCTGTAGCTTATTACGTCTTTCACGCGTGGTGAAAACTTTGCTTCCATAATCTTCTTCTTATTTTATATCATCCTTCCAAATCAACAGGCAAACTCACCCGAATATACAGGGAATAACGATAAATTCAAATATAAGTTGATATCAAGATGGCTTTGATTCTCAATCTTCCTTTTTATTGCACAGGTTTTTGTTGAAAATTATAGCACCATGACACCTGATCCCCGAGATTGAATTAGGTACCTTCGCGGGTCGCGTAAAGTGTCATCAAAAACCGTACACTTTCCTATAATAGATACAAAATGGCAGAAGGAGAAAAGATAATTCCTATAAACATCGAAGATGAAATGCGCTCGGCTTACATTGATTATTCAATGTCGGTAATTGTATCACGGGCACTCCCAGATGTAAGAGACGGTCTAAAACCTGTGCACCGACGGGTACTATATGGTATGTTAGACCTTGGTGTACTTTCAAATAGAGCATACAAGAAATCCGCTCGTATTGTCGGAGAAGTACTCGGTAAATACCACCCTCATGGAGACACATCGGTTTACGATGCAATGGTACGGATGGCGCAGGAATGGTCACTTAGGTACCCACTGGTTGATGGTCAGGGTAACTTCGGATCTGTAGATGGAGACAGTCCGGCTGCAATGCGTTATACGGAAGCGAGATTGCGCAAAATAGCTGAAGAGCTACTTGCCGATCTCGACAAAGAAACCGTTGATTTCCAAAATAATTTTGACGATTCTCTGCAAGAACCAACTGTGCTTCCTACGCGAATCCCTAACCTCTTAGTAAATGGCGCGAGTGGTATAGCAGTGGGCATGGCAACCAACATGCCACCACATAACCTTACTGAAACTGTGAATGCCATTGTGGCATACATCGATAACAATGACATAGACATTGCCGGGTTGATGGAACACATTAAGGCGCCCGATTTCCCGACCGGAGGAACCATTTATGGTTATGAGGGCGTGAAGCTGGCATTTGAGACTGGTCGGGGCAGGGTGATGATGCGCGCCAAAGCGAGTTTTGAACAGATTAGAGAAGGCCGGGAAGCGATCATTGTTACTGAGATTCCTTTTCAAGTTAATAAGGCGGAAATGATAAAGAAAACCGCTGATCTTGTGAATGATAAGAAGATAGATGGAATCAGCGATCTTCGAGATGAGAGCGATAGGAATGGAATGCGAATTGTGTATGAATTGAAGCGCGATGCCATACCAAATGTGGTATTGAATAAATTATATAAGTACACTGCGCTACAAAGTTCTTTTTCAGTAAATAACATTGCCTTGGTTAAGGGCAGACCGGTGGTGCTCAACCTCAAAAACATGGTTGAGCTTTTCGTGGAGCACAGGCACGAGGTGGTTGTGAGAAGAACCCAATATGAATTGCGAAAAGCCGAAGAGCGCGCACATATTCTCGAAGGGCTCCTGATAGCCCTTGACAACCTTGATGAAGTGATTGCATTGATTAGGGCGAGCAACACCCCCGAAGATGCACGCTCAGGTTTGATGGAAAGGTTCGGACTTTCAGAAATTCAAGCCAGGGCCATACTTGATATGCGCCTTCAAAAACTTACTGGACTCGAAAGAGATAAAATTCGGGAAGAGCACGCCGACCTCATGAAGTTAATAGACTACTTGAAGTCCATTCTAGATAATGAAGAACTTAGGATGCAGATTATCAAGGATGAGTTAATTGAGGTAAGAGACAAATTTGGTGACGAACGCAGATCAGTTATTGAGTACAGTGCCAATGAAATGAGCATTGAAGATTTGATCGCCGATGAAGAAGTGGTTGTTACGGTATCTCACATGGGCTATATAAAGCGAACTGCACTTATTGAATATAAAACCCAAAGCAGGGGCGGGGTAGGCTCGAAAGGCAGCACCACGCGAGATGAAGACTTCCTCGAACACCTTTTTGTAGCAACCAACCACAATTATTTATTGATCTTCACAGAGAAAGGGAAATGCTTCTGGATGCGGGTATTCGAAATTCCTGAGGGTACTAAAATTTCTAAAGGCCGGGCATTGCAGAACCTTATCAATATAGAGCAGGATGATAAGATAATGGCCTATATCAACGTGGAGAACCTCAAAGATGTAGAGTACATCAAAAAGCATTACGTAATAATGGCTAC
>JBGTBE010000108.1:0-307889 GCA_041749535.1 Cryomorpha sp. | reverse complement strand
AAGCGTGGATAAAAAAGGAGCGATGCGTTCTGCCCTGCTTGGCATCTCCAGGGAGCTCACTACACCATACCATTTTAACAACAACATATTCAAACCGGGAAAAGCAATTGTGCTTATCGCAACCACGAAGAGTGTAATTCTTAACACATTCGGCTCAGTAGTTCCGCGCAGGTACCAATCAAACTGATATGCCAAGAAAAAACAAGCCAATGGCATTATCAACGGATGAAATACAGTTGATATGGTTATTGCCATTCTCCTCATACCATCAAATCTCCCTTCGAAGTCTTGCTACAGAAATATTAAGTTGCTCTCGGTACTTGGCCACGGTGCGCCGTGCAATATTGTATCCTTTATCTTTGAGTAATTCAGTGAGTTTCTCATCTGTGAGAGGCTCTCGCTTGTTCTCAGCAGAAATTGCATCCTGAAGTATTTTTTTCACTTCTCTTGTAGATACCTCTTCCCCACTATCTGTAGACAAAGATTCACTGAAAAAGCTTTTGAGCAAAAATGTGCCATATGGTGTTTGAACATACTTGCTATTCGCAACACGCGAAACAGTTGAAATATCTAGTCCCACAATCTCCGCGATGTCTTTCAAAATCATTGGGCGCAACTTTGTTTCGTCACCAGTAACAAAATAATCCCGCTGAAACTCCATAATGGCATTCATGGTGAGCAAAAGGGTTTGCTGTCTCTGTTTGATTGCGTCAATGAACCACTTTGCTGCATCAATTTTCTGTTTCACGAAGAGCACAGCTTCTTTCTGTTTCTTATCGTGCTTGGTAGCTTGGGTATAACCTCGGAGCATCTCTTTATAACCATGGCTTACTTTCAACTCCGGAGCATTTCTAGCATTGAGCGAAAGCTTCAAGTCATCATCATCTGCACTGAGCAAAAAATCTGGCACCACGTGTTCCATGCTCTTCTGACTGTCAGTGGAGCTATTGCCAGGTTTTGGGTTGAGTCTTGTAATTTCTGAGACTGCAACACTCAAGTCTTCGTCGCTGATGTCGAGGCGCTTGGTAATTCTGTCATAGTGCTTCTTTATAAAAGATTCGAAATGATGTTCAATCACTTCTGTGGCAATACGTACAGATGGATAGTGATTGTCTTTGCGTACCAACTGAAGAAGCAAACATTCTTGCAATGTGCGTGCTCCTATTCCTGCTGGGTCAAGACCATGGATAATTTTGAGCACTTCTTCGAGCTCTGTGCTCGAAGTGTGTGTGTTTTGCGAAAAAGCAAGATCGTCTACAATATTGTCTAAATCCCTTCTCAGATAGCCGTCGTCATCAAGATTTCCTATGATGGTTTTAGCCAATTGCTCCTGTCTATCTGTTACTTTTCGCAAGCCCAATTGCTGCATTAGTTGGTCCCTGAAGGTAGCTGTTGATGCGAATGGCATTGTTTTCTCTTCATCATCGGCACCTTTGTTTTGAACTGACAATTTATAGGCTGGAGTCTCATCATCGTCCATAAATTCTGAAAAGTCGAATTCTTTCTCTGCCTCACTTCTTTCGTCTTCTTCCCAATCTGACTCCGAATCACTCTCATCAGCAGCTTCTTCGTATTCATTGCCTTCTTCAAGTGCCGGATTAGCTTCAAGTTCTTCCTTTATTCTTTGTTCTAGTTCAATTGTTGGTACCTGAAGAAGTTTCATCAGCTGAATTTGCTGAGGCGAAAGTTTCTGAAGAAGTTTTTGATGTAATCCTTGCTTTAACATTGTATTCCTGTAACGTTATATTCTACCAATTATGTGCCTTTCAACAAACTTATGCAAAGTTCGTAAAGCGCAAGCTGACTATTTCAATGATCAACAACAATAATGCGCCAGCGCCCGTCCATATTGTATCTCTTGCCTTTGTAGAGATAACAAGCGCCTCCAATTGCTGCAAAAACTCCAGCGATGGCATATACTTCTTTATCTATTAGTGGTGAGCGACCCGTATTGAATGCGTTATTGGCAGCAGAAAAAAGAAACATAGCAGGAATGGCAAGGAATATACCCTTACCCATGTTCCGAAACGACTTTACTTTACTTCTGTCCAAAAGCGCATCAACATCGGTGAGAATGAACTCGGTATATTGGTTAACATAAAACGAAGAGTCGCTTAGCTTTACCAGCGTAGCTTCATTGAAATTCTTCTGGAATCGCGGTCTGAAAGTTATAGGGTCTCCAACATAGTACCGAATGCGGTGCTTGGTTCCAGCTTTCTCAAGCAAAAGGAATGGCTCCATTTGGGAATACCCATTCAATGTGCTCAATAAAGCAACTGAGACCAAAAGTGTTTTAAATAATTTGAAATTCCTTGCCGGCATATGCTAGATGTAACGAATACATACATTCTTTGGTTCAGTAAAAAATCGCATCGCTTCAAACCCTCCTTCGCGCCCCATTCCAGAATGTTTCACGCCTCCAAATGGTGTGCGAAGGTCTCTTTCCAGCCAGCAATTTACCCAAACAATACCAGCTTGAAGTTTCTCTGCAAAAGTGTGTGCCCTTTTTAGATCGGATGTCCATACTGTTGCGGATAGACCGTAGTCAGTAGCATTGGCTGCTTCCAATGCCTTATCATCATTGTCGAAGGGCTCCACAGTTACCACTGGGCCGAAAATCTCTTCCTGATTGGTACGGCAGCTCTGGCTCAGACCTTCAATTACTGTTGGCTGAATGTAATAGCCCTTCTCAAGTGCAAGAGGAAGACGAACGCGTTCACCACCACACAGAATTTTACCTCCTTCTTCTTTCGCCAATTGGATGTATCCTAAAATTTTATTCATATGTGATTCACTCACCACAGCGCCTGTTTTGGTGGATTCTTGAAGAGGGTCACCAACAGTTAATTGCTTTACCTTCCCTACAAAGGCCTCAATAAACTTCGGATATAAGCTTCGCTCCACCAATATCCTGGAGCCACAAAGACAAATTTGTCCCTGGTTCGAGAATGAGCTTCGCACGGTTGTGCGCAACATTTCATCAAAATCGCAATCTGCAAAAATGATATTTGGGTTCTTGCCCCCTAGCTCCAAAGAGAGTTTTTTAAACTCCATACCTGCAATACTTACTATCCGTCTACCCGTTTCTGTGCCACCTGTGAATGATATTGCCTTGATCTCAGGGTGTTTGGAAATGGCTTCGCCCGCTTTGGTGCCAAGACCATGTACAATATTCAATACTCCTTTCGGGAAACCAACTTCATCGGCAACTTTTGAGAGCATGAATGCTGTCATGGGTGTAATCTCAGATGGTTTAGCTACAATTGTATTTCCAGCAGCCAGAGCTGGGGCTATTTTCCAACTGAAAAGGTATAGAGGCAAGTTCCATGGGGATATACAACCAACTACACCCAGTGGCCTTCTAATTGTGTAATTAATTCCCAGCCCCTCTGTGTAATGACTCTCACTTGCATAATGCAATGTAGCTGATGCGTAAAATTCGAAATTACTTATAGCCCTAGGTATGTCTATACTTCGTGCGAAACCAATCGGTTTGCCATTGTCAATGGCTTCTGCTTTGGCAAACGCTTCAATATTAGCTTCTATCCCTCTTGAGAGATTAAGCATGTGGTGAAAACGATCCTGCGGCCTTAACTGTGACCATCCATCAAAAGCTGCTGATGCGGCCTTAACGGCCAGCGCCACATCTCTCTCATCACTGTCTGCTAATAGAGAATAAACTTCAGCACGAGACGGATTAATGTTTTCCAGCCACTCTCCGGAAATAGGCTCCGTGAATTTGCCGTCAATGTAGTTTAGCATTCGCTCCATAGGGCGTGAATTTCGATATTATTGATCACTTAAAGAAAAAATAAACAATTATCCGAGCACTGGTCCATGACACTTACGAGTATTTGGTATGGTCATAGAACATTGTGATCCACATATTTTAAATCCTTCTGCGCAAGAGACAGAAAAACCTATAAGAGCAATTGTTAATATTGGTTAAGCACTGAGTAAAAGCCCACGCTCTCCAAGTAACTTTGAAGTAAGTTGAGAACTTCATACATATCCGCACTCATCGTACTTATAAGTGTAGCACTACTTGGATTGGTCGCTATTCAGTTGTTTTGGATCAAAAATTCCATAGCCCTGCGAGATGCACAGTTCAGAAGAAACGTAAAGATTGCCTTATCAGATTTCAACCATGCACTTGAGAAAGAAGCAGCAACAATACGATTGCAAAAATTCAGGATAGGGCAACAAGTACTGCATAGCATTGATAGTTTAAGAACTGCGAGACCAATGGCTGGAGTTGTCCTGAAGCGCGAAGGTGATGAGAATGACTCAACAATTTACATCAGTCCTGAGGGTGACTTTACGTTCAGATTTAAGTCTAGTCAGTACAGTTCCAGATTTCAAGATTCTGGAATTGAAGATGATGACAACGCATTTACAACCACTCTTGATCCCAGCCCCGTTAATGATTTTTCTGGATTTAGTGAGGCTCAAACCAACGCACTTGCTGAGCTTATTTCAAGCATGCTTTCCCTAGAAGAAGACCAGGATATTTTCTCCAATTACACCCACGGACACTTGGATTCCTTACTCCGGCGTTGCCTTAATGAGGTGGGCGGAATTACAGCACATTACGAATTTTCTATATTCGATGTCTTTGACCAACCGGTGATCTATTCGCACCATTCGGAGTCAATCCTTTTATCGATTATAGCGCAAGGCTATAAGTCCAGGTTGTTTCCTACTGATCTGGTGCAAGACCCGGTTTATATTCGGGTTTGGTTCCCCAAACAAGATACATACCTAATCAAAACACTGTGGCCGCTACTGTTCTCATCTGCAGTTTTCATGCTTACTGTTATTCTTGCGTTTGGGTTTACAATAAGGACTATACTCCGGCAGAAAAAAGTTTCTGAAATCAAAAATGATTTCATCAACAATATGACCCATGAATTAAAAACACCTATTTCTACAATTTCATTGGCCTGTGAAGCCCTCTCAGATCCTGTAATGTCGGGCACACAAGCACGAGTTGATCATTTCGTAAAGATGATCAAGGATGAAAACAAAAGATTGGGTGTACTGGTAGAAAATGTTTTGAGAAGTGCTGTGCTCGATCGTGGCGAACTTGCCATGAACAGAGACAGTATAGACTTACATGAAGTTATAAAGGCGGCAATTCACAACATAGAACTTCAGGCAGCGCAAAAAAATGGCGTGATAAAAACAGCGCTGAATGCTGAAAAAGCAATTATAAAAGGCGACAAAGTACATCTCACAAATGTGATATACAACCTACTGGACAATGCAATTAAGTATACAGCTCACAGACCAGAAATAGTGGTAGTAACCCGCAATTCGGCCTCCAGCATCACAATTTCAGTGAGCGATAATGGGATTGGAATAAAAAAAGATGACCAACAACGTATATTTGAGAAACTTTTTCGCGTTCATACCGGTGATGTTCACAATATAAAAGGCTTTGGCCTTGGGTTGAGCTATGTAAAGATTATTGTTGAGAAACACCACGGCACGATTACTGTGCTAAGTGAACCTGGAAAAGGAAGTACATTCACCCTTCAATTACCATACGATTATGAATTCTAAAACACGAATTTTATTAGCAGAAGATGATCCAAATCTCGGCTCACTTCTTCAGGAGTATCTGCAAGCAAAAGGCTTTGAGTCTATATTGTGTGAAGATGGTGAGAAAGCCTTTAAAACTTTCGCACGACAACAATTCGATTTTGTCATACTAGATGTAATGATGCCAGTGAAAGATGGATTCACGGTGGCAAAGGAGATTAGAACTATCAACAAAGAAATTCCAATAATTTTTCTCACGGCGAAAAGCATGAAGGAAGATACGCTTAAGGGATTTAGCCTCGGAGCAGACGACTACATCACAAAACCATTTTCAATGGAGGAACTCCTCGTGAGAATTAATGCTGTGATTCGGCGAACAGATGCCTTTCGCGAAGCGAATAGTGAAAAGAAGAGTCATGAGTTGGGGTCTTACGTTTTCGACTTTGAGCGACAATTGCTTAGAAGAAACGGGGCTGAAGTGAAACTCACAACTAAGGAGAACGAATTGCTTCATCTGCTTTGTCTCAATAAAAATGGTGTATTAGAGAGAAACTATGCCCTCAACGCAATATGGGGTGATGATAATTATTTCAATGGTCGTAGTATGGATGTCTACATCGCCAAACTTAGAAAGCATCTGAAGGAAGAGCCTTCAATAGAAATTCTAAATATTCATGGCAAAGGATTTAAGCTTCTCGTGGGGCCATCCTAACATTACAAGCTCAAAGTTCTTCCACCATCTACTGGCAAATTGATTCCATTGATATATGAAGCGGCTGGAGAAGCAAGGAATCCTATCGCATTGGCTATTTCCTCTGGCCTAGCGACACGACCTGCGGGGGCTGCACGCCCCATATCAGCGATGAGTTCCCCAACAGATTTACCAGTCTCTGCTGATTTTTTAGCCACCAAATCGGTAAGCCTTTTTGTTTCTGTTGCTCCGGGCAATACATTGTTCACCGTAATCCCCTGACCCCCTAATTCGTTGGCTAAGGTCTTAGACCAATTCGCAACTGCGCCTCTAATGGTATTCGAAACTCCTAAATTAGGTAAGGGTTGTTTTACGGATGTTGAAATAACATTGATGATTCTCCCATATCCAGCTTCGATCATGCCCGGAACCACTGCCTTGGTCAAAATTTGATTATTAACAAGATGCATCATAAATGCGGTTATATAATCTTCGGCGCGTGCATCAATAGCGCGTCCTGAAGGTGGTCCGCCCGTGTTGTTCACTAGTATATTTATGCGTTTAAAAGCCAAAAGTGCTTTGTCTACTGCTTCTTTAACCTGGCTATTACTGCTAAAGTCAGCAACGAAAGCCTTATGGGAAGTATTGGATATTCCATTTAGCTCCTTAATTACCTCAAGTAATTTCTCCTCATTGCGTGCTAAAAGAATGACTGTCGCACCCTGTTTTGCAAGCTGAATAGCAGCAGCTTTGCCAATCCCTTGTGTGCTCCCAGATACTAAGGCAATTTTACCATCAAGTGAAATATTCATTCGCTCCATACCGCTAAGTAAACAAGAAAATGAAAACAATCCACTTCGAATCCTGGATAGTTGCACATTCGTAACCAGTGTGTATAAAGTTTCGTTTCTATAGTTTATGAAAACTACGATCAGATTTGGTTTGTTCTTTACAATTCTTGCACAGGGATTATACTCATGCATAAATCTCGATACACAGAGCCCGGAAGATGGTAAAGCAAGTTCCGAATATATGCCGGTAGATCTCAGCCAATATGATATAAACTTGAGGCTGATGTTGGAAGATAGTATGGTAAGCAATTGTAGCATACTCTGGAATGCAAACTTTGGCAGACTTGAGGTCAGCATTGGAAACGGAATAGATTTCTTTATCACTGAAGACGGCCCTACTCTCTTTGAGAAGAGTGAGGAACTCAAAAGGGGAATATTCACGTATGGCTTGGAGATTGACAATGAAAATGAGCTACTATACACCCTCTCCCTTCCAGATGGCACATATACCTATTATCACTATTTCGCCAATTTTAACGTAGGCAATCGAAACTTTTCGTTTGAGAGCAATCCATTGGTGGAAATGTCCCATGATCATGTCGTGAAGATAAGATCCATCATTATGCAAAGTATCGCTGAGTCTTCAGACATAATAGACAACAATTTGCCCGCATCATAGAATTTGTACCTTTAGTCGCCTATTACACCAAGTTCTGAATGAAAAAACAATACTTACTACTGCTGTGCCTTATTAGTGTTTGTGGGTCAGTATTTGCTCAAGAAGAAACGATGACCATTACAGGAATATACCAAGGTAAAGACTTGTACATCAAGAACCCTTTTGCACAAGACGGTGTTGGCTTTTGTATTTTCGAGGTTTTGGTGAACGAAAGGATAACCCGTGATGAGATTAATAGCAGCGCTTTCGCCATCGATTTTAATATCCTCGATATTAAGAAAGGCAGCTCAGTAGAAATCTCATTACGACACAAATCCGGTTGCCAGCCACTTGTTCTGAATCCAGAATCACTCAAACCTCATAGTACTTTTGAAATCACATCCATAAGTATAGAAAAAAATCGACTTCAATGGACTTCTGAAAAGGAGAGCGGCCCTTTACCCTTTGTCATTGAGCAATTTCGATGGAATAAATGGGTTAAAGTTGGAGAAGTCCAAGGCGATGGATCATCAAATAGCAATACATATGCATTTGATGTAACACCGCACAGTGGAGAAAACAAAGTAAGAGTCAAACAAGTAGATCATACAGGCAAGCCGCGATACTCCACTAGCGTTACTTTTCAATCCAATGTACCAAGTGTGAGTTTCGAACCTAAAAAAGTAGATGCTATCATTAACTTCTCCAGCCTTACGAAATATGAAGTGTTCGATAAATTTGGAAATCTTGTGAGAACTGGATATGGCAAGAGTATTGACACAAGTAGCCTTATTTCAGGTGATGAATATTACATCAATTACGACAATTCATTTGGTGAGACATTTCGAAAAAAGTAATAATCCAATATCTAAGACCTTCAGCTAAGAGTGTTATTTAAGTGGCAACATGTTGATGTTAAGTTTGTATCTCGTTGCCTTTCAATTTCTTTATCCTTCAAATTGAATCGTTAATATAAAAGTTTCTTGATCCAGTATTGCTCAATTAGAATCTCTCTGAAATTCTCGTAAAGGCATCACCATTACGTGCTAATATCCTAGAGTGAATGTCGAAATTAAGATTAGTTCAACCCGTATTTATATTCCATCGAGTAGCCTATTGCCAAAAACTGCCTCCTTGATGATAGTGAGAATATTAAGTCATAAGTTCATCCCAATCAATTATAGCGATTGAGTAGATTTAACCAACAATGAATTTCAATGATCTTGATCCAATTCGCCGTCTATCTCTGCATATTTTGGTAGATCCTATCCAGAAACTCAACTTAGCGAATTCCTCTACTATTTATCAGTCTCAATTATTCACTTATACTTCTCATGAAAATAGCCACCAAGTAGTGCCTGACTTCTTGGTATTCTGAAATTATTGACAATTGCTTGCACATTCTTCAAATTGAAATTTCTCCCAATTCGATTCATTAGACATCAAATTGACCAATGGCAATAAGCAAAATTCGGTAATTGATTTTGAAACTGATATAGAATATCCTACTTTCGCAATCCAGTTTGGGGGATTAGCTCAGCTGGCTAGAGCGCTTGCATGGCATGCAAGAGGTCACCGGTTCGACTCCGGTATTCTCCACAACCCATATTTAAAATGCCGCCAATTATTTGGCGGCATTTTTCATTTTCTTTCTTTAAGAGGATGTTCTATAATATTCCCACATACAAGAAATAAGGCTCTGGTATTCTGAACCATAGAAGAGCAGAAATTGAACGTTTTCTTGTCGAATTGCTCCTTAACGACTACTAAAAAAAACACCCGCAACTTATTACAGTTGCGGGTGTGTGTGTTTTTCAGAACTAAGGAAATCCCTAGTTCTTAATCACTTTGTAAACATGTGGAATACCACTTCTATCTACATGCTGTATAAAATATACTCCAGCTGCATATCGCTTCAGATCAATTTCCAGCACATCGCTGTCAGCTGGTGCTATTGTTGAAGTGACAGTCATCCCTGAGATGTCACGAATCACGATTACATCTCCTTCAGACATCTTCGTATTCAGGAAGGTGCTGTTCAAGGTAGGATTTGGATATACTCGTCCTCCTTCTAGATTCACCCCGCTGTTCGTTCCAAGATCTGCATCCGGAGTAAACGACTTGTTGCTGTTCCAGTTGTACACAAAAGTGTTCCATGGACTAAATGGTGTAGTGACAAGTGGATTGGTGCTGCATGCGCAAATCACTCTCCACTGCACTGCTACCCCATTTGATAACAAGTTAGACTGGGCGGTATACTGGCTCGGGGCATTGCCTACGATAGTTGCGACAGTAATAGTGTTAGAAGAGCCTACTGCACGTGCAAGTATTCTGCATCCTATCGATCCAGGTACAGGGTTCCAAGTAAGCAGAACCGTGTTTGGAGCTGTTACTTCAGCATTCAGACCTGTCGGAGCTGTAGAGCAAAGTGCATCTTCATCAACCAATGTAATTAGCTGTTCACAAGTAGTGGTATTACCACAACCATCTTGTGCAACCCATACCCTTACAAAGCTGGTCGGGCAGAAACTTGTTACATCAGTGTCATAATAGCTAATCTCCATAGGTCCTGAACAATTGTCTGTAGCAGTTGCAACTCCGGTTACAGATGGTGATGTATCACTTCCACATGACACTACAATATCTGATGGACAGAATATATTAGGAACTGTTTGATCAATTACAATCAACTCCGTATACTGCTCATCCGATACATTTCCACAGGCATCAGTTGCAATAAACACGCAACGTACGATTGCTTTATTAGGGCAATTCAGACCCTGAGTAATAATCTGAATAGCTGATTCAGATATTATCCCTTCGCTACAGTTATCATCAGCTTCTGTAGGTACAAGGCCATTGGTCATAAAGATATTCCTTAGGAAGTTTCTGTATGTGTTGGCTTGGCTTGTGGTAAGATCACCATTTGCCAAACTTAACAATGTGCCATAGTTCACTGCAGTGCAAGTTATGTTGATAAAGGTTTGCGCTGGCATTATAAGCGATGGTGCTATCACATCTACGATGGTGATCGTCTGGGTGCAGGTAGAGGTCAAGCCACACTCGTCGGTTGCTGTCCACGTCCTTACTAAGGTCTGTGGGCACTCGCCGGTGATGGCTCCATCTGTATAGGTTACTGTGGCGTCGCCGCAGTCGTCAGTGGCGCTTGCCATACCGGTAGCCATCGGGTCCAGGCTGCCTGAGCAGTCTACCGTGATGTCGGCTGGGCAGGTGATCACTGGGGCGGTCTCGTCTACAATGCTGATCGTTGATGAAGAGGTCGCACTTGTGTTGCCACAGGCGTCTACGGCTACAAAGTAGCAGGTCAACGTCACTTTTACTGGACACTCCCCTACCGCTACTTCTACGCCGGTCTCAATCCACTCGCTCTCATTGCAGTCGTCGCTGGTACCTACTGGTACCAAACCAAGGCTGTTGAACAGGTTGCGGGCGGCTTGAAGGAAGCCGTTCTGGTTTACTCCCTGACCAAACGCGATCGCATCTTCTACGCTCAACTCATCACAGCTGGCGGTGCCACTTGTTACGGCTGGCATCTCCAATACTGGGGCGGTCGTGTCTACGATGGTGATCGTCTGGGTGCAGGAAACTTCATTCCCATATTCATCAACTACTGTCCAGGTTCTGGTAATAGTATTTGGACAAGTTGTACCCGATAAAACATCACTATATGATATGATTACTTCTCCTGGACATTCACTGTTGGGCCTGTCAGAGGTAGCAACACCAGTATTAGATGGATCTATGCTAGCCGAACAATCAATAGTCACATCCGCAGGACATGTAATAATAGGAGGTGTATCTATACAAATAAGGAAAGGGGGAGCACAATTGGTGTTTCCATTTAGGTCACCTTGATTTCCGTTAACATTGTTGTTTAGAAATTTACCATTCAGAAAAAACCAGGTTGAAAAACCCTCATTGGCATTTTTATCATTGGCTGCGGTACCAACTTGGAGACCGTAAAGATAACTTGCTGGCATATGGGTAGCCACAATATATGTATTCGGGGTAGCAGGAGAACAACCAATCAAAGTGCTCGCTACAGATGTATTAAATATATAGTAGTCCCAGTTCAAATAATTATTGCCAACAATTCCTGCATTGCCTTTCCAACTGCGTGGAGGAACATTTCCAGACCATGTCGCCCAATTCGCTTTCTGATTGAACCAGTAACTCACAGTGAGTTTTAGGTTATTGTTATTTTGGTTTTGAACTTTGCCATAAATAGCTGCCTCACCACCTGCCAATTCAAGAAAGCTCAAATTCTGGCCGGGAATGTTTACCCAATTATTGCCAGAACCACCTGGTAAGTTGTTTAGCCATAATATGTGACTTCCAGAAGCGTACTCATCTGCGGGACACTCTTTGGTTACGTTGCGACATCCAAGGTTTAAATTAATATCACCATGTTGGTTCGATACAGATGAACCATTAACAGTCCCTGTAGCAAAAAACCAAGCAGCTGCTCCATAGTTTCCATTTTTGCAGTTTGCATAATCTCCTACTTGAAATCCGTAGTGGTAATCGGAGGGCATGTGCGTAATAACAAGCGAAGAGCCAGTTAAGCTGCCGGCACCTTTAAGTGTACTGGGTATGTTTGTATCAAATATAAAATACTCCCAATCCAAGTATTGGTTTGTTGCTCCTTGCCCTTCGTTCTTCCAATCGCGACCTAAACCCGACCAGGTAGACCAATCCATTTGATCTGAGAAGTAGAAGTCCATATCCCACTGTTGGTTAGCGTCGCCCTTGTTAACAAGGCGGCCAGTGAGACGGGCTGTACCGTCAGAGAAAAATGCAATTGTACCTTGCTGACCTGCAGCAAAATCAAATCGGGGATTTGAAATGCCCGGCAAATTATTAATCACCAGTGCATGATTGGTCGATGCATTGCCAAATGCATTAAAAGTGCATAACCTTGTTATGCTCGGTTGATTTGGCGGGCCTACCAGTACTTCAGAGTCTGAAGTTTCCAGAATGGACGCATGAACTGCCACAGGCGAGAACAGCTGAAACAGCAATAGCGCCAAAACGGCACCAGAAGTGATTTTGCTACAACAGACCAGTTGCTTTAGCAAAGTGCGTAGAACATTACTCATACTTTTGAATTTTGATTGGTTGTTAACAAGTTCATATACAATGACTTGTCGCATACTTCCTTTTTGACGAAAGGACAAACATATGCGACAAACCGTTGTTTTTACCCTACAAATCGTTGTAAAGGTAAGACAAAAAAAAATCGCGAAACAAGTGTTTCGCGATATTTTTTTGCTTTATAACCGTAAGGATAGCCCAAACTTTACATGCCTGCACGTCCTTTTAAAAATTGTGGGCCCAGAAGGGCTTGAACCTTCGACCTTCAGATTATGAGTCTGCTGCTCTAACCAACTGAGCTATGGGCCCTGAAAGGGCTGCAAAAGTAATTTTTCAATCGCAAGCATGCAAGGGTTTTCAGGGCTAATTCTGCATTCGTAACTTGAACGCACATATATGGCTGTTCTTCTTGATGTTACGGAATCCACAAATAGGTTTTAGCATCATTGGCAATTTTGGTATTCCTGATACCTATATATATGTATAGCTTTAACTCATGGATCGAACAACAGGGGAACTACATGAACAGTGGGCAAAAGCACTTTGTAAAAGCCTAAATATCAGCTTATCCATTAACTCTGTAGGTGTAATTGGTGGAGGAAGCATTAATGATGCGCACCGAATACAAACATCGCATGGTACTTTTTTTGCAAAGACAAATGAACACGAAGCCTATCCAGGGATGTTTGAAGCCGAAGCTAAGGGCCTTAAATTTCTACATGAGCACAGTTCGTTCAAAATTCCGCAGTCTATAGAAACAGGTTTGCTTGAAGACACCCAATGGATTTTGATGCCTTATATAAAGTCAGCGAGTAAAAAATCCTCTTTTTGGGAAGACTTCGGGCGAAGGATTGCTGAAATGCATAGAAAGACAAATAATTCTTTTGGGTTGGATTATGCCAATTACCTCGGCAGTTTACCCCAGTACAATAACCCAACGGAGAACTGGTCAGATTTTTTTGTGAATCAGCGCCTGAAACCCCAATTGAAAATGGCGGAGGAAAGGTCTCTTGCTAACCCTGAAATGATTCGTTACTTCGAAAAACTCTATAAAAAGGCATATGATTTATTTCCAGTTGAGCCTCCTGCGGCGCTGCATGGTGATCTTTGGACCGGGAATTTCATGACAAGTGAAGATGGTGATGCAACTATTTTTGACCCTGCTGTGCATTTTGGTCATCGAGAGATGGATATTGCCATGAGCAAACTATTCGGAGGGTTCGACAAACGATTTTATGAAGCATATAATGAGGAATATCCAATGGAAAAAGGTTGGGAGAACCGACTACCACTTGCAAATATTTATCCTCTAATGGCTCATGTGAATATATTTGGCGGGAGCTACACCTCTCAGGTGATGGGAATATTGCGTAAGTACGCCTAATCGCGAGATGCTGAAACATCAAAAACAGCATCTGGTGTAATGGCGTATGTTCTGTCAGTAATACTTGGTTTTACAAGAGCCAATCCAGTAAATTCGCCAAAAGAAGGAAGTATAGCCCGGCGATTCCCAAGAATAAAACACGGAAGTTTCAATGAAACCCTACCCTTCCCTACAAGTTTTATTGCCGGATGTATGTGCCCATATATATTGTATGAATTGGATTCGACAGGTGCATGTGAGAGTAACAAAGGACCTAACTGAAGGCTTTCCACTAGGTGAAGGCCAGCATCGCCAAAAATTTCTTCTGGCAGAATATCATGATTTCCTTTCACAAGAATCTTCTTTACTTGGGTGAAATCTTTTAAAAAATCCGAAAACAAATCCCACGAAGCATTTGCAGCGCTGTGAAAAAGGTCTCCCATAAATACCAGCTTGCCCGGTTTCATAGATTCAATAAGCCGTTCTAGTCTTTGCATGCATGCTACATCAGCACCTGGAGGTGCGGCAATACCGTGTTTTCTGAAATGATCTATTTTCCCCAAATGGGCATCAGCAATAAGAAGGGCATCAAACTCTGGCAGATAGGCAGCCTTTTCTGAAAGCAGTGAAATCTGGCAACCTGCAACTTCCGTGTTCAATATGGTTTTTAATGAATCTGCATTCATTTGCTAAGTATCATTTTCTTAATCATCTCATCCACTTTTTCAGTGCTAAACCTTTCTCGCAGTCGGTCAGCAAGTATTGGAAAGCAAAATGGCGTAGGCCTAACAGGGTACTGCAACTTTAAAGATTGACTTTCAATTCGCCTAAGCGCAGACCTCAGGCGAACTTCTTCTATTTGAAACTCCATTATCTCCTGAAAAGCTTGTTTGTACAAAAGGTTGTCGCATTCATAATCCCGAAAAACATCAAAGAAAAGTTGCGATGATGATTGTAAATGCTTGTCCTTTATGTTCCTTCCGGGAAAACCCTTAAAAACAAGGCCTGCGATTCCTGCTATATCCCTAAATCTTCTTCGCGCCATTTCATTGTGATTTATACTGCCTTGTAAATCGAAAAGCAAATTGTCCAGCGTAAAGAGATTCGCATCGATTGCCTGTTCGATTGGTATAGGCTGGTCTGAAAGCAACTCAAATCCATAATCATTGACAGCTATACTAAAAGAGATGGACTTAATTCGCGAAAGCCGAAAAGCAATAATGGCAGCGAGGCCTTCATGCACAAATCTACCTTCAAATGGATACATATATATATGGTATCCATCGCGGGTGGAAATACTTTCAATTAAAAACTCATCATTGCGTGGAACTGCAGAAAGTTGGCGTTGGGTTTCCAGTATAGGTTTGATGGCATTCAGTTCTGGACTGTCAGCAATGGTGGCAGATTCAGAAACCACCATTCGAAGATGCTCTGATAGCATTGCTGAAAGTGGCATCCTCCCTCCCATCCACGTTGAGAATTTTCCATTCTTTGACGGGCTCACTTTGACTTGAACTATCATCTCTTTCACCCTAATTAGTTCTAATGGCCTTCCGGCAAACCAAAACGAATCTCCAATTGAAAGTTTCGAAATAAACGCTTCTTCAATGCTTCCCAGATAACCGCCTCGTTGAAACTTGACTTGCAACATTGTATCACTCACGATGGCACCTATGGATAATCGATGTTTCATTGCTATGGCTCTGCTCGTAACCCTGTAGCAACCATCTGGCATTATCTCTACTTTTTTAAATTCATTATAAGCGTGCAGAGAAGGACCGCCTGTGGTGATAAACTGCAAGACCCAAGACCACTCATCATCGCTTAAACTTGAAAAAGAAAAAGTTGACTTCACTTCTGAAAAAATACTTTCAGGAAAAAAACCATCGGAAGTAGCGAGTGTAACCAAATACTGTACTAGAACATCAAAACTTCGGATGTAAGGGACCCTCTCCTCCACATCACCATGTTCTATGCCCTTCTTCAAGGCTGCAGATTCCAATAACTGTAGCGCATTTGTTGGCAAGAAATAGATTACACTCTCAGCTCCGGGCTGATGTCCACTTCTACCAGCCCGCTGTAGAAATCGTGCAATGCCTTTTGGGCTCCCAACTTGAACTATGGTTTCGACTGGTCTGAAGTCGACCCCCAAATCAAGACTGCTTGTGCAGACCACACATTTCAATCGGCCTGAATGAAGAGCATCTTCGACCCAATCGCGCAATTCTCTGCTAATAGAACCGTGGTGCAATGCGATAAGCCCTGCCAATTCAGGTTTAATCTCCAGCAATTTCTGATACCAAATCTCTGCTTGAGATCGGGTATTCGTGAACACGAGTGTAGAACTGCTCTTTTCGAGCAATGGAATCAAAGAGTCAGCAAGACCAATACCTAAATTACCAGCCCAAGGATACTTCTCAACTTCAGATGGTATGATGCTAACCACGCTCACTTTTTTCTCAATAACGGCCTTCACCATCACCGCATCTTTCCTATGGTGATCTGTCCCTAGCAACACATCCATAGATTCTTCCATATTGCCAAGGGTAGCAGAGATACCCCAAATTTGTGGGGTCGAAATAGATTTGATTCTGCTAAGAGCTAACTCAAGAAGCACAGCACGTTTGGAACCCATCAATTCATGCCACTCATCTGCGACGACGAATTCCACATCTTTCAGATACTTTTCATACCCTTTAGCCATAATGAGATGCAAGCTCTCTGGTGTGGTAATAAGCACCTGCGGCGGGTATCTTCTCTGATGCATTCTTTCAGCGTTGTCCGTATCGCCAGTTCTAACCGCCACCATCCAGTTTAAACCGAAGCTCTCACAAAAGGCCCTACAGGCAATCGCAATATCGCGACTAAGGGCGCGAACTGGGGTTACCCATACAATTCGTAATTGAGAGAGACCTTCATGAGCATCCTTCTGTCTTCTAAGACAGGACAATACAGCACCCACAAAAACAGCATATGTTTTGCCCGTACCCGTTGGTGCATTCAGCAGTCCCGACCTTCCAGCCAGGCAATGATCCCAGGTTTCAATTTGAAACGGTAGCGGAGTCCAGTCTTTCGAATAGAACCATTCCAACGCTGACTGAACATAACTGTCATTATTATTCACAAACCTTTCAATATGCAGGCAACTTTGGCTTGTTGTCCAGAATTGTTTCTATTGCTTCAATTAACTCTGCCGTTAAACTGGTTTTATAATCCAGTGCTTTAAGGTTTGCTTCTAGCTGGGAAGGTTGGCTCGCGCCTAGAATTACAGTGCTTACATTTTGGTTCTTTAGACACCATAACAAACTCATGTGGGTCAATGACATGCCACTATCCATCGCCAGTTGGTTCAGCCGGCTCACTTTTGAAAGAACATCTTCTACGAGTAGTCGTTCATTTAGCCAGGAGAGTTCTGCGCGGTTGAGCCGACTACTGGCTTCTTTGCTGTTATTGTACTTGCCAGTAAGCACTCCCGAAGCGAGTGGACTCCAGATAGTGGTACCCAAACCAACAGTACTGTACAACTGAAGAAATTCTGCCTCAACCTTTTCGCGAACCAACATGTTGTATTGAGGTTGCTCCATTACAGGCCCAATAAGATTATACTTTTCGGCAATCATGTGGGCTTCCATAATTTCCTGAGCACTCCATTCGCTGGTCCCCCAGTAAAGTATCTTCCCCTGAAGTATTAAGTTGTGCATGCTCCATACTGTCTCTGATATAGGTGTTTCCTTATCTGGTCGGTGACAGAAGAAAAGATCTAAATACTCGACCTTGAGACGATTCAGGGCGTCATGGCATGCTTCTACAATATGCTTTCTATGAAGCCCTTTTTGGGTGGGAAGCTGCCCTCCAGCGCCAAAAAAAACTTTGCTCGACACGGTATAAGTGTCTCTGGGCCAATTAAATTTTTGAAGAAGCTTTCCCAATACCCGTTCAGACTCACCAGCTGCATACACCTCAGCATTGTCAAAAAAATTAATCCCGGCATCATAGGCGATTTTTAATAATTGCTCGGATGTGCCATCTTGAATTTGGTTGCCAAAAGTGATCCATGTACCAAAAGATAACTCACTGACCTTTAGCCCACTTTTTCCTAATCTGCGATATTCCATTGCTTTGTATTTAAATTTAGAAACTTCTCAAAATTAAGAACAAAGGCAACCTTAAACATGTTCGGTGAATCTAAAGTATAAGTGCACTTATGAAGAATTGATAAAGATTGAGATATTTACCACCCTTCAAACAAGGTAAGTTTACCCATCGATGGCATTGAAAATTTTTCGCAAATCAGAAGGCAACAAGGAGCTGCTTACAGCTCAGGAATTCGAGCGTGCTTTTGATTTGTACTACGACTCGGTTCGCAATTACTTATATTACAAGTGCGGTCAGCAAGAACTCGCCGAAGATGTGGCTCAAGATGCATTTGTGAAAGTGTGGGAAACCCGCGACAGAATTGAAAAAAATTCCCTAAAAGCATACTTGTATACCATCGCTGGCAACTTGCTGATCAATCAGCTCAAGAGAGAGCAGCTCAAGTTTAAATTTTTGAAATTACAGCCAAATAAGAGCGATAAAGTGACACCTCAATATTTGTTAGAGATGCAAGAGTTTGACCAAAAATTACAACGTGCTTTGGGCAATATTCCCGATGGTGCAAGAGAAGTGTTTCTGATGAATCGTGTAGATGGATTGAAGTATCATGAAATTGGAGAAAGGCTTGGTTTAAGCATGAAGGCAGTAGAAAAGCGAATGTCGAAAGCACTTTCTATACTCAGGCTTGAAATAGATAATAAGATATGATATGGAAAGTAAAAAGCAGGTTGCTAATAAAAGAATATTGAATAGCACATCGGGCTGGGTGGTGCCTTTTTCTTCGGATTCTAAAAAAAGGGCCAAGGAATATGTGATGACCCAAATTAATATTCATGGGGCAGCAGTCCGGTTACAGCCGGAAGCTATTTCTTCCAGGGTGCCCATGGTTTGGTATCGGGCTGCAGCAATAGCAGTTTTAATTGCGGCTATTCCATTATTGGTGCATTTGATCGGCAATGTATCAATAACCAATGATACGTTGGGGATAGCCAAACACACACTACCCGATGGCAGTGAGGTACTCCTTGCCCCTGAAGCAAACCTTCAATTGAATAAGGCATTTTGGATATTTCAGCGAAATATATCTCTGATTGGAGATGCCTATTTCGAAGTAAAATCTGGTAGTACGTTTGAAGTGCATTGTGAAAATGGGTCTGTTTCTGTTTTGGGAACGAAGTTTACGGTATGTTCTTCAGGTGAGTTGTTATTGGTGCACTGCTCAGAAGGCAGTGTCAGAATTGATTCTAAGTTTGGGAGTGAAAAAATTGGTGCAGGTCAATTTTCGCGGTCAGAAGAATCAACTTTACGCATTGGAAACTATGAACATGAGGGGCATATGCTTCCCGTTCGGGAGTTTAGCTTTGCAGAAGCCCCCGTAATTTTGGTGGCCAGCCAATTGGAAATGTTGCTCAATAAAAAAGTACATTTAAAAATAGATCAAAAACTTACTTATACCGGCACCTTTAACGCATCAAACCCTGGACTATGTCTAGAAATATTTTGCAAGGCATTTGGAGCCAGATATGCGGAAAACAGTTCGGGAGCCATAGAAATAAGCTACTGAAATACCTTACACTCCTCTTAATCTTTTTTGGGCTGGCTTCAGTCTGTTCGGGTCAGGAGGAGATTATTGATTATCCGTACAAGTCATTTCAAGGTAAACCCTTGGTGCGAAGTATCAAGATTATAGGTAAGAAGTATGACATTGCTTTTTCGTACAATCCAGAAGCAATCGAAGAAATCGAAGTATCTCCTCTCGCAGCCAAGCAACTTTCTATCGATGATTTCCTATTAACTGCGCTCTACGGCAGTGGGTATGGTTTTGAAGTAGTAGGAGGTGTATACGTGATCATACCACTTCCTGAAACTGAAGCAGAAAGTGCAATTGGGCCGAAAAGACGTGACTTTGCACTTTCAGGTATAATCCACGACCGTATGAGTGGCGAACCTCTTCCCTATGCAAGTGTGAATGTTGCAGGTACTTCTACCTCCACTATAGCCAACTCTGATGGAAAATTCACCCTGGTCAAGGTTCCCGTTGATACTGTCACCATAGTGGTTCGATATATAGGCTACAAAAACCTCACTATTAAACTGAATACGCAGCTTTCCCGCAGCTACCTTTACATGGAGATGATGCCTCAGGAGCGCCTTCTTCCATCCATTCAGATAACAGGAGAAAAAGAAGAACTTATTGAATTGCAAACCGACCCGGGGCATATCAGTTTCAATCCCACTGAAATTACTAAACTCCCTCTCCTTGGTGAAGCCGATCTGTTTAGAGCCTTGCGCTGGTTGCCAGGCATTGCATCAAGCCAAACATCATCTTCAGGAATAAAAATCAGAGGCAGTGCATCCGATCAGAATTTGATACTCTTTGACGGAATAACTTTATACCACATCGACCACTTTTTCGGTTTCTTTAGTGCATTTAATAGCAATGTCATTAAAAATGTACAAGTGTACAAAGGCTCGTTTGGTGCTCAATTCGGGGGGCGCACAGCAGGTGTAGTTGATATTGCAGCGATAGAAGGTAACAACAAGGATGCAACTGCGCTTGTAGAATTAAATACAATGAGCATCAGTGCATTGCTTGAATTACCCCTTGTAGAGAATAAGGCATCGCTTGTGGTCGCTTTTAGAAGGGGATTCACAGACATACTTCAAAGCACCACCTACAAAAATATCTTCAACAATATTTACGATTCTGATGCTCCCGGAAATACACAGGGCACTTCCAACGTTTTTGACTCAGAACAAATACCTGATTATTTTTACTACGACTTCAATGCCAAATTTACATTTAAGCCCACAATCAGAGATGCCATATCTATAGGTTTCTACAATGGTGTGGATAATCTCAAAATGAGATTTCTAACTGCACCAGCTGAGATAAGCCGTGAATCTATAGATAATACTGATTGGGGCAATACCGGCGGGAGTTTTAAGTGGTCGAGAAAGTGGAATAAGCGCTTCTTCACTTACGCGAACTTCAGCCTTTCTTCCTATCGCAGCAATCTGAACGCTGAGGAATCATTCTATTTAGATCAGAGTATCCTTTTGAGCAGAAGATTTTTTGAGCAACGTACTCATTTGAATGATTATACAATCAGGCTGGATAATACCTACGAATTGAATGAACTCACCTCACTGAATTTTGGATATTGGTATACCGATTACCGCATCGTGGAGCAATCCGAAGACCAGGACTTTATATTTCAGGATTCAACGCAAAAAGCAACCTTACATGCGTTTTATGCACAAATGAACAGACAATTAGGGATTTTAAAAATAAGTGGTGGAGTACGGATTTCACCTTACACAGGAACATCCAAAGTTTACATAGCACCTAGACTTAGCCTTTCGGCCAAGATTCTGCCCTACATTACGCTGAAAACATCACTTGGTGAGTATCACCAAATGATACGTAGACTCAACGAGAGAAGCCTTTATTTCAGTGTACCTGAAAGTTGGGGATTGGCTCAGAAAACGGCATTGCCTGTGCTGGAAAGCCAACAATATTCTTTGGGTTTAACTTGGGAAAAGCGCGGTTGGCAATTTGATGCTGAAGTGTATTTGAAAACCGAATCTGGTACTGTAGAATTGTTGTATCCTGAACTCGTGTTATCCCCGGGCCAGCTTAATGAATTTGCATATGATGGTGATCGGAGAATTCGCGGATTCGATCTATTGCTTAAGAAGAATTTTGAAAAACAGAACCTCCTGGTATCTTACACTTATACTGACGCCCGTTCTAAGTATGATGGTATTAATTCGGGGAATTATTTTCGGAGCAGCGGGTATAGTTTAAATGAAATCGGTGTGGTTTACAATCTGAACTTAAAAAATTGGGATTTCTCAGCCGCTATTACCGCATCAAGCGGCCTCCCTTATACCGAAGTGCTTGGTATTTCTCAAAATGGACCCGATAGTATCACAGTGCAAGTTGCTGAAATAAATAGCAGTGAAACTGTACTATACCATAGGGTAGATATCTCCTTAGGTTATACGATTCCACTAAAAAAATCTGTCTTTCAGCTTGGAATATCTGTTTACAATATATACAACAATCAGAGTGCGAGACTCATAGACTATTATCTTATTCCTTCTGCTAATGGAGAACCACCACAATTGGAAAAACGTGATTTACCCTCTCTTGGATTCACCCCCTCGGCATTTCTGAAAATCAGAATCTAAAAGGCTTCTGAGTATTCACATTAATAAGTGAATAATTGCCACGCACCTTCAATGACAACGCACTGCTCGTGTTTACTGCCAACATAGTCATAAGCAGGTAGGGTAAATATTGTTGCAGATGTATATGGAGCAAATTGACAAACCTAATTTCAGAAAAGCTGGATATCGTGGAAAGAGACTTCGAAACAAACTTGAGTAATTTATTAACCCAGGATAGAATACAATTCAACCAGAGTAAGGGTGCAGCCTGGAGTAATATTCAAGAAAGAATTGACTTATCTGAAAGTATATCGATTGAGAAAATTTGGGGCTTGCGTAAATGGGCCGCTGCGGCTGTTCTATTCTTAGGTGTTGCAATGGCTGCATTTTTTATAGGCAATAAATCCATCAAACCCATAAACACAGATTTCGCGCAAATTGAATTGCCAGATGGATCACAGGTAACTATTGCCGAAGGATCAGAATTGAAGTACAATGCGCTCATGTGGTATCTTAATCGGGATGTTTCTCTCTCCGGCAAGGCATTCTTTGAAGTAGAAAAGGGAAGCACATTTCGGGTAGAAACGAAACAAGGTGACGTAACCGTGCTCGGAACATCTTTTCTTGTTGTATCAGAAGGAGATTCATTGGTAGTATCATGTAAAACTGGTAAAGTTGGTGTAAGTCAATCAGGTAAAATCATAGAAGCTTTAACTGCGGGAGACAAATTGGTGTTGACCAAAGCGGGAGTGCTGAAAAGCAAGGTTCCTGAAAGCGGAATTGATGGTTGGATCAATTCGGAATTTACGTTCGATAACACATCTCTTCGTGAAGCAATAGAAATTATTGCATTGCATTTTGAATATGAAGTAGCTGTGCCTGAATTTGTCCAACTCAAATACTCAGGTCAGATTTCTAAGAATTTGTCATTGGAAGAGTCAATGGATATTCTTTGCCTTCCATTTGGCATCAACTACTCCATAGACTCAGAAAACAAGCTTATCACTATCACAAAAATTTAAAGCTATGCTTAAAGATTTGAACAAAATCAGAATGGGCCTTCAGAGCTATAAAATATATGGCGGAATGACTCCACTGTGGGATGAGTATTACGTTCAGGCCCAGAATAAAAAATTCAAAAACAAGTGGAATAAAATAAAAAAGAACATAGCCTAATCAATGATTTCGGCATTTGGATGGTACCGTTCATGCACCACTGAATACCGTTAATTCATGTACGCGACCACTCGTTAACAAACTAAAAAAAAGGCTTCAATACAGGTAGGGTAGCTATGACACTAACTGTATATAATTCAAGCACGGGGAACAACGGTTCCTATGCATCTTCATAGTAGTATTGGTTAATTTGGTTAATTTGGTTAAGTTCAGAACCCGGCTCAAAGCTGGGTTTTGAATTTTATAGACTAAGGTCTGCAATGATCCTGCCTACTGTTTCACCAGCAAGAATATCATCCATATACGCAGGAATCTCTTCGAGTGGCACCAATGTTCCCATTGAATCAACCTGATCTGGAAGCCACTTCTCTGAGAGCAGCATCCACATCTTAAGTCTTAAATTATAAGGCGTTTCGGCGCTTTCAACCCCTAGAAGATTTACCCCATTCAGAATAAGCGGATATACGGTAGTATGCAATTCTGGAGAACCTACAAGTCCACAAGAAGCTACGTTGCCGTTTCTACTACACGCCTTCAAAAGTGTGGCAAGTGTATTTCCCCCAACGGTATCAATTGCACCTGCCCATTGCGATTTGAGTAATGGGCGCCCTGTAGTGTCATTAACCTCAGCCCGGTTTATACAGCGCTTGGCACCTATGCTATGCAGCCATGTGTAATGCTCCGTTTTACCGCTCGAAGCTATTACTGAATAACCCGCTTTTTTCAGTATGGCAACAGCCATAGAACCCACTCCACCGCTGGCACCTGTTACCAACACTTCGCCCATTTCGGGTTGCTGACCATTCATTTCCATTTTGTAGAGAGCAAGAGCAGCAGTAAACCCACCGGTACCAATAATCATGGAATCCTTCAGGCTCAAACCTTTCGGTAATGGTACCACCCATGCTGCGGGTACAGAAATATACTCGGCAAAACCACCTTTTGTACCCATGCCCATATCGTAGGAAGTTACAATCACCTCATCACCAGGCTTGAATACAGTTGATTCACTATGCTCAACTACCCCCGAAGCATCCACTCCGGGTGTGTGCGGGAAATTTCGGCTAATGCCCTTATGGCCCGATGCTGACAGCGCATCCTTATAGTTAAGTGCTGCAAAATGTACCCTGATTCGTACTTCGTTTTCTGGTAGAAAATCCATACCAACCTGCTCAATACTTTTAACAAATCGCTCATCCTTGCGCACTACCAGTGCGCGGTATGTCCTGTCATCACTCATATGGCTAGTCTACTATGGCAATACATTTCAGTTCAATGGCAATAGGTGTTGGGAGGCAGTTTATTTCCACTGTAGTACGGCAGGGCTGGTTGTCTTTGAAATACTCGGCATAAACGGCATTATAAGTTTTAAAGTCATCCTTCATATTGGTGAGAAACACAGTAACGTCTACGAGCTTATCCCACGATGAGCCCGAAGCATCAAGTATCGTACGCACATTTCTGAATACAGACCTGCACTGCACCTCAATGTCATAACTGGATATATTGCCCGAAGCATCAAGCTCTACACCGGGAATTTTTTTAGTGCCTTTCTCCCTTGGGCCCACCCCACTCAGGAAAAGCAAATTACCTACTCTGCGGGCATGTGGATACAAACCAACCGGCTCCGGAGCTTCACTTGCATGTATACGATCTGAATCTGAAGTCATGGTATAAATTTAGATGTCGAATCTAACCAAACCTGTTTTAATTTACCCAAGCTTGTGGATATTTTCGAACCCTTGAACACACAATTTGTTGTATTCCTATGCCGCTCATTACTTTTACTGAAAAGGGTCTGTATTGCGAAATAGCCGATGTGCATATTGATCCCTGGCGGCCAGTGGCAAATGCGCTGATCACCCATGCTCACTCTGATCATTCGAGATGGGGCATGAAAAACTACCTCGCCCATCACCACAGCATCCCTGTAATGCGTCGACGGCTCGGTGAAATCAATGCCCAAGGCGTAGCCTATGGGGAGCGCATTTCTATCAACGGTGTTGAGATAAGATTTTATCCGGCTGGCCATATCCCAGGGTCGGCACAAATAAGACTGGAACATAAAGGCGAAATATGGGTGGTATCAGGAGATTACAAGCTCGGTGATGATAAACTCTCCACCCCTTTCGAGCCCATACGTTGTACTGATTTCGTTACAGAATCAACTTTCGGACTACCCGTATTCAACTGGCTCCCGCAAAAAGAAATAATGGAATCCATCAACCAATGGTGGGCAAAGAATGCAGCAGATGGATTCAACTCGGTACTCTTTGGCTACTCGCTTGGCAAAGCCCAGCGCATACTTGCACACCTTGAAAAGTCAACAGGACCCATTTATGTGCATGGGGCTGTGGCCAATATGAATGACGCGCTTGCCGAGTCGGGCTACGATTTTGGCTATGCACAGCGCGTGAACAGCGATACCAATATAAAATCCATTCGCGGAGCAATGATCGTTGCGCCTCCATCGGCACAAAGCTCGGCCTGGCTCAATAAATTCAAGCCCCTTCGTACGGCAACAGCATCGGGGTGGATGAGTATGCGCGGAGCTCGGCGCCGCCGCAATGTTGATACCGGTTTTGTACTGTCTGACCATGCCGACTGGCGCGAGCTCAACGAAGCAGTACAGCTCAGCGGTGCCGAGCGCGTGTATGTAACACACGGCTACAGCAGCGTTTTTGCCAACTGGCTTTCGCAAAACGGCATAGATGCCAGGGTGGTGAAAACCGAGTACGAAGGAGAGCTCGCCGAAATTGGTGAATCGCAAAACAAAGAGCCCGAAGCCGAATGAAACACTTCGCCTATCTTGTAGCACAACTCGACAGCACCACCAAAACGACTGCGAAACTTCGCGCGCTAACCGATTATCTGGCCATTGCGGGCGAAGCTGACAAAACATGGTGCGTCGCGTTACTTATGGGCCGGCGGCCGAAACGCCCTGTTAACACCGCACTTATGCGCCAATGGGCTGCGCAAGTCTCGGGCATTCCACTTTGGCTCTTTGAAGAATCGTATTTCGTGGTAGGCGATCTGGCCGAAACTATCTCTCTGGTATTGCCCCCGGTGGCCCAATGCAGCAGCATTACATTGTCCGAGTATATGACAGCACTCTTATCTCTTTCGGGGAAGGATGAAGCTGCAGCAGAAACCTTCGTAAAGCAAGCCTGGGCCGGGATGACCCAAACAGAGCGTTTTGTATTCAACAAACTCATCACTGGCGGATTTCGGGTAGGCGTATCGCAAAAGCTGATGGTAAAAGCACTCGCTACGCATTACCATATGGAAGAAGGCGACATAGCCCATAAGCTCATGGGGAAGTGGACACCTCAGGAAAATTCTGTTCAGCGCTTAATTTCCGATAATGAGGGGATTAATAATCTTTCACGCCCCTACCCTTTCTACCTCGCCTATCCACTAGAAGAAAGTACGGAATCTCTAGGTTGTGTAAGCGATTGGCAACTTGAATACAAATGGGATGGTATAAGGGGTCAGCTCATTTTCCGGAAAAACGAAATATACCTGTGGAGCCGTGGTGAAGAGCTCATCACCGATCGTTTTCCTGAGTTGTCGGCACTCGCTCTATCGCTGCCCTGCGATTGCGTGATCGACGGAGAAATTATGGCCTGGCAAGACGGAAAACCCCTGCCTTTCAATTTTCTTCAAACCCGAATAGGAAGAAAAACTGTTTCGAAACAAGTACTTAAAACCGCGCCCGTGGTAATGGTAGTCTACGATCTGCTGGAATATAAAGGTCGCGACATACGCGAAGAACCATTGAGCACGCGCCGAAATTTGCTTGAATCAATTGTGATGGAAACGAATGCGCATACCCTGATCCTATCTGAAAGACTGCAAGCTGCAAGTTGGGACCAGGCCAAAACCCTCCGTGCCCAAAGCCGCGAAAAACTGGCCGAAGGGCTGATGATAAAACGCCTCGACAGCCCCTATCAGGTAGGGCGCAAGCGGGGCTATTGGTGGAAGTGGAAAGTAGACCCGCTCAGTATTGATGCTGTATTGATATACGCCATGCGCGGCCATGGCCGTCGCGCCAATCTGTACAGTGACTATACATTTGCCGTATGGCAGGGTACCGAGTTGGTGCCATTTGCAAAAGCATACAGTGGCCTTACTGATAAAGAAATGCAGGAGGTAGACCGATTTGTGAAAAAAAATACCCTTGAAAAATTCGGTCCTGTGCGCAGCGTTACACCCGAACTTGTTTTTGAAATAGGCTTTGAAGGAATTGCCCCAAGTACCAGACACAAATCGGGTATTGCGCTGCGTTTTCCGCGTATGCTGCGCTGGCGCAAAGACAAAGTTGCCGCCGACGCAAATACACTCGATGATCTCAAGTCTATCCTGAAAAATTTTAACGTTTAGAACGTCAGTTCAATTTTAATTGCGCGCCGGTTTACCAAAAGAAAGGGCGAGCAAGCCGCCACTGAATGCGGCAAAAGCGGCAATGATAAAATACCAGGTTCCTGGTATCCGCATAAAATGAAAAAATATGCCGACTATAAGCACGCATTTACCAATCAGATAGAAGTACTCATACAAGCGGCGGCTGTGCCTCAAAAATCGCAGCAAAAGAACGACTACCAGAACCAGCAAACCAATAAGCAGCGCTTCACCCTGCCAGGGCCAATGCAACCACGACGCTATATACCAGTAGGCCAAAAACAATGCTGAAATGATATAAAGCCAAACTATATAACCATGGCTCCTCCTGCCTTCGGGCAAGTCGAGTATTTCTTCGCTTTGTTCTGTTGCCATGGGTTAAAATTACTGAATGTAAGCCCATGAGAAAAGCTGAACTATTAAATATCCATAAGGCAAAAAATTGTGGAAATTATTGAGATAGAAATTCTTAAAGGCTGCGCTTTTTCTGAGCTTACTCCAATAACCCTGGCCTGCATAAGCAATCATGGAAATGATTGAATTGACTGGGAAAAATGAAGGTAAAGTGAAAATCAAATGCTGCATAGAAAGGTAGCTATTAAGACCACAATTACCGTCGGAATATGGTCCCCTTAATAACAGACAGCGGCTTCGGCTATGTTCAGTTGCCAAATCTTAAGCACTCATAATCCTCCCTTAGCAATGGAGGATAGTTAATTTTTTATTTTGCATCGGCAGTCGGGGTATTGAGCTACTCACTAAACACTCTCGAACAATTTTTTACGAAGTTTAGCTTGTACATATTTAAGGCCCTGTAATTAGGGCGAAAAGAACAATAGAATGCGCTGAGCTAACTCAATACTCTACCCCTAAGCCCTTTTGGAAATTGGGAATAGGTTGAATGAATTACATTTCAACTAAAATAGAATCGCCCCGACTGAACCGAGTCGCTTCTTATTTAGAATATAGCGTACAATTATTTACCCGGAGAAATACTTGCTTTCAGGTATTCCCTGTTCATGCGAACGATATTCTCCAAAGAGATGCCTACGGGGCATTCAGCTTCACAAGCACCAGTAACGGTGCAGTTGCCAAATCCTTCCTTGTCCATCTGTGCCACCATATTCTGCACACGCTCTGCCGCTTCAACCTGTCCCTGCGGCAACAATGAAAGCTGCGATACCTTGGCTGAAGTAAACAGCATGGCTGATGCATTTTTACAAGCCGCTACACACGCGCCGCAACCGATACAGGTGGCAGAGTCGAAAGCCATATCGGCGTCCTTTTTGGGAATTGGAATCGCATTCGCATCAAGTGTATTTCCGCTTGTATTTACAGAAATATAGCCTCCTGCCTGTATAATCCTGTCAAAGGCTGAACGATCCACCATCAAGTCTTTCATCACCGGAAAAGCCGACGCTCTCCAAGGCTCAATATGAATGGTGTCGCCATCATTGAAAGAGCGCATATGCAGTTGGCAGGTAGTGGTGCGCGCCATGGGACCGTGTGGTTGCCCATTGATATACATGCTGCAAGCACCGCAAATACCTTCGCGACAATCGTGGTCAAAAGCTACAGGATCATCGCCTTTTTCAATCAGGATGCCATTCAGAACATCTATCATTTCAAGAAAAGACATATCCTCGCTGATGTCGCTCACCTCATATGTTTGCAATTTGCCGATGGCTTTTGGTGATGGCTGTCGCCAGATTTTTAATGTAAGTTTCATATCTCTTTAAAACTTTCTTCTTATTTATAACTTCTGGTTTTCAGTTCAATCGCTTCGTATAGAAGTGGTTCTTTGTGCAGAATGGCATCCTTAGGCTCTCCTGTGAACTCGTATGCACTTACGTGGCGGTAATGCTCATCATCGCGCATCGCTTCTCCATCTTCGGTTCTGTACTCCTCCCTGAAATGTCCACCGCACGATTCGTTCCGGTCAAGGGCATCCTTGCACATTAGCTCGCCAAGCTCAAGAAAGTCTAACACTCTTCCCGCCTTTTCAAGTTCGGGGTTCACTTCATTGATTGAACCTGGAACGCGTACGTCATTCCAAAACTGCTCACGTAGATTCCGAATTTCGTCCATGGCCCATTTCAAGCCTTTTTCGTTTCGGCTCATACCGCACTCGTCCCACATGATGCGGCCCAGCTTTCTGTGAAAGTAGTCCACTTGCTTGGTGCCCTTCACGGCAAGAATTCTTTCGAGTATTCCGGTAGCCTCCTTTTCAGCTTCCGCAAACTCAGGCAGGTCTGTAGAGATTTTGCCGGTTCGAATATCTTTTGAAAGGTAATCGCCAATGGTATAGGGAAGCACGAAATACCCATCGGCCAGACCCTGCATCAGGGCAGATGCCCCAAGCCTGTTGGCACCGTGGTCGCTAAAGTTTGCTTCACCGCAGGCGTAGCATCCTTCCACTGTGGTCATCAGGTTGTAATCAACCCACAGACCACCCATTGTGTAGTGCACCGCCGGATATATCATCATTGGAGTCGAATACGGATTTTGGTCTATAATCTTCTCGTACATATCAAAAAGGTTCCCGTATTTGGATGCCACGATCTTTGTGCCGAGTTCCCGAACTTTGTCATCACCAGGGTTCTCCAAGCCATGTAAATTGGCTTCAATCCTTCCGTAGCGCATTATCGCATCAGCGAAGTCGAGATAAACTGCTTCACCTGTTTTGTTTACACCAAATCCGGCATCACAACGCTCTTTGGCGGCTCGGGAAGCAACATCGCGCGGAACGAGATTTCCAAATGCCGGATACCTACGCTCTAAAAAATAATCCCTGTCTCCTTCTTTCAACTCTGTGGGTTTCAATTTGCCTTCACGAATGGCTTTGGCATCTTCAGCTTTTGCTGGCACCCATATACGGCCATCGTTGCGAAGCGACTCCGACATAAGGGTAAGTTTAGATTGGTACTCACCCGAAACGGGAATGCAGGTTGGATGTATTTGCGTGAAACAAGGATTTGCCATGAAGGCGCCTCTTCGGTGGGCCTTCCAAGCTGCAGTCACATTAGAGCCCATTGCATTGGTAGATAGGTAAAATACGTTGCCATATCCACCGGTACAAACAACAACAGCATGCGCGCTAAACCGTTCTACTTTTCCTGATACAAGGTTTCGGGCTATGATGCCACGGGCTTTGCCTCCCACTTTTACCAGGTCGAGCATTTCGTGTCGGTTGTACATCTTCACTGTGCCCTTGGCTATTTGTCGCGAAAGCGCTGAATAAGCTCCTAGCAGCAACTGCTGTCCGGTTTGACCTTTTGCATAAAAGGTTCGCGATACTTGTACGCCACCGAATGAGCGGTTGTCAAGCAGTCCGCCATAATCTCTTGCAAACGGAACGCCCTGAGCCACACACTGGTCTATAATGCTCACCGACACTTCTGCCAGACGATGGACATTGGCTTCTCTTGCGCGGTAATCGCCCCCTTTCACTGTATCGTAAAAGAGGCGGTACACACTGTCACCGTCATTCTGATAATTCTTGGCAGCATTTATTCCACCTTGGGCTGCAATAGAATGCGCTCTGCGCGGTGAATCCTGAAAACAGAAGGCCTTTACATTGTAGCCCATCTCGCCGAGGGAAGCCGCTGCAGAAGCGCCGGCCAAACCTGTACCCACGACTATAATATCAATATTTCGCTTATTGGCTGGGTTTACCAGGTTTATATGGTCTTTATGACTTGTCCACTTTTTATCGATGGGTCCGTCAGGAATATGTGCATTGAGCTTGGTCATGACGTCTTTGGGTTATTTAGTTAAGAAAATATAAACCGGAATGATGGCGAAAAGTAGTGGAATCAAAATTGCGAATCCATACCCGAACGCCTTAATGGCGCCTTCTATCTTTTGTGTTTTCAGACCAAGTGATTGAAATGCGCTCTGTACTCCATGAACAAGGTGAAATGAAACTGCAAGCATGGCAAGAACATACCCTATCGTGTACACCAATCCGATAGAAGGATCTCTGAATGCTGCCATAACTACAGTATGCAAGTCTCTATTTCCTACACTGTCGTTTGGAATATTGCCCCAGTGCATTACATACCAAAAATTGCCCATATGTACGATGATAAACACGAGAATCACCGTGCCCAAAATCCCCATATTTCTTGAGGTCCAGGGAGAATTGGCTGATGGTTTCGAATATGCATAGCTTACTGGCCTTGCCTTGCGATTAGCGATGGTAAGCAACAAGCCATCAACAGCGTGAAAAAGAATACTAAAATAGGTAAGGTAACTCAGCAATTTAACAGCTGGATTACTGGTCATGAATTTTGCGTAGGCGTTAAATTGAAGCTGCCCTTGTTCGCCAGTCATGAACAATTGCAAATTCCCTGCAAGGTGGCCCACAAGAAACAAACAGAGAAACAAGCCAGTGGCAGCCATCCAGTATTTTTTGGCAAGGCTTGATTGTAGAATTGCTGATTTACTCATTTTACCTTTATCTGCTTTGGTTTAAGTTGCGCAAAGGTAGAATATGATGCCTTAAAACTGACAAAAGAGTATAATTTGGATTCATTCTTCACGGTTCTTTCTTCACCCAATTAAAAACAGCGGTATCAGGAGAAAGTTTACTTTTGGCTGTTAAGAAATCAAGATTATGCGATACACACCGCTCAGCGCTGCAATTTATAAGAGTCATCGAACCTTGCTTACCAGCATGCTTCCGCCAAATGCCTTGTGCGTATTTAATTCAAACGATGTAATGCCAACCAATGCTGACGGCAGCATGGGCTTTCGCCAAAACAGCGATCTACTTTACTTGTCGGGAATTGATCAGGAAGAATCGGTTTTGGTCCTGTTTCCCCATTGCACAAATGCAGCTCATCGAGAAATTTTATTTGTACGTGAAACCAATGATGAGATTGCCATTTGGGAAGGGGAGAAACTCAGCAAGGCACAGGCTACAGCCCTTTCGGGAATAACTACGATTTACTGGCTCAGCAATTACACCACCATCATGAAATCGCTTATGGCTGAGTGCACTGTGGTGTTTCTGAACAGCAATGAACATTTGCGCCAAAGTAACGAAGTAGAAACCCGCGATGAAAGACTTGGCAAGGCGCTCAGGGAGCAATATCCGCTGCACCGCTATGACAGAATAGCCCCGGCCATGCACAAACTCCGTTCGGTGAAAAGCCGGGAAGAAATCGACCAGATTCAAAAAGCATGCGATATTACTGAAGCCGGTTTAAGAAGGGTACTACAATTTATAAAGCCCGGTGTAATTGAGTATGAAATTGAAGCTGAATTTCAGCATGAGTTTGTGCGCAGAGGGTCAAAGGGCTTTGCCTACGGTCCTATTGTAGCATCAGGCTTTAATGCCTGCGTACTCCATTATGTAGAAAATAACAAGCCATGCAAGGACGGCGACCTGATACTGATGGACGTGGGTGCAGAATATGGAAACTACGCCAGTGATATGACGCGCACTGTGCCGGTAAACGGAAAATTTTCCGAAAGGCAAAAATCCGTTTACAACGCTGTGCTGCGTGTAATGCGTGCCGCAATGAAGTTGCTTAAGCCGGGTGTGATGCTTGCAGACTACCACAAGGAAGTTGGTAAATTGATGGAAAAAGAATTAATCGGGCTTGGACTTATATCTGAATCAGATGTAGCAAATCAAAATCCCGCCATGCCCGCATATAAAAAGTATTTCATGCATGGCACATCTCATTTTCTCGGTCTTGATGTGCATGATGTAGGCCATTGGCATGAACCCATACAGGCGGGAATGGTATTTACTGTGGAACCGGGAATATACATTCGGGAAGAGAATATGGGAATCAGATTGGAAAATGACATCCTCATTACAGAAAGCGGTTATATTGATCTAATGAAAAATATACCCCTGGATGCTGATGATATTGAGTTACTGATGAAGCATTAGTCAATGATTTGTCAAAGCGAAATCTGGTCTAGCCAAACAATATCACTTTTCTGAGTTAAAACCACAAGACAGTGAATTCCGCTGGTATTTATGCTTACAGATGTGGTTGGATATTCTATTGAACCAGCATGAACAAGATTGCCTCGTTCGTCGCTGATTTCAAAATCCATTTGTTCTCTTTCTCCATCAACATTAATGGATAATATATTCTTATTTAAGTCAAACTCAAGAGATATCAGATTGGAAGATTGCATATTCCATTGCCTATTACGGTTTTGGGACTTGTACGGCATAGGTTTAAATGCGTTACAAAGCGAAATATTATCAGCCACGGGGTCAGATATTAAAAAGAAGGGGCTTCGTAGCCCCTTCTGGATTCAAACAATCAAAGAAGCTGCATTATCGATCAAGGAATAACCACCTTAGGGATATAACATCATTGTCAATGCAATAATGCTGAAAGTCCATTTGAGGGGTTTCGTGAGGTAGATTTGTGAACATAGGCTTTATTTTAGATTATCTTGAATTAAATTTACCGTTAAGGATGAGTATTTTCTTGACAAATAAACCAAAGGTGCTATCCGTTTGAGCAACGGACCTGAAATTGACCAATTTCAAAATCAAGATGAGTGAAAATGCAGAAATTCATAAAATCAGAGCAATCATTGTAGATGATGAGTTGCCGGCTCGTGAAAATATGCGATTTATGCTTCAAGACAATTGTCCTGAAATTGAAGTATGTGGCACCGCAGATGGCGTGAAGTCCGCATTAAAACTATTTCAGGACATGAAGCCCGACCTGATATTTCTTGACATCCGAATGCCTTCAGGTGCGGAAGGGTTCGATTTGATAGATCAGCTTGGAAACGAGCAATTCTATGTGGTTTTTGTCACCGCATTCAAGGACTATGCTATTAGAGCTTTTGAAAGCCGGGCCTTGCATTACATACTGAAACCCATCGATGAGCAAGACCTTATTGAAACGGTACAAAGAGTTCTACAACGACGAAAGTTTGATCTTGCTGATCCTTCTGGGCTGTCAGCATACAGGGAGAACATCCGGAAACTGGAAGAGGAGATAGCCCGCCAAACACCACCTCGACGAATAACAATTCATCACAGCAAGGGAATAAAGCTCCTGGATCCAGATGATATTACGCACATAGAAGGAAGTGGGAATTGCGCCCTGATTCATTTTAAAGACAAGCATACTTATCTGGATACCCGTACATTGAAAGTATATGAAGTATTGCTCCCAAAGTACTTTTACAGAACCCACAAATCATACATCGTCAACATGAAAGAAGTCTCTGAGCTGCTTCACGGGGATGAGCAATCTGTGGTATTAAAAAATGGAACTTCCTTACCCGTTGCCAGGGAAAGGAAACAAGATCTTCTCGCAAGTTTGCAAAATCTGATTTGATTTAAATCAATCAACCCTATGATTGAATCAATGAAAACCACCATTGGTTAGATCGCACGTACTCCCAACTATATTTTCATGAAATTCAGCTTAAGATTCAAAATATGAAAGCCTTAATAGTTGATGACGAGCAATTTTGCCGAGAAAATCTGAAATTTATGCTCAAGGAGTATTGCCCAGAGATTATTGGAATTGAGACTGCCGCAGACGCAGATGAAGCACGGTTCATTATTTCAAAAAACCGACCCGACGTCCTCTTTCTTGATATACAAATGCCCAGGGAGAATGGATTCGAACTACTCAACAGCATAGACAATATTCCGCTTTCAATAATATTCACTACTGCACACAACGAGTATGCGCTGCAGGCACTCAAAGTACGTGCGATAGACTACCTGGAAAAACCAATAAACATAGATGATTTGCAGGGCGCCATTAAAAGGCTCAAAGAGCATACTCCTGCCGGAAACGAAAGATTCAATGTCATCAAAGATGCTATTCGACAGGCCTATACAGAGCATGAAAGCGAGCGTATTGCCATCCCAATGCGCGATGGGTTTGAGATCATTCCCTGTAAGGAAATAGTGCACCTTGAAGCCTCGGAAAGTTATACCACCATCTATTTGGCCGATGGAAAAAAACTTCTTAGCAGCAAGAATATCAAAGTATATGAAGACAAGCTGAGTCCATTGGTTTTTTTTAGGGTACACAAATCACATATTATAAATATGCGCTACCACCTCAAAGGCTTTAATCGGTTGGACGGCAATAGTGCAGTGATGAGCAACGGTAAGCATATACCAATAGCCCGTCGTAAAGTTCAACCATTCCTGGACAGAATAGTTGGTATCTGAATTATATGCGCCAAATTATACTCGTCCTGACACTATTTGCAATTGCAGGCCTTGGATTCACGCAGAATTCCCACTATATTTCTTATGGCACTTCTGATGGACTTCCTCAATCACAAATAAGGGCCATCGCCCAGGATGACCGGGGCTATCTCTGGTTGGGTACATTGGGCGGCTTGAGCAGATTTGACGGTGTAGAATTCAAGAATTATTCCACCGCTGATGGTCTTCCGGATAATCAAATAAACTGCCTTTATCAAGGTGAGAAAGAGTTTTGGATTGGAAGTGCCGGTGCACTTTGTTTTGTTGATGGTTTAGGATTTCATTCCATCCCACTACCCTTTGGCTATGAGCATAGCAAGATTCTAACATTGGCAGAAACTTTTCCCGGAATTATTTGGATAGGCACGGCTGGAGAAGGTGTACTTCGGTATGATGGCGATGAATTTATGCCCTTCCGGAAAAGTGAAGGACTACCAGATGACTATATTAGAAAAATCGCTGTGGCTTCTGATGGCGCTGTATGGGTGGGAACCCGATCAGGAATGGCAATCATTGATGAAGAAACAGTGACCGCACATCCCTTTGAGACGCTGAGAACTGCGAGCATAAGTGATATCCTTTTTACGAAAAATGAGGACGTAATTGTAGGCACGTTTGAAGAAGGAATTTACATCATTCAAAACGGACACCTAAGACAACAAACAGAAGAAGATGGTTTAGTAAGCAATAGTATTAGGTGCATTATTCAAATAAATGATGAAGAGTTTTGGCTAGGTTCTGTAGCGGGTATAAATAAATTATCAGGCCACAAACTCGCATTGGTGCAAACTTCCGAAAAATTGCCATACAGCAATATCAAATGTTTTGGAACTGACAGGGAAGGTTTACTCTGGTTTGGAACCGATGGCCAAGGTGTTTTTAGAAGTGCCGGTAAGTCCTTCCGCAATTTTAGTTCAAGAGACGGATTATGCTCGGATGTTGTGATGCAAACGGTCTCAGACCCCTTTGGTAAATTGTACTTCGGAACTTACGATCAGGGCATTTGTTCATATAATGGAAAAGACTTCGAGCCATATTCGAATCAAGAAAGACTGCCTACCAAAACCATTTGGCAGTTAGCATTCGATGAGTTAGGAACACTATGGGCAGGAACCTCGCAAGGTATTTTCAAGAGCGACATTCATGGCAATGCCACGATAATCTCAACTGAAGCAACAATTGGCAATAGGGTGACTGCCCTTACAATGAAGGACCAGATTGTATATGTGGGCGCAGAAAGGGGCTTCGCAACGCTAAACATGGATGGAAAAATAGTGCAAACTTATGTTGATAGTGATGGATTTTCTGGTAAGCGCATTCGCAGCATCGTGCATCAGGGAGATTCAACGTGGATTGGGGCGGAAGGCAAGGTTTATCTGCTGGTTGCTGATGAATTTCAGATGTTTAGTATCCCCAATGATGCTGCAGTGTACTGTCTTGAAATCGATGGTGAAGGTCACCTCTGGATTGGAAGTTCAGAGGGTCTATACCATCTCAGAAAAGGTGAAAATGATCCGAGTTTAATAGTGCTCAGTTCAAAATTCAGTTCCAATCACACCAACTTCCTGAGATTGCTACACGATGAGTCTCTTATAATTGGAACCAACGATGGTCTCTACAGACTGAATTTAAGCAAGTATTATAGCACTGGGAAACTTATAACCAAGCACTACAGCAGTTATGAAGGACTTCAGTCTAAAGAAACGAACCAGAATGCTGTACACTTTGATGGAAGGTATGTTTGGTTTGGCACCACAATGGGTGTGGTGCGGTTTGATCCAGATGCCGATAATTTTATCGGGGTTAAAGCGCCCGAAGTCAACATCACACACCTTGAACTCTTCCTCCAGCCTACTGATTGGAATTTGTTCGCAGACTCAATGGCTAAGGAAAGTGGCCTTCCGTATATGCCAGTGTTGAAACACTACCAGAATTACATCACTTTCAACTATTCCGGAATTTACTTTAGCAACCCTGACAAAGTGCGGTATATGTACATGCTTGAAGGAGCAGATGACACTTGGCTAGGACCAACAAAATCCAGGTCAGCAACATATGCTTACTTACCTCATGGTCAGTATATTTTCAAAGTAAAATCGTACTCAGAAGATGAACCAGAGTTGACTCAAATTGAAGAGTTTTCGTTTGAGATAACACCACCCTATTTTCTCACATGGTGGTTCTTTTCTCTTTGCTTTTTGTTTCTCCTTACTCTCCTCTACCTTTTCTATTTGAATCGCAAGAAAAAGGAAAGGATCAAAAGTGAAGGGTTGATGCTAAAGTACCAATCCCGACTATTGGAACTTGAGTCACAATCTCTAAACTCCAGTATGAACAGGCACTTTATATTCAACGCACTCAATAGTATACAGTACTATATCAACATGCAGGACCGCAAGTCTGCCAATAAATATCTTACCAGTTTTGCACGACTTATCCGAAAGAATCTCGATAGCAGCCAACAGAATCAAACATCATTGAGTGAAGAATTAGAGCGTTTGGAGCTTTATTTATCTCTGGAGCAGATGCGTTTTCAAGGGCGCTTTTCATATGAATTTAAAATCGAACCAGGCATCGATCCGGAGTTCATTTCCCTGCCTGCAATGATGCTACAACCTTTTCTGGAAAATAGTATTTGGCATGGCATTTTGCCGGATGAAAGACACGGAGAAATTATACTTTCAGTTTGTGATTCTGGTGATTCCTATTCCTTACAAATTGATGACAATGGTATAGGGATCAACGAAAGTTTGGGTCGGAAAATCTTAGATGCTGATGGGCACAATTCAAAGGGCATGCAAATAACCCATAGTCGCGTAGCGCTCTACCGAAGAATGACAGGACTCAAATATGAGGTGATTGGCCCTTCTCAACTGTACGATTATGATGGGAATATACTTGGAACCAGGGTAACCATAAAACTACCAAAAATGCCTGAAACGACAGAATCGTCAACTTTTTTACACGATAGTGTTGGAATTTAAAAAATCATGCGTATCTTGGTCCATCCGTAATAGTATGAATCGAATAGCTTACATATCTGCAATCTGCCTTTTTGGGCTCATGATGGCTTCCTGCGGTAAGGATGAAGTTGAATCTCCCGACATGGCGCCAGCAGCCAAATCTCTGGTTCTTGATGACGATGGATATTCGCTTGATAAAGAAAAACCACGAAAAAATGAAGGAGATTCGGATGATAGAGATCTCACTGAGCCGAATGTAAACGATGATGGAGATGACGAGAGCGGAAACCCAAAACCACCTCACAATAAATAATAACAATCCTATACACTTCTGACACCCCCGCCTTTTAAGCGGGGTTTTTTTTTACTTCAATATACTCACCGATAATTTCTTAACTTGTTGATGTAGCTGCCGACCACATTAAATAAGACCCACATTGAACACGCATTCGCAGATTAGAAAATGAAAAATTGATAGATTTAGAATCGAGATTCCAAGCAGAACATTTAGCATCATTAATAGACATGTCAAACAAAGCATCAAACCATCTTCATGAACTGATTAAATCCTTAAGCAGTGCGGAGAAAAGGTATTTCAAAATATTTTCAGATCGGCACTTTACCAAGGAAATAAAAACATACATCACACTCTTTGATGAGATTGACAAACAAGATCATTACGACGAGGCCTTGATTCTTGAAAAATTGTCGGATACTGCTTTTGCCAAGCATTTCTCAATAGCAAAAAATCGACTCTATCATCAGATTCTTAGAAGCCTAAATTCCTACAATACCCATAACTCGATTGAGGCGGAGCTTTATCAATATTTACACTATGCTACTATTCTTTTCGACAAGTCATTGTACAGCCAATGTGAGCGAATTCTAAACAATGCATTGAAAATTGCTATCAAGCATGAGCAGTGGGCAGTAATTGTGCTGCTGGCCAAGCGAAAAAAAAGGCTGGCTGAAACCGACAATTACAACGCCGGTCCTGCCAGCAGTATCGAGGAAGTGTATGAGTTAGAAGCAAGAGCCATAAACAAACTCAATTTAGAAAGTGAGTTGTGGCTGTCAAAAAGTCTTCTTTTCGATAACCTCTTTAGAAAAGGACAAGCCCGGAATGATGAAGATGTGAGAGCATTAGAGACCCAGTTGCAACGCTCACAAGAGCTAATAAAAAACAATGATATATCCCTTGAAGCAATCTACCTTTCTAAGCAAGCAGAAAGCGCTTTTAATTTTGCATCCGGCGATTATGAAGAAACTGCCAATACCCTGAAGGAACTGCTTTCTCTGCTTGAGAATAGAATGGAATTGGTAAAATACGACCCTGGGATGTATATTTCTGTGCTCACAAACTTGGTATACGTGAGCGCAAAGCTGAACAGATTTGACGATGCCAATAAGTACTTAAAAATGGCGCGTAATCTTCCCGGTTGGCTATTGAAAAGAATGAGTGAAGATTTAGAGCTTCGAATCTTCAATAGTACGTACAGTATTGAATTGGCAATATGCAATCTAACTGGTAATGTTTCCAGAGGTGAATTGCTGCTGAAGGAACTCGAGCCGAAACTTAAACGATGGAGTAGCATGCTAAGTCCACTGAGGAAAGCAGGCTTTTATCATGCTATGTGCACCCTTTATTTTATTTCTGGTGACCTAAAGAAGGCACTCCAACACAACAACACACTCCTCAACTCTGTAAGCATAGATAAAACTGAAGACCTTTATTGCTTTGCTGAAATGATGCACTTGATTATTCACTATGAGCTGGGCAATTTAGACTTAATACCATACGGGCTCAAAAGCCTGAGCAGATACCTTGACACCCGCAGTAGGAAGTATCAATTCGAACAGTTATTCACAGAGCTTTTCAAAAAACTGCCGAAACTTGAGAACTTGGTCGAAGCCAGAAAAGCCCTGTCTGACTTCTCACTGAAAATGATAGTACTTGAAAAGGAACCATACGAAAAGCGTGTACTTGAATACTTTGATTTTCAGGCCTGGGCGGAATCAAAAAGCACCGAAACACCAATATCAATTATACTCAATCGCAAGGCTTCCGGTAAAAAATTTGTCTGAGGGTTTTACTTTACAAAAGCATCCCATCCCTGCGCTTTAAGCTCGTGAACAGTGCCATCACGGGCAATAATATGGGCCGAACGAGAATCCGTGATGTGGCCTATAAAAGTGAAATTAGGATTTCCTTTTAGCTTCTCATAGCTTGTTATAGGTATCGTGAAAAGCAATTCGTAGTCCTCGCCCCCACTGAGTGCGCATGTGGTTGGATCCATGTGAAAATCTTCTGCTGCACTTATCACTGTTGGATCGATGGGTAGCTTTTCTTCATAAATCTGACATCCAACATCGCTCTGCTTGCAAATATGCAGGAGCTCGGAAGCAAGCCCGTCAGAAATATCGATCATACTTGTGGGCAATACATCTAGCTGTTTGAGCAATGGTATCACATCCATTCTAGGTTCTGGTTTCAATTGACGCTCCAGAATGTAATCATGCCCTTCCAAATCAGGCTGAATTCCTGGTGTAGATTCAAAAACGCTTTTTTCGCGCTCCAGAACCTGCAGGCCCATATATGCTGCTCCAAGATCACCAGAAACAACCACAAGGTCAGTTGCCTTGGCACCGCTTCTATACACAACTTCATCCTTAGCTACCTCACCAACAGCTGTAATGCTAATGATAAGACCGCTTTTAGAACTGACTGTATCACCGCCCACCACATCAACTCCAAACTTTGAAGCACATGACAATATACCAGCGTACAACTCATCTACAGCTTCTAGAGAAAACCTATTGCTAAGCCCAAGAGATACGGTGATCTGCGTAGGTTTCCCATTCATCGCGAGTATATCCGAAAGATTCACCGCAACCGATTTATACCCGAGGTGCTTCAAAGGTGCATAGCTCAAATCAAAGTGAATGCCTTCTACAAGCATATCAGTTGTAATCAGCAAGTATCTATCTCCACTATCAATTACAGCCGCGTCATCTCCAACCCCTTTTATAGTAGTAGGTTGCGTATTTGATAACCTGCCGGTTAAATGTTCGATTAACCCAAATTCACCCAAATTACTAAGTTCTGTGCGGTCCATCATAGATGTGTTTTAGATTGCAAATATATACCCTTCGGTTTCTCTAAGGAGCGTCCCTATGTAGAACATGGCCAATCGAGACCTGCTTGTTGTAACAAACGATTTTGTTAGGTAACTTTGCAAAAGTTTCTCGCACAATTTAAAATTAATCTAAATAAAGACTGTGAGAAAGAACTTTCAAAACAGATTACTGTTAATTTGAAACTAAAGCCATGATAAAAGTTAAGGATTCTGCACGTCAAGAAGTACTGAGACTCATTACTGAGAAGAGCGCTGGTGCTGACTCTTTTATCAGAGTAGGAGTCAAAGGAGGTGGGTGCAGCGGCTTGATGTATGAGCTTGATTTCGATCATCAGATGCGCGAAGGAGATAAACTCTTTGAAGACAACGGGGTGAAAATTGTTGTGGACCGAAAGAGTTATCTCTATTTGGTGGGAACAGAGTTAGATTATTCCGGTGGCCTAAATGGCAAGGGTTTTATGTTCGTAAACCCCAATGCCAATCGCACCTGCGGCTGCGGAGAGAGTTTCTCAATTTAAAACTTTTACTATGTCTGCCGAAGAGCAAGAAATACTGAAAGAATTCACTTCATCGGAATACAAGTATGGTTTTACTACCAAAATTGATTCTGACAAGGCACCTAAGGGTCTTAATGAAGGTATAATCAGACTTATTTCTCAAAAGAAAAATGAGCCAGATTGGCTATTGCAATTTCGCCTGGATTCATTTCGAAAATGGCTGGAGATGACTGAACCCGAATGGGCACATGTAAGTTATAAAAAACCAGATTTTCAAGATATTCATTACTACGCGGCACCGCAGCCAAAAAAGAAACTCGACAGCCTTGACGAAGTTGACCCAGAATTGCTGGACACCTTCAAAAAACTCGGAATTTCTCTGGAAGAGCAAAAAAGACTGACTGGGGTAGCCGTAGATTTTGTGATGGATAGCGTTTCAGTTGCAACTTCTTTTAAAGAAAAACTCAGTGAGCTAGGTATCATCTTTTGCTCTTTTAGCGAGGCTGTTCAGAAGCATCCAGAATTGGTGCGTAAATACATGGGTACCGTAGTACCTAAGAACGATAATTTTTATGCTGCATTGAACAGTGCTGTTTTTACAGATGGATCGTTCGCATACATTCCGGAAGGAGTGAGATGTCCAATGGAGCTTTCCACTTATTTCCGAATCAATGAAGCCCAAACGGGGCAGTTTGAGCGAACACTGGTGGTGGCAGACAAAAATAGCTATGTGAGCTATCTTGAAGGATGTACTGCCCCAATGCGTGATGAAAACCAACTTCATGCAGCAGTTGTAGAACTTATAGCCCTTGAAGGAGCGGAAATTAAATATTCTACTGTACAAAACTGGTACCCGGGAAACTCAGAAGGGCTAGGCGGCATTTTCAACTTTGTAACAAAGCGAGGGCTTTGTGAGAATAGTGCAAAAATCTCCTGGACACAGGTGGAAACCGGTAGTGCTGTCACCTGGAAATACCCAAGTTGTATTCTGAAGGGAGATAATTCTATAGGAGAATTCTATTCAGTGGCTGTTACCAACAATCATCAACAAGCTGACACAGGAACCAAAATGGTGCACATTGGAAGAAATACCAAGAGCACCATCATTTCTAAAGGAATATCAGCAGGTGTGAGTAATAACTCCTACCGTGGATTGGTGAAAATAAATAAGAGTGCAACCAACGCCCGCAATTTTTCGCAGTGTGATTCCCTTTTAATGGGAGATCGATGCGGAGCCCACACATTTCCATATATAGAGGTGGGCAATAGTTCATCTAAGGTTGAACACGAAGCTACCACATCCAAGATTGGTGAAGACCAGATATTCTACTGCCTACAGCGCGGCATCAGCGAAGAGAAAGCCATAAGTCTGATTGTAAACGGATACTGCAAGGAGGTGCTTAATAAATTACCAATGGAATTTGCAGTAGAGGCACAAAAGCTTCTCGCCATTTCCCTTGAGGGAAGTGTTGGATAAATCGTGTTTATTGCACAAGAAATTTGAAAGAAATAAAATTCATGCTAAGTATAAAGAATCTTCATGCTGAAGTAGAAGGAAAAAAAATCCTGACAGGCCTGAACCTGGAAGTAAAACCTGGAGAAGTGCATGCCATAATGGGTCCCAATGGTTCTGGAAAGAGTACGCTTGCCTCTGTGCTAGCGGGAAATGAGGCCTTTGAGACTACCGAAGGCACCGTGAATTTTCAAGGTAAAGACTTGTTAAGTATGGAGCCTGACAAGCGATCGCATGCTGGATTGTTTCTAGCGTTTCAGTATCCCGTTGAAATTCCAGGAGTAAGCAACATAAATTTTCTCAGGACCGCTATCAACGAACGTCGTGAAGCGCTCGGAGAAGAAGCCCTCTCGGCAAAAGACTTTTTAGCCATGGTGAAGGAAAAATCCAAATTGGTAGAACTCGATAATAAACTCACCAATAGATCAGTGAATGAAGGATTCTCAGGTGGGGAAAAAAAGAGGAATGAAATCTTTCAGATGGCCATGCTGGAGCCTAGTTTGTGCATTTTGGATGAGACAGATAGTGGCCTCGATATAGATGCGCTCCGGATAGTTGCCAATGGTGTAAATCAGCTCCGAAATCCAGAAAGATCGTTTATTGTTATTACCCATTATCAGCGACTTCTAGATTATATAGTGCCTGACTTTGTACATGTACTTTACAATGGCCGAATAGTTAAAACAGGAGGCAAAGAACTTGCTCTTGAACTTGAAGAGAAAGGCTACGATTGGATTAAAAAAGAGCAAGAACAAGTGTCTGCATAATTATGGAAACTGCTGAACAAACAACAAAGCTTTCCTCGCTTGCAAGCAACCTCATTTTAAGCTATACAGGCAATTCATCTGCTGTGGCATTGTTTGACGGACTTGATTTCCCCACTACACGCGAAGAGAGTTGGAAGTATAACAGAACCGGACAGCTTTCTTCACGCAATTGGAAATTCTCTAAAGCACAGGAAATTCCTCTCCTTCCATTTAATTTACTGAATTATCCGAACAGGATAGTTTTTATAAATGGCACATTTACACCCCTTCATTCAAATATTCAGCCCTGGAAAGGAATTGAGTTGAATACTGACGTTGTTGTCTCTGATGTTGCCAATAAACGACCGCAGGATGCTTTCGAAGCACTCTCCTTGACATTCCCTCAATCAGGTCTCAACATTCGGGTGCGCTCAGGGGTTGAACCTGGTGTTGAAATCGCAGTATTCCATCTTTTCACAGGCAGGGATACCATTTCACAACCCGTAAACAACATCCTCGTTGAGAATGGGTCGCGGTTACAGATTACCGAGTTTTATATTCATGCCGAAGATGCCATTACTTTTGCAAATGTAAAGAGCAACATCGTCGCTGAAAATGGCGCTATCGTGGAGATCGATTCAGTGCAGATTGGCTCAGAGAACAGTTTTCATTTTCATCAAACTGATACAGTTCTTCACAAGGATGCAACTTTCACGCACAACCTCGTAACACTTTCCGGAAAATGGACACGCAACAACACCAATGCACAACTAAAAGGTAAAGGTGCAGCGTGCAACTTCAATGGGTTTTTTATACCAAATGGAGCGGAGTTTGTAGACAATCACACCATCATTGACCACGAAAGTTCACACTGTCAAAGTAATGAACTATACAGAGGCGTTCTTTCTGAAAATGCCGTAGGTGTGTTCAATGGAAAAGTTTTCGTTCGAAGAGACGCACAGAAAACAAATGCATTTCAAAGCAATGGAAATGTATTGCTGAGCGATGGGGCAACAATGAACTCAAAGCCCGAGCTGGAAATATATGCTGATGATGTAAAGTGCAGCCATGGAAGTACCACTGGTCAGCTTGATGATGAAGCTGTATTTTACTTGCAATCCAGGGGTATTTCATCCGGAAATGCAAGAAAAATGCTGGTCGCAGCATTCGCTGAATCCGTCTTGAAAAATATTATGAACGTAAATGTTCGGCAGCTTGCTGAAAAGACAATAGAAGAAAAATTAAAGTGATGGAAGGATCGAGCTTGAAGGAAAAAACCAATATTAACATTACTTCTATACGAGAAGCGTTTCCTATTCTTAAAAGAAAAGTAAATGGCAAAAATCTAATTTATCTGGACAACGCTGCTTCTTCGCAAAAGCCACTGAGTGTAATTGATGCAATAAGTGAATACTATTCTAATGAACATAGCAATGTACACCGGGGCGTTCATTATTTAAGCCAATTGGCAACCGAGAAATTCGAGATTGCAAGATCAAAGATCTCCACCTATATCAATGCAGCCGAAACGAGGGAACTAATCTTTACCAAAGGCACTACAGATTCAATAAACTTGGTAGCCAATAGTTTGGGAAGAACCTTACAGGCAGGTGATGAAGTGTTGATCACAGAGATGGAACACCACTCGAACATCGTACCTTGGCAAATAGCTGTAAACGACCATGGTGCTAAGCTTGTAGTTGCACGAATTCATGATGATGGTAGCCTGGACCTAGAAGACTTCTACAAAAAATTATCACCCAAAACCCGAATATCGAGCTTGGTGCATATCTCCAACGCACTTGGTACCATAAATCCCATAAAAGAAATTGCGAAAGCTGTTCACGAGTACGGGGGCCTTCTGCTGGTCGATGGTGCCCAAAGTGCGCACCACATGAAGGTAGATGTTCAGAAGCTAAACTGTGATTTCTATGTCGGAAGCGGACATAAAATGTATGGGCCTACGGGGATTGGTTTTCTCTATGGCAAAGCTCATTTACTTGAAAAGATGCACCCATACCAGTCCGGTGGCGAAATGATTGCTGATGTGACTTTTGAAAAAACCACATACCAACAGCTGCCATTCAAATTCGAAGCTGGCACTCCCAATATTTCGGGAGCTATTGGTTTGGGTGCTGCTGTGGATTTCATTCAAAGCATAGGTATTGAAAAAATAACTGAAGCCGAAAGTGAATTGCTCAACTATATCCAGTTAAAACTAAGTGAGGTAGATGGCATTCGTTTTATTGGAACTGCCAAAGAAAAAGCTGGTGTTGTATCCTTTCTGATTGACGGTGTTCACCCTTATGATATTGGCGCAATAATTGACAAAATGGGAGTTGCTGTGAGGACGGGGCATCACTGCACGCAGCCATTGATGAAGCGCTTAAATATCCCCGGCACTGTTCGTGCTTCTCTGGCTGTATACAATTCAAAACAGGACATTGACATACTGACTGAAAGTGTAATTCGCGCCTCTAAAATGCTACGAAAATGAACCATACAATTCCAGAAATTCAAGCAGAAATTGTAGATGAGTTCTCAATGCTTAACGACTGGGTAGAAAAATATGAACATCTCATTGACCTTGGCAACAATCTTCGGGTTATAGATGAATCAGAACGAAAGGACGAAAACCTCATAAAAGGATGTCAATCTAGGGTATGGCTTCACGCCAAACAGAAAGACAGTAAAGTACACTATACTGCCGATAGCGATGCGTTGATTACTAAAGGAATCATCGCACTTATGCTTCGGGTTTTTGACAACCAGCCCTCGGATGAAATAATGAAGGCTTCACTCGACTTTATTGATAAGATTGGGTTGAAAGAGCACCTTTCGCCAAACCGGGCCAATGGATTGCTATCCATGGTAAAGCAAATCAAGTTTTATGCACTCGCTCTGCAGGCAAAAAGTGTTTGAACATGAATAAAAAGGAACTTGAAGATATTATTATTACTGCGCTTAAGTCTGTGTATGACCCAGAAATTCCAGTGGACATATATGAGCTTGGTTTGGTCTATAATATTGAAATACAAGATGATTTGCATGTGGTAGTTACAATGACACTCACATCGCCTTCCTGCCCTGTTGCTGAATCCTTGCCCGTAGAAGTAGAGCAAAAAGTTGCTTCAATTGAAGCGGTGAAGTCGGCTAAGGTGGAAATAACCTTTGACCCACCGTGGGACAAGGAAATGATGAGTGAAGAAGCACAGTTAGAACTTGGATTTCTCTAGCGATGGATGACGCCGAAAGCATAGTGAATAAAGTTGCTGGTAGCGGTTTGGTGCTGCTTGAAATGGATAACCTCATCAGTTCAATCCCAATTGTGGCGTTCGATATTGCCCCTCAATTATGGCAAGGACTTGTATTGAAAGAGCTCGATTTTCGCGCTTATATAGATTCCTTTGGATGGCACTCATTAAGAAATCATTCAGTTGCGGTATACTGCAGTACAGACGCCATTATTCCGCATTGGGCGTATATGTTGATTGGATCGAAACTTAGCGCTGTGGATGTGCACGTATATTTTGGAACACCTGCTGAGTTCAGGAAATTCCAGCTTCTTGATTCAATTGACAAGCTGGATTTAGAACACTTTCGCAACCAGCGTGTAATCTTAAAAGGCTGCGGAAAAGGCGATGCCGACTATTCTGCTTACGGATATCTGGCATTTAAGCTAAGCACCGTTGTCAAAAGTTTGATGTTCGGTGAACCATGCAGCAACGTTCCAGTTTTCAAAAAAAAATAGACAGCAAGGGCTCTGATGCATCAATATGCTCTAACGTTCTTCCCTTCAAAGAAATTTATAAATGCCCTGTTAACGACTCTATTTCCTCCGGGAGTGGGGTAGTCGCCGCTGAAATACCAATCACCCAAATGATTGGGACAAGATGCGTGAAGACCATCAAGCGTTTGGTATATTATCTCTACTGGGCATTGGGCATCTTCTGGTGTCAGCAAACTGGAAATTTCAGCTGAAATTTCCTCGTAGGTAAAAGGCTCATAAATCTCCCTCACATAATTCTGAACTTCGTCTTTGGGTAACTTACTTTGATTCTTGCATTTATTGTAAACGCTTTCAATAAGCTTTTCCCTTCCAGATTTGCGCAACAACGAAATAGCTGCCTGAAAAGCAACGAAATCGCCAAGCTTAGCCATGTCAATTCCATAACAATCTGGATATCTAATCTGAGGTGCACTGGAAATAATTAAAATCTTCTTCGGTTTCAATCTCCCCAGTATGCGAATAATGCTTTGCTTTAACGTAGTGCCTCTCACAATGCTATCGTCAATCACAACCAGGTTGTCCGAATCAGGATTCACAACACCATATGTTACATCGTAAACGTGTGCAACCATATCATCACGTGATTCATCCTGGGTAATAAAGGTTCGCAACTTGGCATCCTTTATTGCAATCTTCTCCATTCTCGGTCTCCGGGTGATGATGTGCTCGAGACGTTCAGGATCTATATCTCTGCCCATTTTAATAATCTCCTCTCTCTTCCACACATTCAGTTCATCTTCCAATCCCTTCATCATACCAAAAAAAGCGACTTCGGCAGTATTGGGAATAAAACTGAATACAGTATGCTCTAGATCACGGTTCACCGTTTTCATTACTGCCGGTACAATCGCCTTTCCAAGAGCCAACCGCTCATTGTAGATATCTTTATCGCTACCCCTTGAGAAATAAATTCTTTCAAATGAGCAGGCTTTCTTAGGGCCTGGTTCCCTTATCATCTCTACAGAAACTTCACCTGAATATTTCACCAGCAGTGCATGGCCGGGAGGCAATTCACTCACATCCGAAGATTGAAGGTTGAACGCAGTTTGGATTACGGGTCGCTCTGAAGCAACTACCGTTACCTCTTCGTCATCATAGTAAAAAGCAGGTCTTATTCCATTGGGATCTCGCAGTACGAATGCATCTCCATGGCCTAGCATACCGGCCATGGCATATCCTCCGTCCCAGTCTTCGGCAGAGCGCCGGAGAATTGCCGCAAGATCCAGGTGCTCTATTATTTTACCTGTTATCTGTTGTTTTGAATATCCAAGGGTTTTATAATGCGCTACCAAACGATCGTTCTCCTCATCCAGAAAATGGCCGATTTTTTCCATGACTGTAACAGTATCGGACATCTCCTTAGGATGCTGCCCAATGCTTACCATAAACTCAAAAAGCTCGTCTACATTTGTTAGGTTAAAGTTTCCGGCAACTACAAGATTCCTTGTTTTCCAATTGTTTTGCCTGAGAAAAGGATGGCAATTTTCAATGCTGTTCTTTCCAAAAGTGCCATAGCGCACATGACCGAGAAAAACTTCGCCACTAAAGGCTTCGTTCTGCTTGAGCCAGGCAACATCTATGAGTTTCTCAGGACTTTTCTTTTCCAGCTCTCTGAAACGCTCATTTACGTGGTCAAAGACATCCATAATAGGCCTGGAGCTATTGCTCCTGTGCCTGCTGATGTAACGCTGGCCTGGCTCCATATCCAGTTTGATGTTTGCCAATCCGGCGCCATCCTGGCCTCGATTGTGTTGCTTCTCCATGAGAAGATACATCTTGTTAATCGCGTAAAAAGATGTGCCGTATTTCTCCCTGTAATGCTCCAACGGCTTCTTAAGTCGAAGAAGTGCTATGCCACATTCGTGCTTTATAGGATCGCTCATAGGTGTTTCCCAAGCGTTTTTTAAGGAGGTGCAAAGGTAACGCTTAATTCAGAATATATCACACAGCCCAAGGGGCGACTTCCGAACGACAATTGTCCACTGTTCCAACTATTTGGTGAGGGTGTTCGTCATAAATAAGTAATTTAGTGAGCCATGAGGCCCAGTAGTCCGTTTGCTATATTGTTGCTTTGCCTATTTGGCTTTGCTTTGGTCAATCATGCCACAGCCCAAGTTGGATTTGTTCAAAACAAAGGGCAGTGGCCTCAGGAAACTTTGTACCGCACCGAAATGAACGGGGGCTTTGTATACATCGATCAAAACGGACTTACTATTCAGCTCTTGGAGAGCGATTTCTACAGGAAACTTCATGACTGGGTGCAGGGTACTTCCGCTGACAGCACTGCTGATGCACATGCCATTAAGATTAAATTTGTAGGGGCAGATTTAACTCAACTTAAAGAAGAATCTGGAGCATACGCTCACATGAATAACTATTTTATCGGAAACGACCCCAATCGCTGGGCTACGGATGTCAAATCATTTAGACAGCTCCGTTTTAAAGATGTTTATGAAGGCATCGATTTGCGTTTCGATTCCAAGGATGGTCGTATTAAATATGAATATATCGTTTCGGCAGGTGCCAGTTCTGAACCTATATTGGTTGAATACACCGGAATTGACAAGTTAAATGTCAGCGATGGAGAGCTTGTACTTCAAACATCGGTAGGTGAATATCGGGAACTAAAACCCTTCGCATACCAATTGAGCGAAAGCGGATCAATCATACCAGTTGCATGCAGGTATGCTGTTTTGGACAACCGAGTTCAATACGTTTTTCCAGATGGTTATGACCACAGCAAAGAACTTATCATTGACCCTGAATTAGAATTTTCTAGTTATCTCGGTAGTATCAGTAGCAGTTTCGGGTTCACTGCCTGCTACGATCCGGCGGGGCATCTATATGCGGGATCCATACTTTTTGGCTCTATTTTCCCATTTACTGCAGGTGCATACCAAGTAACATTTGGTGGAGGTACCATTGATGTGGGTATCACGAAATTCGCGGAAGATGGTACCCAATTATTGTACAACACCTTTTTGGGTGGAACAGGAAATGAAGCGCCTCATTCCATCGTAACCGACTCAAACAACGATCTTCTTGTGATGGGCTCAACATCCTCTACTGATTGGCCCCTGACTGCTGGGGCATTTCAGAATAGCTTCGGTGGTGGGTTCAACGCTTCCGGCGCGGGATATGTCTACAGCAATGGTTCAGATATTTTCGTTTCGAAACTAAATTCCGATGGCAACCAATTGCTTGCAAGCAGCTTTCTGGGTGGAAGTGGAAACGATGGTGTCAGTACTGGTACAGCCTTGGATTTTAATTATGGTGATCGTTTTAGGGGAGAGATCGTGGTTGATTCCGACAACAATCCATATATAGCTTCGGTAACGAACTCACTTGACTTCCCAATTGTGAACGGATATTCATCTACCGGCACAAATCAGCTGAGCGGCACAGTCGTGAAGCTAAATTCAAATCTTACCAGCATTATTTGGAGCACTTTCATAGGTGGGTCGGCTCCAGAAAGTGCTATTAGCCTTCAGCTTGCACCCGACAACAGTGTGTATGTAACAGGAGGAACAACCAGTGCCAATCTGCCCATTTCGAGCGGAGCATTTCAAACTTCATTGGCAGGTGGAGTAGACGGATATATTGCGCACATATCAGCAGACGGGAGTACTCTCTTGAATTGCACGTACAATGGCACATCTGGTTTCGATCTCAACTTTTTTGTCCAAATAGACGAGGAAGGGTTCGTATATGTCGTAGGTCAAAGTACAGGCACTTATCCTGTCAGCCCCGGAGTGTACAGCAATCCCAATAGCAGACAGTATGTTCAAAAATTCACCCCTGATCTTTCCAGCTCAGTCTGGAGTACGACGATTGGGTCAGGTTCTTCAGAAGTTGATATAACTCCATCAGCTTTCCTGGTGAGTGAATGTGGTCAGATATACATCTCAGGCTGGGGAGGAAGTGTAAACACTGCCGGTGGAAATACTTTCGGCTTGCCCACCACAGCTGATGCCTTTCAAAGCAGTACAGATGGGAGTGATTTTTATGTGATGGTACTCGGAATTGACGCAGTGGATATAGTCTATGCAACCTACTTTGGTGGCTCTCAGAGCAGTGAGCATGTGGATGGGGGCACCAGTCGTTTTGATAAAAATGGCACTGTATATCAGGCAGTTTGTGCAGGTTGTTGGGCAAATGATGATTTCCCTACCCAGTCGGGTGTTTGGTCGCAAGTGAATCCATCTACTGGGTGCAATCTGGGGGTATTCAAATTCAGACTTGGTTCTGTGAGTGCTCAAGCTGAAATAAATGCCCCAGATATAGTTTGTCCAGGAGTGGAAATTTCACTTCTCAATTTGAGCGTTGATGCGGATGAATATTTATGGAATTTCGGTGATGGCAATACCAGCACTGAAACAAACCCTTTTCATTCATACAATGCACCAGGCATTTACAATATAACGCTGTATGCATCCAGCAGTGATGGCTGTTTGAATCCCGATTCGACCGTGGTAGAGATAACGGTTGGAGAAATTCCTGATTTAGATGTCTCAATTCCAGAAATCATTTGCGCTGGTGAATCCGTTCAGCTACTTGCAGAAGGCGCTGACAGCTGGCAGTGGGAACCAGCTGAAGGTCTCAGCAGTACTACTATTGCAAATCCTGTATTTAGCGGGCTAGAGTCCACAACATATTCTGTAACTGGCACCACAACTTGCGGGTTTGCAACCCTTTCAGTAGAGGTACCAGTGGCAGGTGAGAATGTGCAAGTAATTGATGATCCTGAAACCTGCCCAGGGATGCCAGTGCAACTAAGTGCCAGTGGTGGGATGCTATACAACTGGAGTCCATCTACTGGATTGAGCAACAATGCCATTGCGAATCCCGTGGCAACTGTCAGTAGTAGCACTGCATACGCTGTTACTATTACAACTGCTGAGGGATGTCAGGTGATTCGAACGGTTACTATTACCGTGCTTCCCGGCAAACCTGAATTGTCCGGGTTAGGATCGTATACATCATGCAATGGTGATCCAATCCAAATTACTGTTCAAGGTGCCGATAATTACTCATGGAGTCCATCAGCAGGCCTAAGTGATGTGGCAGCATCAAATCCATTTGCATCTCCTGAGACGACCACAACATACATTGTAAGTGCTGAAAATTCGTGTGGCACTGACACGATGCACGTTACAGTGTACGTGAACCAAATAAATGTATCAGTTCTGGTTGAAGATGTAGTATGCTTTGATAGCCCATTCTTTATGGAGGGGATAGGAGCACACAGCTATCGGTGGGAGCCTTCAAACCTTGTTGCAGAACCGAACGAATCCATTACTGCTGCGCAGATTAGCGAAGGAACTATTTTCACGGTATATGGTTACGACGAATCCGGATGTGCAGACAGCGAAAATTTCTTTGTTGCCACCTACCCTAAGGTAATATTCAGAGCTGGAAATGACCATATTATAGATTTGGGAGACGAAGTAACCATTGAATCTTTCAGTCCCTACCCTATTACCTGGCTACCTAATCCATACCTGAGTTGTACCTTTTGCAATCACCCGTACACAGCACCTCCGGTAACGACAACATTCTACGCCTCGGTAGTAACCCCTGATGGCTGTTTGCAAACCGATTCTGTTAGAATATTTGTGAGAGGAGACCTATTCGTCCCGAATGCTTTTACACCTGATGGTGATGGGATTAATGATGTATTTAAGGCTGTTGGTACGGATATAGTAATGTTCAAAATGGAAATATTCAATCGCTGGGGAGAATTGATTTTCAGCAGTGCAAATATCCATGATGGGTGGAATGGCAGTATGATGGGAAACGATTATTTTGTGCCTGCCGATATTTATCCCTACAAAATAGTGGCACACGAAAAATATGGCAATGTGTTTGAACTAGATGGCCACGTCACATTAATTCGGTAATCCTGAAACTAAGTTTCCGGTAGAGAAAGAGAACTCCACCCTTCGGTTTTCAGCGTACTCATCCTTGGTACACCGAATCTGATCTCCGCAATGGTTTCTGGGCTTTGTTTCACCTTTTCCTATTCCACTCATCCTGGTCTCTTCTATACCTGATTTGGACAAATAGTCTTTCACAGACTCAACCCGCTTAAGCGAAAGCGAATGATTGTATTCTTGTGAGCCTCTTGAATCTGTGTGGCCTATGATCTCTATATGAATGTCTTTATTCTCAAGTAATAGGAGCGCAACTTTTCGAAGCACATCTTCCGATTCGGCATTGAACACATACTTATCGAACCCAAAATATACTGAGTGAGAATCAAGATTTTCCCAAGGCATAGATCTCTGATATTGGTTGGTGAATAGCAGCTCATCTTGCCATGATTCGAGTTCAAGTTCTATTCCATTGCTCTCTTCATCTGGACCAATGGTCTTTACAAGATTGCCTTTTGAATCTATTATGAAGACCGTGTCATTCGACATTAGGACTTCACTCTTTATCACGTAACCTTTTCCATTCTCAGAGGGTGTGAATACAAGCAAGCCATCGTCTGAAGAGTTTGCTTGGCCCAGATTATTTCCTTTCCGGTCCTTGATGAAAATTCGCATGTCTCGGTATTGCTTCGTTCCTGACTCTAACAGTTTCTTAATGACAGCTGCGCTCATTTCAGAATTGCTGCTATTCTCAAGTTCTTCAAGAAAATAGTCCATAGGAGTTAGTAACTCAAAATTGAATGTGCTGCCCCCTTTTGATACCAGCTCTTTAACAAGATTGCCATCTCCACTGAATATGTCAAGCTTATCACCCTTTTGCATTTCAACATCAGGGAATTGCAATTCAAAATCTGATTGCCCCTTCACATTATAGAAGTGAAACTTGCCGTCTTTGCCAATGATTGTGGTTTGTCTGGCAAGAGTCACCTTATCAATTAATATAACTTGCTTTCCCGCGGAAGCACTGAGCCATTCGGCACCACCTATCAATTCTTCAAAAAACAATTCTTTACGTGACCATTTAATCTTGAACACATTGTCGCCAGCCATAGCTGATGCACGATTTGATACTATAAAAGCTTCATTGGGCCCTACAAAAACCATCCTAAAATCATCTTGAGGACTGTTCACTGGACTCCCAAGGTTCCAAACGTGCTTACTATTTATATCAAAACCGTAAATATCGCTCCCACCTAAACCTAAATCCACCCTATCAGATGAGAAGAAAAGTGTATCAGCCAACAATTCTGGAAACAGTTCATTCCATTCGGAATTTATACCACCATCCACAGGTTTAGGCTCAGACCACTCCTTGTTCTCAAATTTTGAAAACCATATATCCATACCTCCTGAGCCTCCCGGTCTGTCACTTGAAAAATAAATGGTTTTGGACTTTGGATTATAAACCGGATAACCATCATTATATCCTTCAAGACAAATTCCCAGTTCTTCGGGCTTATCAACCTTTTGGCCCAATAAACTTTGGAATATTTTCAATTTGCCTGATTTCTCCTTCAAAGAGTACGGATTGCCTTCCACTGCCGTGAAATAAAGTATAGAATCTGATACCAGATGCCCGGGTCCTAGATGAAAATATTCTTGCGATTCAATTTTCTTAGCGATCGTTTTCTGGATTTTGCTCGTGGATTTGCCTGGCTGTTCAGTAATGCTATAACCGTGGTCCATCACTCTTTTCGTAGGAAAATGGTTGAAATGACCAGGATTGTCAGTTAGCACAATGGGTGCTTCGGAGTCGACCCACCCCACCATCTCATTCGAATTGGTATTGACATCTGATAGGACGATTAGTTCCAATGGCAAAGGGTGCTTATGATGCTCCCAGACCTCCATCAATCGGCTGTATTCAAAATCATACAATTGATCATCTGCGTATTTAGCCTTGAAATCTTTTAATACGAACAGAGCTTGATCAAATTGATTGTTGGCAGCAAGAACTCGGGCTTGAAGCAATAGGAATTCAGATCCACTACAGTTGTCAATTTTGCCTTGCACCATCAGGCCATATGCTTCATTGTACATGTGCTCGCTGGCAAAGCATGAGAATAACCCACAAGGATCGCTTTTCAACTTTTTATCATCGCAGACCACTTTGGTGCCTGCCTTCTGCGCGAAAGCTGCACCAGATAAAATCATCAACAGTGTTATGTAGATGGCGGGCTTCAAAAGTATCGAGGTGAGCTGGAGCGATTTCTGTAAATATTGAAGTCATATCCCAAGAATATTTCATGGGTTCCACTTTGTTGTGACATCAATCCATTCAATGCATAATCATAGGCATAGCCTACATGCAATCTATTTCGAATGGTACAATGGGCCGAAAAAACCAACCCAAATTGGTACCTGTAAGTTGCAGTAACCCAAAGACTATTGTTGATGAGCGCACCTATATTTAAGTCAAACTGGGCTGTGCCTTCCATAGATTTCCGAACGAGAAAGCTAGGCTTAAGCGCAATATCTTCGTTCATATCAAAAACTTTTCCTGCAATTAAGTTGAAGTACATATCCATTCGTGCATCACTCACCATATTGTCATTTAGCTTTGACCCGTTCAGGCTTGTAGCGCTAAAACCTATGTATGACTTTGGGCTTATGTACATTACGCCGAAATCAAAATTGGGTATTAGTTTCCCTCCATCAACAGTATAGGCCACTGGGTCGTTGGGCCGTTCGTACTCCAGAAGGCTCCAGTTATAGTGATAATTTAAGATCCCCGCTTGCAGGCCCAAAGAAATATATTCCCGTCTATTCAGTTTAAGCTTGTACGCATACGACGCAGCAGCGTAGGTAGTGTTCCTGGCTCCAATTACATCATTCTGAATCAGGACTCCAAGGGCCATATTCTTTTTTCTCATTGGGCTATGCAGCGTAAAAGTCTGGGTTTGCGGCGCGCCTTCAAACCCCACCCACTGATTGCGATAACTCAAGCTTGCAGAGAGCGCATCGCGGGCACCCGCATAAGCCGGGTTAATCATATATAGATTAAATATATACTGGCTATGCAAAGCATGCTGCTGACCACAGCATATCGATGAAACCGATATCGAAATGAAAAGATATAACAACTTCTTCATAAGGTGAGTTCAATAAATCCTTTGTGAAGAACTCCACTGAAATTCGCAATAAAATAATAGGTTCCCGCTGGTAATTGGTTCCCTTCTGAAGTTCGACCATCCCAAAAGACAGAAGCGTTATTGTAATTTTCTCCATCCCAAACCAGTTGGCCCCAGCGGTTATATATTTCTACTTTATTCTTCGAAAATTCGGGGAGTTGTATGTTTTCTATTCTCCAAATATCATTGTATAGGTCTCCATTAGGGGAGAACGCATTGAAAAATCTGATTCTACAATCTTCTGCAGGCCCTGAACCTATGAAAAAAGAAATCTGACCTGCACAATTTCCAGAGACTACACTTACTGAATGACTGCCTGGAGTTAACCTATCTGCAAATTCACCAATAGTACCATCACTCCATGTTATTACGTAGGGAGGGTCACAACCAATAAGACTGTTTATTCTAGCAATTCCGTCGGTTGAAGTGGGGCATGAAGCGTTTTCTGTTTCTACTGTTATTACGATAACACCGGTGGTTTTGCCTTGTTGAAAGCCCTGTGTAAGTGCCGCAGAAGGAGCTTGTTTAGTACCTATGATGCTTTCACCTACAGTTCCAGATATGGATGTGTTGCCTGACACGGATTGTGTACCGCAACTTCCCAACACTTGCCTTCCAGCCACAATCTGAGAAAATGCAGATGTGGTAACCATTAATGCTATGAGTAATAGAATAAATTTCATTGTTCAGATCGGTTTATTTCTATCCAGCCGTACGCACCAATACTTAAGAATGTCAGTGAGCTGATTCCATTTTGATTAAGACTAATTGTAAAAGGAAGAAAATTAATATCAGAAACTGACTCAATGACAATGGATCCAAGTTCGTTAAATGGGGCTGCTCTAACAATTGTGATCACCCTACCTGTGTATGCTGATGCAGAAGGTAATGTGACAGTTCTGCTACCACCACCAGATATCCTCCAAACAACATAGTTCGCATCGTCAGAAACCACATACGTGCCTATGCCAAGCAAGTATATTGGTCTATAACGGAGCTGACCCTGAATACGGGTAACAGTCTCAGAACTGATACTGACCATGTCCTGAGTTATTGATAGTAAATCAGTATCGTCAGACCTTGATGCTCTAAGAATAATTTCGCCACCGGCACCTGTACCTTTTACATCGAGTAAAGCGTTGGGGTCATTGGTTCCAATCCCAATGGAGGCTGAATTATTGTACACTTTGTTTTGAGGGACATCTACTTCCCATCCGGTAGTGAGCTGAGGTGGGGTCAAAGCAGCATCGAGCAAGGGTTTCAAATCTAATTGATGGGCCACTCCCGCTTCTACAATGCCCAAAAAGGTGCCTGACAGAGATAACCCATTTGTTTCAATAAGTTCATTTGTAGCGTCTGCATCGTCGTCATCAACCAGACTTGCGAGATTAACACTTCTGCTTACCCCAGCCTCATCAAGGGTGAGGATTGATGTGGGTTCATCAAAAGTGAAAGTTTCTATCAATTCGTTGGTGATGTCTCCATCTACTTCTGCTGTGTTGTCAAGTGTTGCAAGGTCTAAGTCGTACTGTACTCCTGCTTCTTCAATAGAAAGTGTGGATGTACCGGCGTTGAACGACACATTCTCAATCAATTCGTTGGTGATGTCTCCATCTACTTCTACTATGTTGGCAAGCGCAGTAAGGTCTACATCGTACAGTACGCCTGCTTCTTCAATAGAAAGTGTGGATGTGCCGGCGTTGAACGACACATTCTCAATTAATTCGTTGGTGATGTCTCCATCTGCTTCTGCTGTGTTGGCAAGTGCGGTAAGGTCTACATCGTACAGTACACCTGCTTCTTCAATAGAAAGTGTGGATGTTCCGGCGTTGAACGACACATTCTCAATCAATTCGTTGGTGATGTCTCCATCTACTTCTACTGTGTTGGCAAGCGCAGTAAGGTCTACATCGTACTGTACTCCTGCTTCTTCAATAGAAAGTGTGGATGTTCCGGCGTTGAACGACACATTCTCAATCAATTCGTTGGTGATGTCTCCATCTACTTCTGCTATGTTAGCAAGTGCGGTAAGGTCTACATCGTACTGTACTCCTGCTTCTTCAATAGAAAGTGTGGATGTACCGGCGTTGAACGATACATTCTCAATCAATTCGTTGGATGGATTCGCATCCTCATCATCTACATTGGATGCTGTCTCAGCATGCAAAGCATATGGAACAGACACAAATTGCATGGCTCCAAATGGCTGCAATCCTTGACCTATATCTATAGAAACATCCAGCCAATGGTTATTATAGCTCCAATTGATCTCGCTAAAATCTCCTGACATTACCTCACCACCTCCTATTTGTATGGAAAAGAGACCGAACACATCGGTGAAAACATTCTCATGCACTTCCTGATAAACAATGTTTCCAGAAGGATTTCCAACCCTTACCATAACCTGAAGGTAGACTTCACGGTTGGAAAGTTCGGCGCCTGTTTCGGCGTGCCTAGCTACTGCCTGATAATTTATCCGGTGCGGAGCTTGTGCGTGCATATTAAAGGCAACATGCAATAAAAGCAGAAGGCTCGCAATTCTAGTGATAGGGGAACTCACGTCAATTGTCAAGATAAGTAAGGGTAAAACTTCATCTTCAACCGCAGGCTCAAAAAAGGAATCGCAAACGGTGTTGAAGTTTATACAGAATAAAGGTTAAATAGTTACGCAAACTCAGACTGAGACTTGAAGTACTTCGCTCAAACCATAATTTCCCTCGACAAATACATTCTATTCTTGACACAAGGGCTCTTGGCAAGGACGTATAAAGAACTATTCAGAAGGTCGATGAAAATGAGAACTTTAGAACCCTTAGCTTAACCTTAAGCAAATAGGTTGATATAATACCTTAAATGAAGCGGGCATCAACTGGCATTACGGTACCACATTCTTTGCACGTACGAAGTGTTTCGCTGCCATAAAATTCTTTAAAATTCGGCTGGAAATCCTTTTCAATATTCTTCAGTGGAAAGTAGACTTCGTGCAATTTATTATTGCAATTGTCACAGAACCAAATCAGACCATCTTTGTAGTCGCTGCCTTCTCTTTTGCGCTCAATAACCAGTCCTATAGACCCCTCAGAGCGTATGGGTGAATGTGGGACCTTTGGCGGGAGTAAAAACATGTCTCCTTCTTTAATATTTATATCTACTGCTTTACCACCATCCTGGACTCTGACTTTGATATCGCCTTCTAGTTGATAGAATAGCTCTTCCGTTTCATTGTAATGGTAATCCTTTCGGGCATTTGGTCCGGCAACAATCATCACGATATAATCTGTGCCTTCTGGGTAGAGATTCTTATTGGCAACAGGAGGTTTCAGCATGTGTCTGTTCTCACCAATCCATTTTGCCAGGTTGAAGGGTTTTGCGAGGCTCATACCTATTTTTTTCGAAAAATAAGCAATTCTCTCTGATCACCACTACAGAACAGTAAATACAGTTCGCCTATTCAAGCTGTGCTCCACTTCGGAACACTGAACTCCATCTGAACAGCGATTAGAAAGCCTCATTTCGCCATAACCGGTGGTAGACAATCTTTCTGCATTTATACCCTGGCCAATCAAATATTGAAATACACTCTGTGCCCTTCGTTCCGAAAGTGATTTATTGTAAGCGGCTGATGCCCGTGCGTCAGTGTGGGCGCCGATTTCAATCCGCAATTCAGGAAAATCAACCAAAAATTTGAGCAATTCCTTCAAACTATCTTTGCTTTCGTCACTCAAATCGTGGCTGTTTAGATTAAAATATATCTCAGGCACTTCAAGGATCTTTCCCTTTTCCAGTATTATCGAAGTTTCCTTTTCTGCTGTTTTAGCTGTGAATCCATTATTTGACAATTCCGAATTATCCTCACTCTCCGGTATAACTCCTGCCAATACAATTGATGTTCTACGGTTCTGAGCATGATCGGCTTCGGCACAAGACATTCCATCAATACACTGATTGATTGGGCGCAACTCGCCATAGCCAACGGCGAACATCCTATCCTCGGAAATTCCCTTCTCCAGAAGGTACTTCATCACTGAATCAGCTCTTCTCTGTGACAATTTGAGATTGTAGTCTTTTGGGCCTCTGGAATCCGTGTGGGCCCCAATTTCTACTTTTTTATCCGGTAGATCCATTAGCATTTCAACCAATCCTTCAAGGGCTTTCTTACTATTTTCTTTGATTATATCACTGTCGAAATCAAAATACACATCTGAGATGTCAAAAGATCGACTAAGGTCATTTTTGGCAAGATCAGACACTTTCTCCTCTACATCCATTATCTTAGTTACACTCTTCTTCGTGCCAAAAACAAAGGTCTTTCCATCAGAGGTAATTGCTTCACCCACAATGACACTGTCTTTATTGAAAATTTGCATCTTCGTGCCAGGCGCAACCAATTGTGTAGCAAATGACATGGAGTATTCATCATCGAAAACCGGTTTCGAAAAGCCATATTCATTGAATTCGCTCATACTGAGGGAATCTGTCAAATTACCTCCCGAATCTGTTCTATATAAGATTGCATCCGCAGGGACAGAATAATCAATGATGCGCGCTCTGTGGGTATTATTAGATAGAATTTCGTCTATTGGCAACATCTCAGGCGCTATATCCAAAACGCGAATCTTGTTGGTAGTTAATTCACGAGGCAGAATATATTCAAACTGAAACGTATCAGAATTTTTACTCCTAATTACCTGCGAAACTTCCCCTGAAGCGGAAAGAATTTTGAGACGGCTATTGTCAAGGACTGTTCCGTCTTTCTTGGTAAGGTTATATACTTTGCCAGTGACTAGCCTACCCAGATTAATATTTCCGGAAGCATCAACACTACAGGATTTTATCAGAATTCCTTTATGGTCAAACAGGTCCAAGGACTCTCCTGGCAAGACATTGGCCTCATCCAGATTGGCAAGAACACTATTCACTGGCACTGCGGCATCGATCATCCAATTTGCCTTAGGAAGAGACTTGATATAAGAAAAATCTCCACGTTCCTTTGGTCCAATAGACTGTACCACACTTTCAGACTTTCCGTATACATCTATGCTGTGTTCAGAATTCAACCCCATTACCTCCATGCGGTATACATCGCCAACATCAAGAGATTTGAAATTGAACCGCCCTATAATATCAGGCTCAATAATATCCTGCACAACTCCAAACTCATCTTTGAGAACAATCTGAACGCCAGAAAAGTCCGTTTCTTCTGCGGCTATAATTCTTGCCGACAAATCGAACTTGCTCATTACAGGATTTGCGTACTCTTGCTTGCCCAGGTAAAATTCATCATATCCCATCATTCCAAACTTAAATTTTCCAAGTCCGTCGTGGGCAATGTTCTGTTTTACATGGCTTCCCCGTGTGCCAATAGAGAGTAAAGCTTCAGCCGCGATACCATCATGAAGCACGTGGAGGGTGTAATTTTTATCTGCTTCTACGTTTCCCAAGGTGATGGTTCCGTCTTTGGCGACAACACCATCATGAAGAACTTCACCATTCTCAGCTATAAGTCTATATTGAGTTCCTTGGGGCACTATGTCTCTAATTATTTGTGCAATAAGTTCTTTCTCATAAATCTGTTCCGGCTTGAAAATGAACTCATAAATGTCATTTCCACCGGCCCCTCCTTCCCTATTGGAAGCGATGTAGCCGACCTCCTGGTCAATAAATCCTGCTGAAAAATCATCAAATGGCGAATTGATTGGGGCCCGCATGTTTGCGCTGCCCTTGAAGCCAAGTAATTCACTCGTGAAATACATATCGAGTCCACCGTAACCTACATCGCGTCTGTCAGAAGAGAAAAACACCCTTCTACCGTGATACCTCGGGTATACTTCATTGCTAGGAGTATTCACTCCCGGGCCCAAATTAACTGGTTCTGACCACTTTTCATCAATCCAATCCGAATACCAAATATCCGTTTGTCCATATCCCCCTTCTCGATCAGATGAAAAATAAATACGACTTCCATCTTCATTAAAAGTAGGATGCATGGCGTTGCAAGCAGAATTGTATTCGAAAGGAGTCATTTTGTAGCGGTTGCCAACAAGACTTGAAAAATAAATTCCACTAATTGCGTTTACAGGATTTCCATCCAACTCCTTTATTGTCAGCGCATATTCATCATGGTTTGGCCATTTTTCAATTTGCCCATCATGGTCAAAATGGTTGCGGCTTTTCTGCAACATGGAGGGCAATTCTACTTGGTATTCTGCACCTGGTTTTCGAGATGTTTTGTGCAACAGCTGTATGTTCTGATCACTGAATGATGCTGGAAAAATCGATTGTACACTGTTTAGGTCCGACACAAACCACAATTCCCCGGAAAGGGTGAAATACGGAGAGTGCTCACTATATGGGGTATTGATGCCCGATACATTAAAAGATCTTGAGCCCGAATCGATGGTATCCCATCTCAATAAATCTGATGTTTTAGAAAGCCATAGGAACGTTTTCGCATCTGTCTGATCTTCTGCGAATTGTTGGATCAACATGAGGTAGGCGAGAGAGTAGTCATCTGCAGCTATCAAGACGTCAGAATAGAAGCGAATGTCATCAGGATTCTTTATCCTGCTTATATCTACTTGAATAAGTGCGTCGAGGGCTTCTGAATAATCTTGCATCTTATAGTAGCACTTGGCGAGCAATAGACCTGCTTCTACATTGCCTTCTGTGTCAAAATCCTTTTTCAGATACTTAATCGCTTCACCGAAACGCTCTTCATCAATGAGCCGTTCCACCTTACTAGATTGCGCAAATGATTCATTCGGCAAAACCGCCAAGACAAATAGTAAAATGAATGGAAATCTCCACAACTTTGGGGTTAATAAAGGGGGTCGCATGTTTAAGGGGGGTAGGTTATTTATCGCTCTGGATAGAATATTCTGAGCTCAGTTCTTCTATTCAAAGCATGATCTTCTTCGGTGCAATCAGGGTCTTCACAATTCATTAACAAACGGGATTCTCCGTATCCAACTCCACGCATTCGTTTTGATTCTACGCCAATAGAAAGCAAATAATCAATGGCATTCGATATTCGCTTTTCAGAGAGTTTCTGATTATAGTCTGCGTTTCCTTTTGCATCGGTATGACCAGAAAGCTCCACCGCGACATTAGGATTCAACTGGAGTAACTCCGATAATCTGTCTAGGACAGAAATACCCGCTTCGCTTAATTGCGCACTATTATACTCATACTGTATGGCCGAGAGTTTGAATTGCTCTTTGTCCGATATTCTAATTCTCTCATTAAACTCGTTTGTCAAGGTTACAATTTTGTCACGCTCATCTAGCCTTACAAAAATGAAATCTCCATACTGTCCTGGTTCAATTGTCTGGATCACTTCTCCACTTCCATCCACGATGTAGATTACACTAAAAGCATCCTTGACTTCGCTCTTGATATGATACTCATTGTCTGGCTTTACTTTCTCAAACTGAAATTCTCCTTGACTACCTGTTTGTGTGGTAGCAAGAATATCTCCATTCCTGTCGGTTAGGATTATTTTAAATCCTCCAACATTCTCAGATTTGCTTGAAAGTATTCTACCTATTACGTCAACAGCTAGAATGCTTTCGTCGACAAGGTTAAGCGGTTCCATAAAATAGTCTTTCGGGGTAAGCAGTCCGAAAAAAAATCCATTCTCCGTGACTGATTTTACATGTGCTATCAGATTCTTTTCAGAATCAAATAATTTCAGCTCAGCGCCCTGATTTATATCAACGGATGAAATGTCTAACCTGTAATTTTCAACGCCTTTCACATGGTTAAGAACAAACTTTCCACTGCTATCAATCACACTCCGTTGAATGATAGAGCCTTCGCTGTCTGCCAATACGATTTCTTCGCCAATAAGGTTTTCACTATTTGAAACTTCTCCATGGATCGTCCCAAAAAACAAGTCCCTGGAATCCCATTTGAGCTCGTAAATATCACTTAATCCCAAACCCGCTGGTCTGGTTGAAACCATAAATCCTTCACCCGTTGATGTTTGCCAAAGGCTGTGGTCATCGTAGGCGCTATTCAAAGGCAAACCTACATTCCATAGCGAGTCAGTGGTGAAACTGTATCCATATATATCAAGTGAACCATAGCCATTATCTGGTCTATCTGAAGAGAAAAATAAGGTGTCACCGCAAAACACTGGGAGCACTTCATTCCATTGACTGTTCACACTAGAGCCTAACATGACAGGTGAATTCCAGTTTTTTCCAGTCCTTTTCGTGAACCATAAGTCCATGTTTCCACCTCGGTCGCTGGAGAAAACGACAAGTGAATCACTGACTCTAAATGCAGGAAAAGCATCTATTGCGCCTTTGCGTTTCAAAGGGAATTGATCGATTTTAACAGATTCTATGTCAATCAATAGGAGTTGGTAGCTATTTGCTGAAGCAGTTTTTGCGTAAGGCACCCGCTTGGTGCATGTCAAGAGTAATTCTGAATCGGAAATAAAGCACGAAGGCCCAAATTCAATGATACCTCTTGACTCTAGCTTTCTTATAATCCGTGGGCGAAGCTTCATCACGTTTGCCGAATCAATCAATACCAGGGAGGAGTATCCTGGCGACCTTATCGGAAGGTATTTTCCAGAAGTTGTGGTATCCCTTAGGACAACAGGCCCGTCGGGACTGGCCAAAGCAATGAGGTCTCTGCTGTTCGTATTTCCAGTCGGTAGTGGCGAGATGGTTATCGGTGCATAACCAACTGAGCGACCCATGGCTCTCAGACATCTTGTGAGTTCGCGTGAAGCAATGGAGTCTTGTGGATACTCTTTCAGCACTTCTTCCAAAATCACTTTGGCTTTCCGAAATTTATTTTCGGCTACAAGTAACCTCGCATAAGAGGTTCTATACTGCGGACCCATGCATCCTTGTTCGCCTTCCTTGATGATCAATGATCTCGCATCGAGGTACATCTTCTTCTCAACCAGAGAAATAAATAAGTCACAATGTTCGGGATCAGCGAAGTAGGTCGGAACTGAAAATGTGGCGATGAAGGCACAAAGCTTTACTAAGGTTCCGGCTATGTGAAGCATTTAGTAATACTTAGGTGAGTTTATCGACGATTTATAAATATTTAGGTCGAAGCCCAAGAAAATTTCATGTGTACCATTTTGATAATCCGCTAGATTATTCATGGCCCAATCGAATGAGTACCCGAAGTGAATTCTTTCAGAAATATAGCAATGCAAAGAGGTAATGATGCCAAAGTCGTATCGGTAAGAATTAGTGATCCAAACTTTATTCACCAAGAGCATCCCTAAGTTTAGATCGAATTGAACAGGAGCCCCCTCGGTAAATCTGACCAAAGTGCTTCCCTTCACCGATAGAAAGTCTGAAACCGTAAAAATTTTCCCAGCTATGAAATTGAATGCATTGCTTAATCTTGCATCGCTATTAGACGTAAAATTTACAGATGCTTCGTTTAAACTATAAGCACTAATACCAATGTAGGACCTCGGTGCGGTATACATCACGCCAAAATCGAAGGTTCCAATCCATCGGTTTCCATCAATAGAAAGGGCAACTGGGTCATTGGGTTCAGCATATTCCAACTCTGAGAAATTCACTTGGTAGTTCATTATTCCTCCCTGAAGCCCAAACCTGACCTTATCGTGATTCCCAACCCGAACTACGTAGACATATGTGAATGAAGCAGAAGGGGCCTTTCTCGCTCCAATTTCATCATTCTGAAAAACAAATCCAGCAGCCATATTGGGCATTGTTAAAGGGCTGCTAAGCGTCAAGTGCTGGGTTACGGGAGCCCCTTCTATACCTATCCACTGGGCACGGTAACCAACATTTGTAGACAAAGCATCACTGTGGCCGGCATAGGCTGGGTTTATAATGTACAGATTGAAAAGGTATTGGCTATACAAAGATTGTTGCTGTCCGGCTGCCTGAAAAGCAACCATACTACAAATAAATGCAGACCAATATCTTAGTGATTTCATTTACCTAGTCAAATCAATATAACCTTTAAATATCTCCCCACTTATGTTGGCCAAGTAGAAGTATGTTCCATCCGGCAATGCAACCCCATTCATTGATGCGCCATTCCAAACTACATCGATATTGTTGTAACCCGTTTCCTTCCAAACCATCTGTCCCCAGCGATTGTATATTTCTACTTGATTGTTCCCAAATTCGGGCAAAGAAATATTCTCAATCTCCCAGACATCGTTTTGCCCATCACCATTTGGTGAAAAGGCATTGAAAAACCGCAATCGACAGAATTCTACCGGCCCAGAGCCAACCTCAAAAAATATAACTCTGTCGCACTGGGAAGTTTCTACTGTGACACTGTATGTTCCCTGTGTAAGTCGATCTACTGAGAATCCCTGATCACCTGTGCTCCAGGTGATGATATAGGGTGGGGTGCAACCAATGATGTTGATCAAAGAAGCTGACCCATCACTGGATGTGGGGCAAGATGCATCCGTTACAACAATTTCGAATAATAACATCCCTTCTCCCAAAGGCTGATGAAAGCCTTGTGTTAAGCTACTTAATGGAGATGTTAATGTCACAACTGCTCCCTCACCCACTGTATATGAAAGATTATATTGGCCATTGGATTGAAAATAAGAACCTGCACTACCAAGTACATTCTGGGAAACATCGATCTGGGCATCAGAGCAAAAGGAATACAAAAGCCCCAATATAAAAATGGATGTAGACAGCTTATTCATTACAGTTTTGCCCATCCATCAGCACCAATGCTTACAAGGGTTAAAATGCCGTTGGACAGCGCGTTTAAGGTTACTTGGTTGGTACTAAAATCTATCTGCTGTCCTGATGCGGAAACTATCACAGACTGCAAAGCAAGTGTTGGTCCAACAGATTTTATGGTTATTAGTCTTCCCTCAAAACTCTCAGCATCCGGTAGTTGTATTGTAACTGAGTTTGCATTTAAAGGGGTTCTTTTAACCACAATTACCACATCTTCGTCCTCAACAGTGTACGAGCTGGTAAAGCCCGAGATGATCTTCACCCCGAATTGAAATTGTCCATTGACTCTTAAAACAGCCGTTGAGCCTGTTGAAACAACATTCTCATTCACTTCAAGCGCTGGCTCACCTGGGGAAGAATATACTCTAAGAGCTGGCTCTGCAGGGGATATCGGCGCCCGCACTTCAAGCCGGGCAGAAGGATTTGATGCTCCTATGCCTATGCGATCAGGAATGTTATACACGGCGTTTGTAATCAAACTTTTGGTCCAGTAGTTTTCAAAAAGCCCTGTGAGATCTACATTGTGTAAAATTCCCGCTTCCGAAATTGTGAGAACACCATCGTCAGAAAGAACCAATCCATTACTGTCTATAAGCTCGTTTGAAGGATTTAAATCATTATCTATTGGGCCTAAGCCTGTCGAATAATTTTGTCCCCCTTCTGCAACAGTGAGGCTGTTTGAAGCAGCGTTGTAGAAGATTCCTGATATCTTCTCATTGGTTGGGTCCGCGTCGGCATCGTCAATCAGCGCTTCCAAGTTCACTTGCAGGTCGTTATTGGCTTCTGACAGGGTGAGCGAAGAATTTGAAGCATCAAAAATAAAATTGGAAACAAGCTCATTTTCCGGGTCAGTATCTGCGTCTTCCAGCGCATTTGCTAAGGATATTGTTTTGGTTCCTCCAGCGTCTGTAACTGAAATTACGCCCGTTTGGTCATCGAACAGAAAGGTATCGATAAGCTCATTTTCTGGATCTGGGTCAGCATCATCGGTATTACTCACAGTATTGGCATGAAATGCGAAAGGAACACTGAGCAATTGCATGGCTCCTATCGTTTCTAAACCACTACCTGCATCGAGGTCGATTTCTAGCCAAAAATTTCCCGACGCCCAATTGATTGTTTCCATATTCCCAATCATTGGTGAGCCACCCCCAATCTGTAAGTTGAATAAGCCGTAGGTGTTGGTTAGTACCGAACTGTGCTCTTCCTGATAAAGAATATTCCCAGATGGACTCTCAGCCCTGATCTTGAAGGAAACAAATACATCCTGATTTACAAGTACTTCACCAGTTGTTGAGCTTCTGGCAATTGCCTGATAGTTAATTCTTGCAGGTGATTGGGCTTTTGCATAGACTGCCAAAGCACAAAAGAGCAGAATCACCATCATTCTGTTACTAGCTTCCAAATTGTCCTGATAATGATGAAACCATAAAGTTAACTGCCAAACCACGCGTATAAACACGAGGTGTGTGGAAATGTTAACAGGGTGTAGTGAGTAGAAGATTTGGACTCTGAATGCAATCGGAATCTAACCAATAGGATAATTGATCTGAGGATGCTCGGTACCAATAAGATGTTCAAATCTGCTAATATTTACTTCAGAAAGCAGCTCACTCCCATTCATGAGAAAGTCACAAAAATGAGCAGAAAGCCAAGGCGCTAAAAGCACTCCCTTAGTCCCTAATCCATTGAATATATATAAGTTATCGAAATTAGGGTGCCTGCCTAAAAGGGGTCGTCTGTCTTGAACAGTTGGCCGCACCCCAGCCTTGTGATCCACCACTTCGAAATCTATTTTCATCCAGCGCCGAAGCTTGTTTAAGAGGTCTTCCCTACCTTTTTCCGTTGGGATTTGATCCTTGTCGGACCAATTAAAAGTTGCTCCCACACGATAGAGGTTATTACCAAGTGGAAGAATAAAAAAACCTGCACTGTAAACATCGTTTAGCCTTAGTTGGTCGCACTTTATGGTTAAAACTTCGCCTTTAGTGAGGCCAAAGGGAAGCCAGGAAAAACATTTCTCCCCGGCAGAACTATATCCCCTGCAATCAATTATTCTTTTTGGCTTGATCCCATCGAATTCGAATTGATCCAATTCAATTGAAGGATTCATCAAAGAAATGCTGTCTTCAAGGTATAAGGCCTTGTCATTGAAATACTTTCGGCCAGCTTCAAGTAGAACAGGTAAGTCCAAATAGCCCGTATGCTTTACAAAAGAAGCACCATGTGGAGCCTCTTCTGAATAAGGATAGCGCACGGAAAAATCCGTACATGTTTCACCAAGAAACTTTTCGAATTCTTCCCAATTTCTTTTATCAGCCCACAGCTCAGATTCATGTAGGCTAGAGTGTAAGCGGCACACTGTTATAGGGTAATAGAATTTAGCCCCAAGTAAAATCTCCAAAGCAGGATAGAAAGTTTCCAGTTCAGCGCAAAACTCATCAGCCATCCAGCTTTTATTTATCCGCCTGAAAACTATGGGATTCCACAACCCGGCTGCCACAGCAGAACTAGAGTTTCTGTGTCCATTATCAATTACAACAACTCTTTCTCCTTTTTGTATTAGCCTGATCGCCAACAAGGTACCCGCAATGCCTTGACCCAAAATTACATTCATAACTCAAATATACCCGGACTAGACAATATAGGCACCAGCAAGAACCGCAAGTATCAGAGACAAACTCAGTAGAAACGTATACATCGGAACAATGATTAAGGACTTAGTGATGGCCTTCCCTACTGACTGATTGTATGCCGTTCTCAAGGATAAAATAAAATAAATATAGCTTACTGGAATGAGAAGCCAATATTCAGTAAAGCCTAATTTAGAAGCAATTAGCATAAACAAAAACAGCATAAATATGAAGGTGTGAAAGTGGGCACTGTACACCAAATGCTCAACGAAATAAGGGCTTTTCCTGAAGTGGGTGAGCCAAAGAATCATTCCAAATACAGGGAGCAGAAAGAAAACTGTAATGGAAAGAGCATTGAAAAGGGATTCTTTAAAAAGCTCTGGTCTTTCATTTATCCTTTTGAGCTTTGAAATTATAAATTCTTCTATCTCATTCATTCCCACATTCTCCATTCCGGTTGTATCAACCTGAATTATAGCGTTTTGTACACCCATTGCATCATTCAATTCAGGATTACCTGGAAGCAGAGAATCACGAATCGCGAGGGAGTCAATTATTAAGGGAAGCTCAACATCCAATGAGTCAGAAAGATTGAATTCAATTTGTTCTGGATCAATGTCTAGCTTAAACGATTCATCGGGTGCTACCCATGCAAGGGCAAAGAAGTAAATAAAGCTTGTGAAAATAAACAACCTGAACGGTGGAATATACGAGATTCGCTTTCCGAAATTGAATTCCCGCGTCATTAATCCTGGCTTGATGATAAGATTTTTCAAGCTTTTTGGAATGCGTGAGTCCAGCGCCAGGTAATCTTGAAAAAAGTCAGCAATAAATCTTTTTAGAGGAAGCCTGGGTTCTCTGATGTGCTGTCCACAATTGGGACAATAGTCGAAAGATGGATCAATATTATATCCACAATTCAAACAGATACTCGGGGGTGCGGGAATTGGTTTCATGAACAGTCTGGCGAATGTAAAGAAACCGAACTAGAATTTACGCTTCAGAAAGAATCTCTTTGACAATCGCAGGAAGGAAATTGAACTCCTTCTCTTTGCTTACGAAGCGCTTTGCGCCAATGCTGTACGCTTCTTCTATAGTCCAATCATTGTCACTATTGCTCAAAAAGATAACGGGTACGTTGTAATCAAAACTCTGCATGAGCTGAATTAAATCAAAACCGCTAATTGATGGCATTGTAATGTCAACGATCACAAGATTATACTTGCGTTTTCCCATCATTTTCATCGCTTCAGGTGAGCTGGAAGCCATCTCCACCAAATAGCCAGACTCCATTAATAATTTTCTAGTAATCTTGAGGGTGATGATCTCATCATCAACCAACAGTATTCTCTCTTTTTCAGCCATTGCGCTTTGCCATTAAAGTTCTAGGCTGAAACCAGAGCCAATTTTGTACGTGCGTCGTCAATTGCATTCTGGGTAATTACGCAAATTTCGTCTAAATGGATTTCAAGGCATGAAGGCATTTCACCATCCTTAATTCCCAATTCCACTTTTTTGAGCAAAACCACCAACTGCTTCAAGCCCAGTGGTACGGAGGCCGAGCGCATTCGGTGAACTATAAATCTTACAGCATTCCAATCAGCAGCTTGTCGAGCAGCATTCAATTCTTCAATATCACGTACTGTTCGGTCAGCATATAGCTTTAGGATTTCAGTAATAAAGACATTATCGTTTCCTGATAATCTTCTGAGTCCTTCTACATCTATAGCTTCTGTGTTCATGCTCTACGGGGGTTTGACGGGATATACGCGCCGACTATCTCATATGTTACGACTCAAATTTATCCCTTAAACAAATGCCTGACAACATCCATGCCATTGGCATACAATAAAAGTGTCAAGAGCAATGCTAGACCGGCGTATTGGGCGTATTCAAGAAACTTTTGATTTGGTTCTCTACCAGCTATCATTTCATAAAGCAGGAACATAACGTGGCCACCATCCAAAGCGGGGATGGGAAGAATATTCATCACTGCTAGTATGATAGAAAGGAACGCAGTCATACTCCAAAACCGTTGCCAGTTCCATTTATTATCAAAAAGATTACCTATTGTTAGAAACCCGCCAACCTGTTTTACGCCTTCAGAACTAAATAAAAGTTTGAGAGACTGTACGTATGAAACGACGATAGTAGCGCCTTCTTTTACACCTTCCGGAAAGCTTTCAAAAAACCCGTATGTATGCTTGCTGGTTTCCAGAAAATCCAGTCCTGGCTTATACCCGAAGCCGAGTTTGCCATCCTCACCTACATCTGCGGTAAGATTAACTTCAACGCCATCTCTCTCAACAACTATTGTGGCTTCTCCGCCTTTGTTGGCTTGCAAAATGTAGAGCAAATCGGGAATAAAGGCCGTTTCTTTGCCATTAACCGAAAGCATCCTATCGCCTTTTCTCAAACCGGCTGTTTCGGCAATTGATCCTGACAACACCGAATCCACGTAAGCCGGATATCGCTCTTCAAAAATTCTAGGGGTACCTCTTCTTAGCAATTCCTGGTCAATATCAGCCGGCAGCTCAATACGTTGGCTCATTCCATCTCTTTCCACTTCCAGAATTCTCGCACCACCTACGAGGATTTTTTGAAATACATCGCCCAATACCTCCGGACGCTCATCATTCACAGTGATAATCTTATCTCCATGTTTAAGTCCATTTTCCAGCATTAGCGAATCAGCATAAACACCATAGGTAAGATTCTCATTTGGAATGTACTCTTTGCCCCATGCGAAAAGCATCATAGCGTAGATGAAAAATGCTAAAATTATATTGACCGTTACCCCTCCTACCATGATGATAAGCCGCTGCCAAGCTGGCTTAGATCTGAATTCCCATGGCTTTGCTGGCTGTTTCATTTGTTCCGTATCCATAGATTCGTCTATCATGCCCGAAATCTTCACGTATCCACCCAAAGGCAGCCATCCGATTCCATATTCAGTCTGGCCGATTTTCTTTTTAAAAATCGAGAACCACGGGTCAAAGAAGAGATAGAATTTCTCCACCCTTGTTTTGAATATTCTAGCTGGGATAAAGTGTCCCAACTCATGAAGCACAATTAGTAAGGACAAACTCAAAACGAATTGTGATGCTTTTATCAGAATTTCTGTCATGTTCTATGTTCAGTGATTTACCCCGTTGGCCTTCAGCAGGTGTGCTGCAGCGAATGCCCGGGTCTCTTTATCAGTTTGTATGTATTCATCGAGCGTAAGCTTTCCAGCAAATGGAATTTCAGCAAGGCAATACTCAATCATATCCGGCATTCTAGCGAATGAAATCTTATCGTCAAGAAAAGATTGTACAGCAATTTCATTTGCTGCATTGAGAACGCAAGGCGCGTTGCCACCTCTATTCATGGCATCAAAAGCCAGCTTTAGATTTCTAAAAGTACTATAATCTGCCGGCTCAAAGCTCAGTGTGGGATAGTTTAAGAAATTGAACCTAGGGAAAGTGTTACGAATTCTATTGGGATAACTCAATGAATATTGAATGGGAAGTTTCATGTCTGGAAGTCCCATTTGCGCTTTCATACTACCATCTTCAAACTGCACAATGCTGTGAATGATGGATTGTGGGTGTACTATTACATCAATTTGCTCTGGCTTGAGTCCAAACAACCATTTTGCTTCGATTACCTCCAGTCCTTTATTCATCATGCTGGCCGAGTCAATTGTAATTTTTGCACCCATATCCCAATTTGGGTGTTTGAGTGCTTGGCTCTTGGTTACCGACTCTAGCTCTTTCAGGGTTTTACCTCGAAAGGGGCCCCCTGATGCTGTCAAATATATCTTCTCAATCTTATTGTGAAACTCGCCTGTGATGCATTGAAAGATTGCAGAATGCTCAGAATCTACCGGATAGATATTCACCCCAGCCCGTTTTGCAGCATTGGTTACCAACTCTCCTGCGACTACAAGGGTTTCTTTGTTTGCAAGTGCAATACTCTTTCCCGCATCAATGGCCTTCATGGTTGGTATAAGGCCAGCAAAGCCCACAAGTGCTGTCAGTACAACATCAACGCCTTCCATTTGTACAACATCAGAAATAGCTTCCGCGCCACAATAGACTTTAATTCCTTTCGGAAAAAGCATGTTCTTCAGCCATTCATATCTTTCAGGGCTTTCAATTACCACCACATTTGGCATGAAGGCGAGCGCCTGCTCAGCCAGCAACTCAACATTGCGACGTGCAGTTAAAACTTCCACTTTAAACTCAGCAGGATTGGATGCAATAACCTCCAATGCTTGTTTGCCAATTGAGCCTGTAGAACCAAGAATAGCAATATTCTTCAAGGAGTTGTCTCTCATTCAGGGCACAAAGATAGCTAAAGGGTCGTTTAAGCAATTACTATTTGCGCGAACTGCTCTTGATTTCGTCGACCATGCTTTGACCGGCATCCTGAACATTGTTTATTGCGATGAATCTGCCACCACCCGCTTCTGCCACTGCCGACATTTCTATATATCCGGCCTTACTGCACTTGATGCCTAGCACCGATGTCAAAACACCATTGCGCTGATAGTGTCTGCTCAGCCTTTTTGCCTGAGCGCCACCCTCCTTAAATGCCCCATCGGTTGCAATTACCAACTGGTTATGTCCTCCTTCGATCATATGCTCAAGCACCTTTTTGCCAGCAATGTCAATGGCTTTTGCCCCTTCGGTACCGCCCCCAGCTTGCAGATTGGCGATCGCACTACCACAAGCCGACTTATTGAGAAATGCATTGGTTTCAATCAGCACCTTGCTATCATTGGCATAGCTGATTAAAGTAAATTTATCTCCAGGTCTCAAAACGTCCAGCAAACCCGTCATGGCAATTTTGAGAAGTTCGAGCTTCTCTCCGTGCTGCATTGATGATGAAACGTCTACTAAGAACACAATATTCACAGGTCTAAACTCTTTACCTAAAAGCCCCGAATCGGAATCTGACGAAGGCATCAGATTGTCAATCCCATCAAAAACAGGTGTAGAAACCGATTCTATATTCTCTGCCTTTCGTGCATTCTCAGAATGATCAATGTCATCCCCTACAGATGGCTCTATATCATCATGAATGGATAAAATTAATCTCTGATTCCATCCGTGAATATAGATGGCACTGTCAAGTTCGTGCGTTTTATTTTTAAATACGAAAAAATACCTACCCGGTACTAAATTTAGCAGAGCTTCTCCATCAACATTGGTACGGGTAGAACTATGTATTCTACCGTTTTGATAAACATCCAACTCTACACCTTCCAAACTGTTTGATGCAGATGAGCCTGATACAGCAACATATATCTGTTTCGGAGTTCCTCCCGGGAGGGCTTCAAAGTTTGGACAAGCCGAAAAGGATTCTGATACAAATGTGCTCTCACCAGAAATGCTAAACAATTCAGGGCGCTCCCAAGCGCTTGTAAATATTGAAAACATTTCACGGAATGAGCCCTTATGAACAGGATTATATAGCAATCTTATGTATGCAGCGCTATCTGGCGGAATTATCTTTGAGCTCATCTCCACTACAACATGATCCGGACATTCTACCCTGAAGATTACAACTTCTTTCTTACCGTTATTGGTGAGTTTTACATCTACCCAATTGGGGCCTGAAACACCCAGCTGGCCGAAGTCGTGCGACGTTGGGGACATAATTAGCTGTGCGGATGACTGAAAATTTAAATGCACCAACAGTGCTAAGCTCATCAATCTAATTTCCATTGGGAGAGAATATCAGCAGCCTTCCTGTCATTTCCTAAGCGAGGAACTTTATTCTGGCCACCCATTTTGCCTTGTGACTTCATGTAAAAGCTAAACGCATCTTTCTGTAGCGATGTTATAAGCAGTGGACGAAGAATTTTTCCCTTAATAAGATCAGCATAATAGATGTTTCTTTTCTGCATTTGATTGTCAAGAAAGGCTGAAAAAGCGACCATATCTGCAGGCATTTCGGCAAATGAAATCAGCCACTCATGATAAGGAAGTCCATCTGGGGGATTAAGTTGAGGTGCGACTGTAAATTCAATCACCTCTCCACCATATTCCTGAATAACCTTTCGCATTGATTCTTCTACCTCTTCGGCAATTACATGTTCACCAAATGCAGAAGTGAAGTGCTTAATTCTGCCAGTCACCAATAATTTATACGGACGCAGGGATGTAAACTTAACAGTATCACCAATACTATACGCCCATAATCCTGCATTGGTAGAAAGAATAATTGCGTAATTAACTCCGGTCTTCACCTCCCAAAGAGCAAATCTAGGTGGATTTTTGTCAAAATAATTTTCTGCGGGAATAAATTCGAAAAACATTCCTGCATCTGTATTCAAGAGAAGAGAATTGTCGTTTTGGTCATCCTGAAAAGCGATAAAGCCTTCGCTGGCAGGATAAGTTTCTATGCTGTGAACCCGTGCACCAATCAATGATTCAAACCTAGCCCTGTAGGGCTCAAAATTTACGCCTCCATAGACAAAGAGTGAAAAATTAGGAAATACTTCAAGAACATTCTTCTTTCCACTTTTAAGGAGTAATTTTTCGAAATAATGCTGCACCCAGCTGGGTATGCCCGAAATAAGGGTCATATCCTGGTGAATCGTTTCTTCAATAATTCCATCCACCTTCGATTCCCAATCCTCAATACAATTTGTTTCGAAGCTTGGGAGTCTGTTTTTTTGCAAATACCCTGGCACGTGGTGGGCCACAATTCCCGAAAGCCTTCCCGTTGCTATGCCATTGGTATCGGTGAGTTCTGGGCTCCCTTGAAGAAAAATCATCTTCCCATCTGCAAAAGAGCCAGTGCCGGTTTGGGCTACGTAGAGTAAGAGAGCGTTTCTCGCAGCTTCAATGTGGTATGGCAGCGATTCGCGGGTTATGGGTATGTACTTTACCCCTGAAGTGGTTCCTGATGTTTTCGAAAAATAGATGGGTCGTTCGGGCCACAAAATATCGGGCTCACCCAATTTGATCTTTTCTATATAATCTTTTAGCCCTTCATACTCCCTGATTGGAACATTGAGCTTGAAAGTGTCATAATCTGAAATGCGGTTAAAGCTATGGTCTCGCCCAAAGGCTGTTTTCTGAGCTGCCTTTACAAGAAGGAGCAGTAATGCCCTCTGGGTGGTCACGGCATTCAATTTCCACCGATCTACTTTCCACCTTGTCCACTTCGCCAATGGTATGCTCAAAAATGCTTTTACACCCATAAAAGTTCAATTTGAAAAAGCAATAAAATCCTGAGGATTCAAGGCTGTGCCGTCATACCACAGCTCAAAGTGAAGATGTGGACCATCTGTAAATTCGCCCGTATTCCCCATAATAGCAATTGATTGGCCTGCTTGGACTTGATTTCCTGTTTTTTGCAACAGCACAGAGTTGTGCTTATAAACCGAAATTAGATTATTTGGATGCTGAATGTAAATTACATTTCCTCCATCGGCAGTAAAGGATGCAAAAATAATAGTTCCATCATACACTGCCTTCACCAACTCTCCTTCTGGCGCTACCAGGTCAATTCCAAGGTGGCCTCTGGCAGGGTTGAACGATGCTGTAATGGTTCCTCTAATTGGAGTAAAAAAGAACACACCCGGAAGTCCGATTGATTCAGAAGATAAGCCTGCCCCGGTAGTGAGTGCAAATCGCTCTTCAGACTCGATTTCACTTCTCAACTTATCATCTTCAGGACTTCTGGAAAAATCTGGCTCTTCAGATGGTTTTCTCCCTGGAGGGTTTATGGTTAAGGTATCAGAAAGAATATCTCCAACTAATACATGTTTTAAATCTTGCAGGTATTGTGCATACACTGCTTGTGCCTTCTCCAGAGAATCGGCCCGCAATGATGCATTGAGTGCATTAATTCTTGTTTGGGTGTCGCTGTAGCCAGGAATGTACTCCTTCACGGGCGTAAATACTATTGTGGAAACTACGATGGATGATATAATAACTGTAACCAGCGCTACACCAGCAATAACATTGAGTGGGGTCATGGAAGCTGAAAACCGCTCTTCAAAAGTAGCGTCATTCATCAGAACCAGACGGTACTTATTCTTAAGCTTCTTAAGCAATTGCTTTCTTTCCTTTGTTCTTTCCTTTCGCATCGTGAAATTGGGAGGGGCTAAATATCCGAATTATTTGTAGGGTATTGGCAGGGACAAGTTCTGATAGAAATGCAATATTTTTGCAACTTTGCAGTTTATGCTCCACTACTGGTGAAAAAGTTTTTTAGATATATACCCATTCTCTTGACGTTTGTCGCGCTGTCGCTTATTGTGGTCAGCTGTTCGCGAAAAAAAGATGCATTCACCAGCAGATTCTATCACAACACGACCAGTCAGTACAATTGGTACTTCAATGCAAATGAGATTCTAAAAGAAACGGAGGCACAAATTTGGGCCGCAAAAACCGAAGACTATCTCTCCCTTTTGCCGGTTTACGTTTTGCCAAGCGAAGAGCAGCAAAAAGCCCTCTATCCTGAAATGGATAAAATTATTGATAAATGCTCAACTGTTATTGACAGGCACAGCATGGAGATTCAAAAGAAAGAACGGAATAAGTGGATAGACGACAGCTACATGATGATTGGGGTAGCAAATTTCTATAAAGGCAATTACAGCAGAGCGCAAGAAATGTTCGGTTATGTGGCCAAGAAATACAAGGGTCAGACTACTCGCTTTGAAGCGGCCATTTGGCTGGCGCGCACATACCTTGAGCAGAAAAATTACAATAAAGCGAATACAGTGCTTTCAGTGATCGAAAAGGACAAAGGAAAAGATCGACCGAAAGACTTTGAATCTCAGTATGCCATGGTGGTTGCGGACAAGTTGTTGCGTCAGCAAAGATACAAAGAGGCTATTCCATATCTAGATGATGCCATTCTTTTCACCAAGGATAAAAAGATAAAAGCGAGGCTGAGCTATATCAAAGCCCAGTGCTACAAAATTGATGGACGAAATCAGCAAGCCATTGAAGGATTTGAAGATGTAGTGAAATTGAAGCCCGATTACGAAATGGAGTTTTATGCGAAAATAAGTCAGGCACTTGCATTCGATCGTAAAATGGACTCAGCCAAAATCAAGGGCATGCTGAACGCAATGGCCAAGGACGATAAGTATGAAGAGTATAGAGATCAGGTGTACTATGCCCTTGCCGAAATTGAGATCGAAGAACAAAACATCGCCCAAGCAAAAGAATACTTAATCCTTTCTGCGCAGAAAAGCACTGGCAATGCTACCCAAAAAGGGAAGAGTTATTTGAGGCTTGCGGACCTTTATTTCGACGATAAGGAGTACGTGATGGCCAAGAATTATTATGATTCCACTGCAACCTTTCTGCCTGAGGAATACCCAAATTACAAAAGCATTATCGCAAAGGGATCTTCACTTACAGACCTTGTAAAAAATCTTCAGATTATAGAATTTAATGACAGTCTGCTTACGCTTGCGGGAATGGATGAGCGCGAACGTGACAAAAAAATTCTTAAAATGATGGCTGCACTCGAAGCTGAAATGGAAGAGCAGAAACTGGCAGATTTAGAAGCATTGGAAAAATTGCAATATCAGGCACTCAATCCAGCAAGCAAGGGCAACCTATCAGGTGGCGGTGGTAAGAATTGGTACTTTTACAACCCAGGCACACTTGGGTCTGGCTATCAGGAATTTCAGCGAAGGTGGGGGCAGCGCAAAAATGAAGACAATTGGAGAAGAAGCATTAAAGCTGATTTAAGCCCTACTGTCAGTTCAGAATCTTCTGGAGCAGATACTTCGGGTTTTCAATTGGGAGGTACTGCTGCGGCGCTAAAAACACTTGACGAATATTTGGCTGAACTGCCACTGACCGAAGAAGCGGCTGCGAGATTTCACAATGAAATAATAGAAGCACTTTACGATATTGGTACGATATATAAAGAGCGTCTTAAAGATGATGACAATAGTATTGAGTCCTTCTTGCGCATCACATTGGAGTATGACACAAGCGCCACTGCGCCCAGTGCATACTACCAACTCTACCGCATTTACCTTGAAAAAGAGCAATCCGGAACATTCGTAGGTACAGGTTACAAGGACAATTCTGAATACTATAAGAACGTAATTATTAGTGACTATCCTGACAGCGAGTATGCAATGCTCATCCAGAATCCCGACTTCGTATCTCGGAAACAAGAAGCATATCTTGCTGAAAAGACGGCATACGAAGAGACCTATAAGAAATACAATCGAAGGCAGTACGTAGAAGTAATGTCAGCTTGTAATAGCGTAATTCAAGAACAGCCAGACAATAATTTTCTAGCCAAGTACTATCTTATCAAAGCCCTGTCCGCTGGGGCTTGGCGGGATGCAAAGACTTATGAAGACGTACTCAAGGAAGTAATCGCTAAGTTTCCGAAAACGGAAGAACAAGCGAAGGCATCTGAACTGCTCGGGCTGCTCAATGAGGCTAAGGCTAAACTAAGCAGACAGGACCCTACAGAAAAAACTGAAGTACCAGTGGAAACCGAAGAAGCATCCACAGACATCGTTGACACCAGCATGTTCTTGGAAGACAATGGCTCTGAACATTTCTTTGCATTGGTTTTTCCTAAAGAGCAAGATGATGCCAATTCCATAAAGCAAACAATCTCAGATTTTAACACCAACTTCTTCCAAAATTCGAATCTTCGCATCACCAACAGCTTCATCGACAAAGATCATCAGATAATAATAGTACGTTCCTTTGCCGACAAAGCGCAAGCCTTGGACTATTTCAATTCCTTTAAATTGAACAATGGGATTTTAACAGAGCTCAATGCGAAAGGTTATCAGAATTTCGTGATTACCACCAAGAATTTTACAGTGCTTTTCAGAAATAAGAACACTGATGTGTATGGTGTGTTTTTTCAGAACAGTTATTTGTGATTTTAATTACCTAAGTGATGTTTAAATCTTCAAACCCCAAGGACATGGCCAAAACAACAGAGCTCAACTCACCAGAAAAGTTGAACAGAATTGTAGATGGAACTGAAATAGACGGGAAAATAGTTTCAGACAGCAATATTCGCATTGACGGAAGGGTCAAAGGAAATATAAATGTGAAAGGACGTCTTGTAGTTGGTCCATCAGGAAGAATTGATGGTGAAATTATTTGCGAGAACGCCGATATAGAAGGTATTATCAATGGAAAAATTTCTGTTAATGGCTTGCTTTCTCTCAAATCTACTGCACGGCTTGCTTGCGATATGTTGACGCAAAAATTAGCCATAGAGCCCGGTGCCGTATTCTCAGGAAATTGCCAAATGGCAAACGGGCCAATCAAGGAATTTGAAAATGCAAATGCAGTCCGAACAACCCCCATCGAACAAAAAGCCGTTAAAGAAAGTACCATCTAAGGGGAACTCAGTCAACGCAGCAATTAAGTACACTGGTATGGCAACTAAAATGATGGTGGTCATTCTCGTTGGAGTTTGGGGAGGGCGGAAAATTGATAGTTGGGCGAATACTGATACACCTTGGTTCACCCTAATTTTGTCATTGATAAGTGTAGGAGCGGCCATCTACATTGTAATCCGAGATACCAAAAATTGATTCATTGACACATTTCTACCGAAATTTTATCATCTCAGTCATCATTACCGGAATTGGCACATACGCAGCGGGATACATTGCGTACGGCACAACACCCTTGATGGTATGGCCCACACTGGTTTTCCTGATGGCCTTGTCACTCATAGTGCATTTCCTGCTTGAGAAAGCATCTGGCAAGCGACCACAGATTTTTGTAGCATGGTTCATGGGGTTGTTAAGCGCTAAATTGTTCCTTTCGGCCATTGCTATACTTATTGCAGGTCTGGTGGACAAAGAGCACATAAAATTTACTGCAATTGTTTTTCTCTTAGCATATGTACTCTTTACTTCCATCGAAGTTGGCCACTTACTTCCTTTGATGAAAAACACAAAGGACTCTGCAACAGGTGAATGACACACATTTCTGAACCTGCAAAAAAAAGCAATCTTTATATTTCGTTTTGAACTTTTATTGCATAGTTTTGCAGTCGATTTTGAGCACCTTAAAAGTGCCGAAAATGCGATAGATGCAATTAAAATTTCCACTTGTCTTCCGCCTTTCGATAGTCTTCCTCGGAATACTCTTTTTCGCCGGAATTAATATTCACGCTCAGGATCATACTGGGCAAGATTATACTTCATCTCAAGCCGATCAGGCGGACTCTTCGGGTCATGAAGTAACCAAGAAAAAGTTCAATGCAGGTGAAATGATCATGCATCACATATCAGATGCACATGAAATTCATATTGTGGGTGATTTGGCAATTTACCTCCCGGTTATTGTGAAAGGTCCGGAAGGATTTGAGGTGTTTTCGAGCAGTCATTTCTATCACAACGAACAGCACAATCACTACACTTCTGCCAGCGGTGAAAAGGTAGAGTACCATTATGCTCAGCACGGAAAGTATGTGATGTATCACGAGCACATTTATCTCACCGGCCCAGAAAATGGAGAGATGGAGTTCGATCAGGCTACTGGCGATGTTTTGAACGCATCAGTGCTTGACCTATCCATTACCAAAAGTGTTGCAGGATTCCTTCTTACCGGATTCATTATCGTTCTATTATTTTCTAGTGTAGCCAAGTCATACAAGAGAAGAAAAAATTCTGCTCCCAAAGGACTTCAGTCTTTTATGGAACCGATGATACTCTTCATTCGGGATGAAGTCGCAATACCATCCATTGGTAAGCGCAACGCCGATAAATTTATGCCGTTCCTTCTTACGGTATTCTTCTTTATATGGATTGCAAACATACTTGGTCTCATTCCTTTCATTGGAGGATTCAATATCACTGGTACGCTTTCCGTAACGATGGTTTTGGCTGCAATTGTATTTATAATCACTACCATCAACGGAAACAAGCACTATTGGGGTCACGTCTTCTGGCCTCCCGGTGTACCTTTGCCAATTAAGTTCATATTGGTTCCAATCGAAGTTGCGAGTCTCTTCATAAAACCATTGGTACTGATGATTCGACTCACCGCAAATATTACAGCAGGGCATATCATTATCCTTTCCTTCGTTTCACTTATCATTATTTTCTGGGAGCAAAGTGGCGCAGGAGTGGGAATGGGTGTGGGAATTGGAAGCACAATTTTCATGATTTTCATGTTCTTTATAGAGTTGCTTGTTGCTTTCCTGCAAGCATATGTATTTACACTTTTGGCAGCACTCTATTTCGGTGACGCCACCCAGGAAGCACATCACTAATTAAAGGCAATTAATAACCCAAATAAATCACAGTTCTCATGGAATTACTCTCAGTAATGTTAGAAGCTGCCAACCAAGGATTGGCTGGTATAGGCGCAGGCGTAGCTGCTGTTGGCGCAGGTATCGGTATCGGACGCATTGGCGGTTCAGCACTCGAGTCTATGGCTCGTCAGCCTGAGTCAACCGGAGACATTCGCGCTAACATGATCGTTGCAGCTGCCCTTATCGAGGGGGTTGCACTTTTCGCAGTTATCGTTTGTCTTCTTGTTGTTCTTGGATAAAAATTAGAAAGCACAGTTCCGGCGGTTGGCCGGAGCTGTGTGTTTCTATTGAGAACTTAAAAATTTGTTATTATGACAGACGTAAGTGTAGGAACCGTTCTTTGGTCATCCATCGCATTCATAGTAGTGGCTTTCATTCTGGCAAAATTTGCCTGGAAGCCAATTCTCTCTGCAATAAAAGAGCGAGAAGAAACCATTGACGAAGCCCTAAAATCAGTTGAAAAAGCCAGGCTTGAGATGCAAAATCTGCAAGCTAGCAACGAAGAATTGCTGAGGCAAGCCAGACTGGAACGCGATCAGATGATTAAGGAAGCCAAAGATGCCAAGGACCGAATTTTGGGTGAAGCAAAGCAAAAAGCGGACGAAGAGTACAGCCGAATACTTGGTTCAGCCAAAGCAGCAATTCACACTGAAAAGATGGCGGCTCTTACCGAAATCAAAACGGAAATTGCCTCTCTGAGTATTGATATTGCAGAGAAATTGCTGCGTACTGAACTTCAAAGCGAAACAAAGCAAAAAGCCCTGATCGATAAATATTTACAGGAAGCAAAAATTAACTGATGCACAAGGAATCGAGGGTAGCCAAGAGATACGCGAAATCATTGCTTGATTTTGCTATTGAAAGAGGTGTGCTGGAAGAAGTAAGGGCCGACATGGCGCTTATTGACGGGACCTGTCGTGCAAGTAGAGATTTGGTAGCCATGCTAAGGAGCCCTGTAATCAAGCTGGATGTAAAAGCTAAAGCACTAAGCAAGATATTTGCCAATAAGGTAAATAAGATTACAATAGAGTTTGTGCGGATCGTTGCCAAGAAAAAAAGGGATGAAATTATACCTGAAATAGCACAGGCATTTGCCGGAGTATATCTCGAATTCAAAGGGATACAAAAAGCTGAAGTGACCACCGCAATTGCACTTACCGAAGCGGAAAGAAAAAAAGTGCTCAAATTCATTGCCAACATCAGTGAGAATGTGGAGTTACGTGAAAAAATTGATCCCGAAATCATCGGTGGATTTATTATTCGCGTTGGCGATAAACAATACGATGATTCTGTTGCCAGCAGGCTGCTCAATCTCAAAACCGAGTTAACAAAGAACCCTTACATTGCAAAAATATAATTCCAAATCATGGCCGAAGTAAATCCCGCTGAAGTTTCAGCAATCTTAAGAGAACAACTGCTTGGCTCAAGAACTGATGCTGAACTTGAAGAAGTTGGTGTTGTACTCCAGGTAGGAGATGGTATATCTCGCGTATATGGTCTCAATCGTGCTCAAGCAGGAGAACTTATTGAATTTCCAGCTGGCCTGCGTGGCATCGTGCTGAACCTTGAAGAAGACAATATCGGAGCAGTATTGCTCGGTCCTGCGCATGATATTAAAGAAGGCGATACAGTAAAGCGAACCGGAAAGATTGCTTCAATCCAGGTTGGCGAGGGTATGATTGGCAGGGTTGTCAACACTTTGGGCGAACCAATAGATGGCAAAGGCCCCATAAGTGGTAAACTCTACGAAATGCCTCTAGAGCGCAAGGCCCCAGGGGTAATTTTCAGACAACCCGTTAACGAACCACTTCAGACAGGCATCAAGGCGATAGACGCCATGATTCCAATTGGAAGAGGTCAGCGTGAGCTAATCATAGGCGATCGCCAAACTGGAAAATCTACAGTAGCCATTGATACCATCATAAACCAGAAGGAATTTTACGACCGTGGAGAACCCGTATTCTGTATTTATGTTGCAATAGGACAGAAGGGATCCACAGTAGCCCAAATTGTAAAAACTCTAGAAAATACAGGTGCACTCGATTATACTGTTGTTGTGGCAGCAAATGCATCGGACCCTGCTCCAATGCAATACCTTGCGCCCTTTGCAGGTGCAGCAATAGGCGAGTTTTTCCGCGATTCAGGTCGCCCAGCCCTCATCGTTTATGATGATCTATCAAAGCAAGCAGTAGCTTACCGTGAAGTTTCCCTACTACTGCGCAGGCCTCCAGGACGTGAAGCCTATCCTGGCGACGTGTTTTACTTGCACTCCAGACTTCTTGAAAGGGCAGCCAAAATCATCAATTCAGATGAGATTGCTTCAACAATGAACGATCTACCCGACTCATTAAAGGGCATTGTGAAAGGAGGCGGATCACTTACTGCTTTGCCGATTATAGAAACCCAGGCTGGTGACGTGTCTGCTTACATTCCTACGAATGTAATTTCCATCACAGATGGACAAATATTCCTCGAATCAAATCTCTTTTTGGCCGGGGTTCGTCCAGCCATTAACGTGGGAATTTCAGTATCAAGGGTAGGTGGATCAGCTCAAATAAAATCCATGAAGAAAGTGGCTGGAACACTTAAGTTGGACCAAGCTCAATACCGAGAACTAGAAGCTTTCTCTAAATTCGGTTCTGACCTCGACCCTTCTACCATGGCTGTACTAGGTAAAGGTGCCCGAAATGTGGAAATTCTGAAGCAATCTCAAAACTCCCCAGTTTCTGTTCAAAAACAAGTTGCTATTATTTACTTAGGCACCAAAGGATTGCTCCAAAAAGTACCAGTAAATAAAATCAAAGAATTCGAGACTGAATACCTCTCTCATCTTGAGTCAAGACATCCAGATGTACTAGAAGGACTGCGCAAAGGACAACTTACGGATGAGATCACTTCCGTACTTGAGAAAGTGGGGAAAGAACTTGCTTCAAAATACTGATATTAAAGAACATAGGCCTTGATTAGTCCTGTTCAAAACAGAGTATGGCAAACTTAAAAGAAATACGCTCCAGAATCATTTCTATCAATTCAACGCGCCAAATTACTTCCGCGATGAAAATGGTTTCTGCAGCCAAACTCAGAAGGGCTCAAGATGCCATTTTGCAGATGAGGCCATATGCAAATAAATTGCAGGAGATTTTACAGAATCTCAGTGCATCGCTTGATGTTTCGGATAACCCTTTCGGCAGGAAAAGCGAATTGAAACATGTACTAATTGTGGCAGTAAATTCGAATCGAGGATTGTGTGGAGCGTTTAACAATAACGTAAACAAGCAAGTAAGGCAACTTATTGATGAACACAAGAATACGAATGTGAAAGTGATGTGTGTGGGTAAAAAAGCCCTCGACTATTTTAAGAAAACTTCGTATGTAGCGGGAGCGGGATACCCAATAGAGCCTCATAAACTCTTTGATGAACTAAACTTCGCCAATTCTTCAGCCATGGCCGGCATCGTAATGGACAAGTTTTTAGAAGGAAGTTTGGACAAGGTATATCTGGTATATAACTCTTTTAAGAACGCTGCAGTACAAAATACACAGGTGGAGCAGTTCCTTCCAATAGAAGCTCCCCCAATTAAAAGTGAAACAAGTACTTCTGTTGAGTTTATTTTTGAACCGAGCAAAGAAGAAATTGTGGTCGATTTGATTCCACGGTCTCTTAAAATTCAGTTTTACAAAGCCATTTTAGATTCTCAGGCATCAGAGCATGGCGCCCGCATGACTGCAATGCACAAAGCCACAGACAACGCTTCTGATCTTATTAAAGAGTTAAAATTGACTTACAATAAAGCACGTCAGGCATCCATTACCAATGAGATTCTTGAAATTGTAGCGGGGGCCGAAGCCTTGAATGGTTAATCTTAATCACTCCCAACGATCATTGATCCTCGCAATTTGCGGGGATTTTTTTTATCCGATACAAAATAGCCGATAAAATGACTATCATTCGTGCCGCTTACACAACAAACTCTATTGGTCCGATTTGTGGCCTGAAATCTGTGGAAGATTCTCTATGTCAAGGGAAATAAAAAAATCCATCTTGCTGCTCCTCGCGGGAGTCATAATTCTGGCATTGGCGGACCCTGTTGCACAACTGCCGAATAAAATGAATTCTATCAGCAACGGAGCACATCAGTTTGCGCTGGAGCTGGATCAAAAAACTGAATTCTCCATAGATGTAATCGAGAAAATTCAGCATGACATTACATCCAAAGGAATACGAAATGTTCAATACGGACGATCGCAATTCTTCCAAGAGATGTACGCGCGTGAAGGAGTAATCATCTTCGTATTCCGAAATGATGAGTTGGCTCTTTGGTCACACAATGCGCTATCCCCACAATTGGCTTTGCAAGTAGCAAGACGGGGAACCGAAATACACCAATTTGACAATGGCTGGTACCGCTTGCTATACTTCACAAATGGTATCGAAGAATATGTAGCAGCAATATTGATTAAGAACAGTTTCAAACAGGCCAATAAGTACCTTAAAAGTGAATTCATAGGAAGCTTTAAAATACCTATGCTCAAGGAAATAAGTAGCCAATCGAGCCCTGGATGGGTAAAGCTTAAGGCAGATCATCAATACTTTTACCTCTCATTTTCGGAGGATGATAGTTCCAATATCCTGGTAGCATTGCTCTATTCAATTTTTTCGATTTTGGGTGGCTTTCTTATCCTTCTCTCACTGCTTGCCTTGGTAAGGCAATGGATTGAAATGTCTGGAACATTGCTGTTTCTCACACTGGTTGTTTCAGTTTTTGGATTGAGAATTTGGAGCATAACCGCTGGCTGGCCAAACTACTTGACAAAATTGAAGCTCTTCGATCCGGCCATCTATGCATCATCCCATTGGTATCCATCTCTTGCCGACTTTGCGATAAATAACATCATAGTACTCGTGCTTGCACTTATGGCGCGATTCGTCCTGCTTCAGAAAAATGAACGCTTATTAAACTGGTATCGGCATACAGTGCAATTCATGATGTTTCTTTTACTATTCGCTTTTGGTCTGTTTGTAAACGCACTATCTAAAGGGCTGGTGCTCAACTCAAACATTCCCTTTGAGATTGATAATATAACCGGTCTCAATACGTACAGCTATATTGCACTTCCATCCCTTTCCTTGCTATTTCTTGCATTTGTATTGCTGTGCGATACAACCGTAATATTCTTTGAAAAATGCAAGATAGCACTAAACGAGAGCTTACTAAGCCTTGGAATTGCCACCTTGCTTTTCATCATTGCCACACACTTGCTTGGAATCAAAGATCTTGGATTTATCCTTTGGCCTCCAGCTGTATTGTTTACGATTCAATATGCCAGAACACAAGCAGGGCATAAAAATTTAAAGCTTATCTACATCACCATCATCATCTCAATATTTGCTGGTGTAAGCTCTCATAATTTTATAAAGTATAATGCTGTTCGCGAACACAATCAAAGAAAAATACTGGCTGAAAAGCTGGCAATTAACAACGACCCGGTAGCTGAGTTACTTTTTACTGAAGTAAAACCAGTGCTTCTCCGTGACCAAACGGTCAAGAAGTTGTTTTTTGAGAATGATCTGCACACAAGGCAGGTCATCGAAGACTACGTAATACCGCGATTCTTCTCTGGATATTTGAGCAAGTATGATATCAATATGTATATTTTTCAGGAAGATGGAGGTGTGTGGGGAAAACTTCCCAATGTGAAACCGATGCCTTTGATTGAAATACAAAAAAAAATTGCTGAAGAAGGGGAACCTACAACTCTCGATGGGCAACTATTTTACTTGATGCGCTCTGCTGGTTTGGCATCCTATATTGCGCTAATCCCTCTTCATTACACATTGAGAGAAGTTCCTGATGGCTATTTTGTATTTGAATTCAACACCAAATTATATCCACAACATATAGGTTTCCCTGCACTGCTTATCGATGAAGCTTCGCGACTTTCAGCAGAGTCTCTTCCATACGCATCTGCTGTTTATATCAATGGTAGCCTTGCAAGGGCACGAGGTAATATTGCTTATCAGCAATCCCCAAAAAGGTTTTTGAAAGGCAATGAGAAATCACATTTTGTCCGTCAGGATGGAATCGAACATTTGGTTTCAAAGGTGAATGATAATACCATCGTGATTTTATCTACAGAGATGAAAACCTTTATTAATAAGGCATCTACATTCAGTTATCTATGTGCCATTTTCGGAATAGTATATATTTTGGCGCATCTTGCAGCAAATACGCTGTGGTGGCGGCAACCAAGTAATCTAAGTCTTAATCAACGTATCCAATTACTGCTCGTCTTACTCACGTTTGCGAGTATGGTTGTTTTCGCATTGGCTACAAGACACTCTTTGGGTGAGCAATATGCTGAGAAGAATAAGCGATTGCTCGGTGAAAAGCTTCAGTCTGTGCTACTTGAAGTAAAAAATAAGCTGGAAGATGAATATGAACTAGATTATAGTCAAGCTGACTACATAAATCGCTTGCTCTCTCAATTCTCTACAGTTTTCTTCACTGATATAAATCTTTACAGTCCTGAAGGTGATATCTTGGCTTCGAGTCAGATGCGAATGTTTAATGAAGGGCTCATTTCCCGCAAAGCGAATCCTGCTGCATTTGCCAATCTTCATTACCTTGGAAAAATTGAATACATCCACGAGGAAGAAATAGGTAAGCTAAAATATATCTCCGCTTATACTCCCTTTTATAACAAGAATGGTGTATTACTCGCTTATCTCAATTTACCCTATTTCGGGCGACAAGTGGAACTGGATCAGGAAATTTCCCGATTCCTTGTCGCAGTGGTAAATATTTTTGTACTGCTACTCCTGCTTTCAGTATTTGTGGGTCTATTCATGGCGCAATGGATCACAGCGCCCCTGAGAATAATTCGGGAGAGTCTGTCACAAATGGATCCTGGAAAATCGAACAGACTAATAGACTACAATAGTCAAGATGAAATAGGACTGTTGGTTACAGAATACAATGCGAAAATCGCTGAATTGGAACACAATTCGGAGCGACTCGCTCAATCGGAACGAGAATCGGCCTGGAGGGAAATGGCCAAACAAGTCGCACATGAAATTAAAAACCCTTTAACACCCATGAAACTAAGTGTACAGCACTTACAACGCTGTATTGATAAGGGTGAAATACTTAGTAACGAACAGATTACCAAGACAACACAAAACCTCAATGAGCAAATTGATGCGCTGAGCGCCATTGCCACAGCATTTTCAAATTTTGCCAGAATGCCACATGCTCGTTTTGAAATCATTGATTTGATACCAGTTCTTACGAATGCTTCTTCACTTTTTTCGCATGTAGAGAGGGTCAAAATCACATTGCTCTTTGAAGGGTTAAAAACAGCAAATGTCAATGCTGATAAAGAACAAATGCTGAGGGTGTTTAACAATCTGATCAAAAATGCCCTGCAAGCTATTCCAAACGGTATACCCGGGCTGGTACATATTGAACTTAAGCAAGAAGGTGGTAGCTATATAATTTCCATCGCCGACAACGGGATGGGTATTGACCAAATGGCAAGGCAGAAAATATTCGTTCCGAACTTCACCACAAAAAGCCATGGAATGGGTCTTGGGCTTGCCATGTGCAAAAACATTGTTGAAAATAGCGGCGGTGAAATCTGGTTCAACTCCTCCTCCGGTTCAGGGAGTATTTTCTTCGTTAAGCTGCCCGCTTTGGACTAAAACCCTGTTCTTCTGAAAGGTTCGTCGGCGCGCTAGCTTGTGCGTCGCTTCATCTTCACAGAATACAGCAGCCCCCTTCTCTATTCGAATTCTACCCCGGCCAACCAGCGTTGCGCCTACCTCAAAGTTTAAGTGCGTTCCTCCTTCTAAGTTTACTTTGGATCTTCTCTCCAACAAAAGCGTAGCACCTTGGCTAACAGTGATCTGGCTTGATTTCTTTAACTCAATCAACCCATCATTCACCATTTGCGCTTCAGGCGCAATGGTTAAAGTTGTTGGGTCGGTAAAATATACGCCATCCTCTGTAACAGCTGGCTCATCAAAGCGCGTTGGAGTCTGTCCTCGGTCCAGTATTAAGTGCCCTGTAACAAGCAGATCTGCCCCGGCAGCATTGTGATTGTTGAGGACAATGAATGGTGCGCACCAACGTCTTTTAGAATCAAGTATGTGGTCATCGAAACGGATGCTTACTTTCATGGATCCATCACTATAATGCTCAAGAATTTTTATGCCAATTCCGTTGAGATAAATGGTGGTATTGTTGCGCTTATGAGCCTTTCGAGGTTTGCGGGCATTTACAAAGGTTAAGACCGATGCCGCCGTAGGATTGGTACCAATGCCCATCATAGATTTGTAACCTGGCCTGAAATTGTGATTTTCGTCACCTAAAAAATTCAAACGTTGATATGCGTCTCCAACCTTCCTAATCATAGGAGGAATAAAATCTGAATCGCTCAATTGTCTGAATGAGTCTGCCGGCTGCGCATAAATATTTTCTTGCTCGTGATTTCCACTCAATGGATTCTCGAAATCTTCAAGGAGCTCGTATGTTTTATAAGCCTTGGTATTCACACATTGTTTCAATTGTAATTCTTCACTGCTGCATTGGGTATCATACATTCCATTGGCGGGAATGGGTTTCCAATTATCGGCAAGTACATATCCATACACATCTTTGCCTTCTTTTTTCTCTGTATCTATTTGCACGGCCATAAACAATCCAGGTAGGGCTGAAGAAGCACATTCTGCATCACTGTATTTGTAATTGTCGAAAGGAGAACCGTTAATGGCTGTGGTAGCATGATTCTCCAGCCAAAGCCATTGTTCAAATTGTGTATCGGGTATGTAGGGAAGCTTAATCCGAATGGCGTCGCCTTTGCTTTGAAAATCACGAAGAATATATACCCCTGCATCATCAGCCCGATTGGCATCCAGGTCTCCGTTTGCCTCCTTACCATTGCTGTCCAATGCACTTATCAGAAATTCATTTCCCTCAGCTTTCCAACCAAGCCTGTAGCGGTCCCAGGCATTGCAGGTAAGCAAACTAGAATTTGCAGCGCCCATCATACTCCAACCACCTTGAACACTTAAAGTATAACTTAAAAAACGGCTAGAGTTTCCTCCTCCACTATGAAAATTGTTCCCGCCAAGAAACAAATGGTTCAGCTCATGTTTAAGGATGCCAAAAGGAAGCGAATGACCGCCACTAAAAATTGAATAGGTATCAGTACGATATCCTCCCAGAATTCCAAAGCTACTCGGAGAAGCCTGCCCATTATCCTTTGGCATGGAGTGATAATTGCGCGTGAGAACCATCACATGGTCTACCCCTGTGAACTCACCATTCGCGGGAGCTATTTCTAAGCCCCGGCCAGGTGATTTCTTCCATAAATCAAAATCATCCAATTTCAATCCGGCATTGGTAACCACCTCCCCCATTGACGCAATCTCAGCAGAGACTGTTTCAAAAATAACATACTGGCCCCTACTCAACATCTTACTGTACGGCACTTTAAACAGCTTCGGAATGTAATCGCCCAAAACGATTAAGTTGCCCAGAGAACTCTCATGATAGTATCGGGTCATGATAGCAGTAGGGCTTGGGGTGTAGAACGGATGGAAGATTTCGTCAGCATAGCCGGGCAATCCTGATTTGGGCCAATCATAATTACCTTCGGGTAAATCTTCTAAATTAGGAAGCGTATCGTATTGAATTTCAACAAATACTAATAGAATTCTCAATGTGTCTTTCGTGGTAAGCGCCCATCCATTATGACTGTGCTGCTGAGCAAACACGCAATTAGAAAATACAATCAAAGGCAATACAAAAAAGGCCAAACGAACAATACTCTTTATCATTAGCGTTTCTTTAAATATTGGCTGTTTCGAACTGAAATCATGATAGCCGATGTTAAGGACATTCAACTAAATTTGCATCAAACCCTTATCATGCCCTACAAAAATATTGAAATCCGTCAAGATGGTCCTGTGCTTATTCTAACGATAAACAGACCCGCTCAGCTCAATGCACTGAATAAAGAGACAATATCTGAATTATCATCCGCATTTACTGAAGCTGAAAAAAACGAATCAGTAAGGGTGTTGATTCTAACAGGTTCGGGCGATAAAGCATTTGGCGCAGGTGCAGATGTGAAAGAATTTGCGCATTTTGCAAAAGAGCAAGGCCGTGAACTCAGTGCTGAGGGACACCGAATTCTGTTCAACAAAGTAGAGTCTCTTGGCAAGCCTGTAATTGCCGCAATAAACGGATATGCCCTTGGTGGTGGTCTTGAGCTTGCTATGGCTTGCCATATCAGAATTGCTGCCGATACTGCAAAACTCGGCCTTCCGGAGGTAACACTCGGCGTAATACCAGGATATGGTGGTACCCAGCGCTTGCCCATGCTGGTTGGCAAAGGAAGGGCACTAGAGCTTATACTTTCAGGAGGAATGATAGATGCCAATGAGGCATTTCGAATAGGCTTGGTAAATTCAGTGGTAGCACCCACAGAACTTCTAAACGTGTGCACAGAACTTGCGTTGCGCGTATCCAAAAACTCACCATCCGCGATAAGTGCCGCTATCAAAGCTGTAAACGCATTCAGCAATTATAGTAAAGATGGTTTCGAAGAAGAAATAAACGCGTTTGCTTCATGTTTTGAAACAGGCGACTTCATAGAAGGTACCAAAGCCTTTTTCGAAAAAAGAAAACCACAATTCGCAGGCTGATCTTTCTTAGAATTCTATCATGAGCGGCCTTCGCACTCTCGCAAGTCAAACTGCGATCTACGGCATTAGCAGCATATTAGGCAGGGTATTGAATTACCTCCTGTTTCCGCTGTACACAAGGGTTTTTGCGGAGGGTGAATACGGCACTGTCACCGAGATGTATGCATACGTAGCCATCTTGCTCGTTTTGCTCACGTATGGCATGGAGACCGCCTTTTTCAGGTTTTCTTCTATTGAAACTGAAAAGTCACGCAAAGAGGCGGTCTTCAGCACAGCATTCATTTCTATTTTCACCACTACAACAGTATTTCTTCTTCTCAGCACTTTAACGGCAGATTCAATCGCCTTTCAACTCGGATATGGTGAACACCCAGAATATGTCACATGGTTTGCATGGATTATTGCATTTGATGTTATTGCTACAATACCTTTTGCACGCCTCAGGCATCTGAACAAGCCTTTTTCCTTTGTTTTTATAAACCTTGCACATATTCTTCTCAACATTGGTCTCAATCTTTTTTTGATACTATATTGTCCCTGGGCATTGAAAAACCCTGATGCTCCGCTTCATATTTTCGTGGAGCAATGGTACGATCCTTCAATAGGCATCGGCTACATTTTCATTGCAAACCTTGCCAGCAGTGCTTTAAAATTTGCGCTGTTATTGCCTTTTATTTCTGGAATCAGGTGGCATTTTAGTTTGAGTATTCTCAGAAAGCTCTTACCCTATTCAATGCCCTTGCTTCTGCTTGGTTTGGCGGGCATCGTGAACGAAACCTTCGATCGTGCTTTCTTCTCCATATTGTCAGGCCTACCCGAAGATCAAGCGCTGGTTCAGCTTGGAATTTACGGAGCATGTTATAAAGTTGCTATGCTACTTAGCATCGGAATACAAGCATATCGATTTGCTGCAGAACCGTTTATTTTTTCTTCGGGCCGAACCAGTGAAGAAAGCAATAGAATGCAAGCGTTGATCATGAAGTATTATTTCATTGCTGCAACGTTTATCACGCTTATTCTTCTATGCTTTATCGATCTGGTCATTCTCATGGTTGGTCCGAAATTTCGCGAAGGTATAGGCGTCATACCCATACTACTCTTCGCTTATGTTTGTTTTGGAGCGGTTTTTAATCTTTCTTTCTGGTACAAGTTGAGCAATAAAACCATCTATGGCGCACTTACCGCATGCATTGGAGCTGTAATAACAATAGTTGCCAATATTGTGCTCATACCAGAGATGGGCTATCACGGAGCGGCTTGGGCAACTTTGATGGCCTATGTCGCAATGATGTTGTTCTCCTATTTACTGGGCCAAAAGCTGCACCCAGTGCCTTACAACCTGAAAGAAATCGGGCTGTATACCGGGCTAGGTGCAATACTTTGGCTTGCGTTTATAGCGCTTGATGCGGATGGCGCACTGCGATATGTGATTGCTTCGGCAGCTGTTATCACGTATTCAACAGTGGTTTACCTTCGGGAAAAAAATTAATTCGATACTATGACTGAAGTACAGATAATCAATCGCTCGAAACATGCAACCCCAACCTATGCCACACCACTCAGTGCTGGCGTCGATCTTACTGCGAATATTGGCGAACCGCTTCAACTGGACCCTTTAGAACGTATACTTGTTCCAACAGGCATATTCATCGCACTCCCTAAAGGTACCGAAGCACAAATTAGACCTAGAAGTGGTCTTGCATTTAAGCAAGGTATCACTGTTCTAAACTCCCCCGGCACGATAGATGCTGACTACAGGGGAGAATTGAAGGTATTATTGGTAAATTTGTCCGATAAAAAAGTGGTTATCGAAGACGGAGATCGCATAGCACAGATGATATTGGCAAGACATGAAACGTTCAGTTTTTTGCCCGTTTCTGAGCTTGATGATACAGTAAGAGGAGTGGGTGGCTTCGGCAGTACAGGTATAAACAAGAATCCCCAATGAATATAATCGTGCCGATGGCAGGTATGGGCAAACGGTTAAGGCCTCACACCCTTACCATTCCAAAGCCTCTCATTCCCATTGCAGGAAAACCAATTGTTCAGCATCTTGTAGAAGACATCAGTGAACTGATGCATGAGAAGATTGAACAAATCGTTTTTGTTACTGGGCGTTTCGGTCAGGAAGTAGAGCAGATGCTACTTGGTATTGCTACTTCTTTAGGTGCAATTGGAAAGATATCCTATCAGGATGAAGCGCTAGGAACAGCGCACGCCGTTTGGTGCGCACGGGAAGCGCTCAAAGGAAAGGTGATTGTGGCTTTCGCTGACACCCTATTTAGGGCCGATTTCAAAATGGATGACGCTAAGGATGGTGTACTTTGGGTGAAGCAAATCGATGATCCCTCCGCATTTGGTGTGGTCAAGCTAGATGAAAATGGCGACATCGTTGACTTTGTGGAAAAGCCGAGCACTTTTGTGAGCGATCTGGCTATGATTGGTATTTACTACTTTAAGAAGGGTGAAGAATTATTAAAAGAAATTCAATTTTTGATTGACAACAAGCTGACAAAAGGTGGTGAGTACCAACTTCCGGATGCACTAATGCGACTCACCCAGAGAGGAATGCTCTTTGCTCCAGGTGAAGTTGATGTATGGATGGATTGCGGTAATGCTGCTGTTACCATCGATACCAACGAAAAGGTCTTGATGCATAAACACCCCCATTCAATGATAGACCCAACTGCACTTGTAGCGAATAGCGTGGTAATTCCACCCTGCTATATTGGGCCAGGGGTGGAACTTAATGCATCCGTTGTGGGTCCATCTGTTTCTATTGGTGCAGGCAGTAAAATTACAAATTGCCGAATGTCTAGAAGCATTGTACAACAAAACTCAGTCATTGAAGGCTCCTTTATTTCAAACTCCATGATCGGAAACAATGTTCAGCTTAAGAAGCAGCCGGAAGAACTCAGCATCGGGGATTATAACCTAATGAAAGCATCCATTTGAAAGTGAACACTAATAGAAGAACTCTTACTTTTCTTTCAGCGCTCTTATTGGGGCTTCTGCTCGTGCAATGCAGCTCTGGGAAGGAATTGGGAAATGTGGACCCGGAGGAGTTTGATGCATCTGCACTTCCGCCAAATTCTGAGCGCAAATTTAAGGAGCTCTTCTTTGATGCCAACAAGGCAAAAATTCTTGGTGATCGCGAATTGGCTAAAACCAAATTTTCAGAAGCATTGGGAGTGAATCCTGGAAGCGGTGCAGTAAAGTTCGAATTGGCAAGAATACACGCTGAAGAGGGCAACTACAATTCAGCTATTGAATATGCGACAGATGCAAGCCGCATAGAGCCCGAGAATCTCTGGTATTTAGAACTTCTCGGACAGCTATATTCAGAAGTTGGAAGACTGGATGAAAGTGCCCGCATTTATAGAAAGATTCTTCAAGCCCATCCCGATGAATACGACTATTATTTTCATCTAGCAGGTTTACTGGCTGCCCAAGGAAAATATGCTGATGCTTTGAAGATATATCAGGAGCTTGAAGACCGTATAGGACCTACCGAAGAAGTTTCTACTCAAAGACAGCTTGTTTACATGGAAATGGGAGATTATAGCAATGCGCTTTTAGAAATAGACAAGCTAATTTCGATAAACCCTGAGGAAATAAGGTACCGAGGTATGAAAGCCGAACTTTATGAAAAAACCAATATGCCGAAGGAGGCCATTGCATTATACTATGAAATGCTAGAAATGAGCCCTGAAAATGGGTTGGTACTTTTGTCGATTTATGAAATGTCCAAAAAATCAGGAAACGATGCAGAGGCATTCAAATTTCTCAATAAGGCATTTCTAAGCAAGGAGCTCAATATTGACGTTAAGGTAAATATCCTACTCAATATGATAAATTCCAGCTCATCAAAATCTGAAAGTGATCAGGCTATAGAATTGGGTAAGAGCCTGGAGCTAACCCATCCACAAGATGCTAAAGCGTATGCGATTCAAGGCGATATTTTCTACAATCTAGGAAAGGCTGAAGAGTCAAGGAAAAAGTTTCGTCAAGCGGTTGAAATTGATCCTAACAGACCCCCCATTTGGCAGCAAATTCTAACCATTGACTCCCAACTGAATGATTTTCAATCAATGGAGGCAGAAAGCCAGGCTGCAATGGAATTATTTCCTGAGCAAGCGATATTCTACCTTTTTAATGGCATTGCTCTACTTTCACAAGCGAAAGTTGCTGATGCAATAACTATCCTTTCATCAGGAAAGAATCTGGTGGTTGATAATGACCAGCTTTTGGCCCAAATTACCGCTTCACTAGGTGATGCCTACCACGAGCAGCAAAACAACGTAAAATCTGATGAGAACTATGAGCAGTCCTTGCGTTTGGAGCCCAACAATCCGGTAGTACTGAACAACTATGCGTATTATCTTGCAAACCGCGGAGAGCGATTGGAAAAAGCAGAACAAATGGCAAAAAAAGCGAATGACTTGATGCCTGATGAAGCTTCCTTTCAAGATACCTACGGATGGGTGCTTTACAAACGGAGCAATTTTCAAAATGCCCTTTTCTGGATCGAGGAAGCGCTTAAAAACGGCGCTGGCAATGACCCTGTTGTACTCGAACATCATGGGGATGTACTCCATCAATTGAAGAGATATCCTGATGCAGTAAGAAGCTGGCAAGCAGCAATAGATTCTGGGGCTGATTCTGAAGAAATTCTGAAAAAGATCAATTCACCATCAATGGGAGAATAACTATGTGTAGTTTCTGGAATTCCATACTTAAGCTCGTGGTGCTTTCACTCTTACTACTTTCGCTAGCTGGATGCAAAGTGAAACGCATTACAGAAAAAAGCCCTTTGCTTTCGATTGGAGACAATGCATTGAGAGTACTCGTAGAAGATCAACGCTTTAACTTCACCACGATTGGTGCAAAACTCGACATCAGCACGAGTACTGAAAAGCAGAATAGTTCTTTCAAAGCGAACTTAAGAATAAGACAAGACAGTGCCTTGTGGCTTAGTATAACTCCCGCATTGGGCATAGAGGCGCTCAGGGTATTGGTCGATGTTGACTCTGTGAAATTCATTAATAAGCTAAACAGTGAATTCTATGTAGGCAATTTTTCCATTATCGATTCATTGCTGGACTACCCTGCTGAACTTGAATTTTTGACCAATTTGTTGGTAGGTAATCCAGTAGAGATCGATGAAAGCGAAAAATACTCATCATCAGTGGATGGGCTCTATTATGTTCTTCACACCAAGAATAAGCGGAAATACAGAAAATCGGCCGTGCGGCTTTCTACTAAGAAAGATAGTTTGTCATCTGAAATCCAAAACGAACGCCGAATCCAAAAAAATATTGAGAAATACAGTGATGAAGATCTTATTATAAAGCGCTACTTCGTGCGCCCCAGCGACTTCCGGGTAGAAAGAGCAGAGGTAGAAGATTTGCTCATGAAGAGGATTTTGAAAATTTATTATGGCAACTTTGAGCAACTTGAGGGAAAGACTTTTCCAATGCAAGTGCGAATTGAGATTATTTCTTCAGGACAATTTTCGAAATTCGAACTCAATTATACCCGAATAAAACTGAATGAGGCACAATCCTTCCCATTTAAGATCCCAGAGAAATATGTTCGGATTGGGTAAAAGGCTATTGGTTGTATTTTCTTTCATTTTCATCAGTTTCCAGATCTCTGGTCAGGACAAAAAAACATTGCAAAAAGAGCGTGACCGAATCACTGAAGAAATCAATCTCACCTCAAAGCTTATCAAGGAAACCCGAGATACACGTAGTAAGATGGAAGGTGAACTTTCATTGATAAATAAGAAGATTGGACTCAGAGAAGACCTTATTCGAAGTTTGAAAAGAGAAATTGGACTCTACAATACCCGAATAAAGGAGAATAAGAATCGCATTTCTTCCCTTGAAAAAGAACTTGAGATGCTCAAACAAAACTATGCCCAAATGATTTCGCACGCCCAACGAAATTATAAAGCACAAGACAGGCTATTGTATATTTTCTCTTCAAGTGATTTCTTTCAGGTGCTGAAACGAATCAAATATCTCAACCAACTAACCAAATTCAGAAGAAAACAGGCGAATGATATTTTAGGAGCTCAGAATGAACTCAATCATTTGAACTTAAACCTTCTGGAAATCATCAATGCGAAAGATGTCATACTGCAGGACGAAGAGTCTACAAAACAGGATTTGGCGCGTGACTTGAAAGAGCGTGAAAATACTGTGAAGAGTATAAAGCAGGAGGAAAAATCACTTCTCAAGAAGCTTCAGGAGCAGGAAAAGCAGCGAGAAAAATTGAATAAAGAAATACAGCGAATTATTGAGTCAGAAATAAAAGCTTCGAGAAAAGACAATGCAGGCGTTTTCTCCCTAACACCAGAAGCAGCGGCACTATCCGCAAATTTTGAAAGCAATAAAGGCAAGCTACCTTGGCCAGTAGAAAGGGGGGTTATTACAGCGCGATTTGGTCAAAACCCCCACCCTATTTTGGCAGGTATCATGGTGCCAAACAATGGTATAGATATAGCAACTGGTGCTAATGCTTCTGTGCGTTCTGTGTTTGAAGGGACTGTTTCAGCAGTTTTCAGTATAACAGGGGCAGGCCAAAATGTTATTATTAACCATGGGGGCTATCGAACTGTGTATTCAAACATGAAAGATGTCTTTGTGAATAAAGGAGATAAGGTAAAAACAAAACAACCTATCGGTACGGTACTTACAGATGATGGTACAGGAAAAACCGAAGCACATCTCGAAATATGGAAGGTATCAGAATCAGGAACAACAAAACAGGACCCAGCACTTTGGATATTGCGACAGTGAACCTATCGAATCATATTTTCGTACCTTTGTAAAAAACAAAGCTTATGCTTTTTTCTTCAATAATCGGTGTAATCGGATGGCCGCAAGTTGTGCTTATAGCAGTAGTAGTGCTCTTGTTATTTGGAGGCAAGAAAATACCTGAAATGATGCGAGGCCTCGGAAGAGGCATGAAAGAATTCAAGGACGCGTCCAAAGAAGATACGGACAAGGATCCGCAGTAAATACCTCCAAAATCTTACAAATTTTGAACGAATACAAGTCTCTTGAATCAATCCAAAAAGATTTGAGTAGTGGGAGCCTTGAGCTTCCAAGTCTGGTACATCATTACCTCAATCGAATTGCTGAGCACGAGAGCCTGAACATTTTTCTTGAGGTATTTGCCAAAGAAGCGCTCATTAAAGCTGAGACCATACAGTCCAAAATCAAGAATGGAACTTCTGGGAAACTGGCAGGAATGGTGCTGGCAATTAAAGACAACATTTGTTACGCCAATCATAAAGTTGGTGCCGCATCCAAAATACTCGAAGGCTTTGAGTCCTTATACAGCGCGACTGCAATAGAGAGGCTCTTGGCTGAAGATGTCATTCTTATTGGTCGGGTTAATTGTGATGAATTTGCAATGGGTGGTTCAAATGAGAATTCAGCATATGGTCCGGTGAAAAACCCAGCCAACCCTCTCCTGGTACCTGGTGGTTCATCTGGTGGAAGCGCTGCCGCTGTTGCAGCAGGCCTTTGCTTAGCAGCACTCGGTAGCGATACAGGTGGCTCAATAAGGCAACCAGCATCCTTTTGTGGTGTAGTAGGTCTTAAACCGACGTACGGAAGGGTAAGTCGTCATGGGCTTATCGCATTTGCTTCATCATTCGACCAAATTGGACCGCTTGCAAACAATGTGTCAGATTGTGCAAAGATTCTTGAAGTTATTTCGGGAAGAGACGAGATGGACAGCACAAGCAGCAGTATGTCTGTGGGAAAATCTTCAGATTTAATACTACCTGCAAAACCAATGCGTATAGGCTACATCAAGGAATGTCTGGACAGCCCCGCTTTGGATGCCGAAACAAGACAAAATATTGTGTCGCTTATCGAGAAACTAAAGGATGCTGGCCATTCTGTGGATGCTGTAAACTTGCAAGAACTTGAATTTCTCGTGCCCGCGTATTATGTGCTTACTACCGCAGAAGCATCATCCAATCTTTCACGGTTCGATGGAATTCATTACGGATACCGTAGCAAAGATGCCACAGATATTGATTCCACATATAAAAAAAGCCGAAGTGAAGGATTCGGTCGAGAGGTGAAAAGGCGTATTATGCTTGGTACATTTGTTTTAAGCGCCGGTTACTATGATGCCTATTATGCAAAAGCGCAAAAAGTGAGGCGAATCCTGAAAGACAAAACGGATAAATTGCTTTCTGAATTCGATCTCCTGCTCTCACCCACTACCCCATCAACAGCCTTCGCCCTCGGTGAGAATACATCAGATCCAATAAAAATGTACCTTGAAGACATCTTTACTGTACATGCAAACCTCGCTGGTATTCCTGCTATTTCTCTGCCATTGTTCACACAAAGCAATGGATTACCAGTAGGGGTTCAACTCATGGCTGGCTCTTTTCAAGAGGATAAATTACTGGCTTTCGGCCATAATTTAATGCACACTGCTTCGTTCTAAAATCCTGGTTCGGAATTGAGGAAGTCTTTCTTCAAAATTTATCTTTGATTCCAAGTCAACTATTTTAAGCAGTTTCCGTATGGGAATAACCCTCCTTAACTAAATTCACATGAGACGTATATGGTCAGTTTATCTTTTAATTTTCACGCTATTTGCACCTGCGTACTTGCAAGAATTGCATGCTCAAGATTTTGCAGCAATTAATGATACGCTAAAGAGCCTGCCCGCAGACACCATAATGGTACAAATCCAGCCTGATGATCCTGCGCTCCGCGCTCTAGATGCGCTTTGGGCGGAAGAAAGATTACACTGGCAGTGTTTTGAATCAGACTCTATCTGTCTCAACAGCTATGGTTTCGCATATACCCAAATTCCTAGCTACTCCGATTCAATATTGGCAGCAAGAATTGCAAAACTCGATGGTGAAACGCCATTGAGTCTTCAATACAATAAACACGTAAAAGGCTTCATCAATCTATATACAAACAAAAGAAGAGATGTAACGGCGAGGGTTCTCGGTCTTGCAGCATTATATTATCCAATGTTTGAAGAGAAACTCGATATGTTTGACATGCCTTTGGAACTTAAACACCTTGCTGTGGTAGAATCGGCGCTCTACGCACCTGCAAAATCAAAAGCTGGAGCTGCCGGTTTATGGCAATTTATGTACACCACGGGCCGTATGTACGACCTGAATGTAGACTCATACTATGATGAACGCTGCGACCCAATAAAAAGCACCATCGCCGCGTGCCGATACATGACCTATTTATACAAAATGTACGGAGATTGGAATTTGGTACTCGCAGCGTACAATTCGGGCCCGGGCAACGTGAACAAGGCAATTAGAAGGTCTGGGGGCAAAAAAGATTATTGGCAAATATGGAATTACTTACCCGCAGAAACGCGGGGTTATGTACCTGCTTTCATCGCCGTAAATTATGTTATGAACTATGCTACAGAGCACAATATTTATCCAGTTCGACCATCCTATCTGTTTGGAGAGGTTGACACAGTTCATGTTTATGGTCCAGCACGACTCGATCAAATTGCCTATTTCGCAGGAATTTCAACAGATGAACTCACGCTTCTAAACCCGAGCATCAAGAGAGGAGAAATTCCAAAAACCGAGAACAGTAAAGTGGTTTATCTCCCTGTAAATGCCATTGGCGACTATCTGGCCAATCGTGACAGCCTGCACTTATACTTACCGTCCAAGGTTGATGAGGTAGCTCAAGTAGTTACTACGGTAGCATCCACCATACAAACCGTTCATACTGTCCGCAGTGGTGAGTCCCTTGGGCTCATTGCTAGCCGAAACAAGGTTTCAATTAGTGATATAAAACATTGGAATAATCTAAATTCTGACAGAATTCAACCAGGTCAAAAATTATATCTCAAACAGCCAGAAAATTCAGGTGATACCAAACCTTCTGGCAAAGTACATGCTGGTACAAAAATTGCTGCTTCTTCAGATGGGAAAATTCACACAGTTCAAAGTGGAGATACCTTGTGGGATATCGCTAACAAGTATCCCGGAATTAGTGTATCAGATATTAAACAAGCAAATTCAAACCAAAATCTCAACCGAATAAAACCAGGCCAGAAGATTATAATTCCATCCTCATGAACCGCAGCCTACACCTTTTCGTTGCAATATTCGCCACCTTACTCATACTGGGCTGTGATGATAGCAGGAAAAGGACCTTACCACGGCATAGTGGAACAGGAGGCGAATTGGTAATTGTAATGCCTGAAAACCAGTGGCTTGGTGCGCCAGGTGACAGCCTAAGATCCGTATTGGAATCATTTGTTCCTGCCTTGCCTCAGGCAGAGCCCAAATTCACTCTTTTACAATTCAGTCCAGATGAGATGAATGATCTTCTCAGACAGCATCGCAATATTCTATACATCACAATAGGGCCTGATGGCAGTGACAATCCCGGCGTGAAAGTCAGTAAGGATAAATGGAGTTCTCATCAATTGGTATTTACAGTAAACGCTCCTGATGAAAATGAATTCTATAACTACGTCAACCAAGATTTTAATCGAATTGCCGAAGTAATCAATCAAACTGAGCGTGACAGATTGGTGGCTAAGTATGCCCAGCACGAGAATGAAATGATTGTGAGTAAATTAAAACACCATTTTGGTATACACCTGAATTTACCGGATGATTGTACAATCGCAAAAGAAGAAAAAGATTTCATTTGGTTAAAAAGAGAGCGTACCAAATACATTGGAAATACTTCTCATGAAATTACGCAGGGTTTCTTTGTGTTTCAATATCCATATTCGAAAGATGATGAATTAAGGCCGGAGGCGATTATGGCCAGACGGGACTCTATGTTAAAGAAGTATGTTCCTGGACCAGCCAAAGGCACTTTTATGACAACTGAATATCAGTATACCCCTGAATCCACAGTGGTTACAAAAAACGAGAGATATACCATCCTTACCAATGGACTTTGGAGGATGGAAAATTATTTCATGGGTGGACCATTCCGAAGTGTCACCACCCTGAGCGACGACAATAAATATGTGATCAGTGTATCGGGTTTCGTATTTGCTCCTAAGTTCGATAAACGTGAATACGCCCGTGAATTAGAAGCGGTGCTTAGCAGCATCAGGTTTGATGAGGGCTGATTGAATAACTCGTATTAGATTTTCTTTAATAATTACCTCCCAACAATTTTCATTTAACCCCAGGCATTAGGGTCTTTGATAACCAGTTTATTACCGGCTTTGCTAGACGCCATCACCCTTGGTTGGAATCTTCAAAATATTTATTGCGCTCCTATTTCAGGAATCGTTAATATTTTGTAAAATTCGGTCAACTAAATCCAACCCTATGAAGCACATTTACTTGTTGCTATTCGCAATCACTTTTGCGATCAGCGGAACCTTCGCGCAACGCAATTGCGGAACGATGGATCATCTACATGATCTTGAAGAGTTAGACCCCTCGCTCAGAGAGCGCATGGAGAAAATAGAAAATCACACCCGAGTCATTCTGGACCATGACTTATCTGATGCAAGCAGAGACACCGAGATTATTACAATTCCAGTTGTAGTTCACGTACTTTACCGCGTTGCTTCAGAAAATATCAGCGATGCTCAAATACTGAGTCAAATTGAGGTTTTGAATGAAGATTTCCGAAGACTGAACTCCGATGCTTCACAAACGCTTAGTCAGTTTCAGGGTGTAGCCGCAGACTCTGAGGTGGAGTTTTGTATGGCAAGCATCGCACCGAATGGTACCAGCACAAATGGTATAACACGAACATCGACCACAAAGACAACATTTGGCACGAACAACTCAGTGAAATTCGCAGCACAAGGAGGTAAAGATGCTTGGCCCACCGGACAATATCTCAACATCTGGGTTTGCAATATTGGCGGTGGCATTCTGGGCTATGCCCAGTTTCCAGGCGGAGCGGCATCCACAGATGGGGTAGTAGTAGACTATCGTTATATCGGTACTACAGGCACTGCCACAGCGCCCTTCAACCTCGGCAGAACTGCAACCCATGAAGTAGGTCACTGGCTGAATCTTCGCCATATATGGGGAGATGGAGGCTGCACAGTGGATGATTTTGTAGCTGATACCCCTACTTCAAGCTCTGCCAATTACGGCTGTTCCCTCAACACAGTAAAGTGTAGTACACTAGACATGGTTCAGAACTACATGGATTATACAGACGATGCCTGCATGAACATATATACAGCCGGTCAGAAGGCCCGTATGCGGGCGCTTTTTGCCCCTGGCGGGGCACGTGCCAGTCTTCTGAGTTCTACTGCCTGCGGCGCATCTAACCCTCCAAGCTGTAGCGACGGAGTGCAAAATGGAACCGAGACAGGCGTGGATTGCGGAGGTAGTTGCACGCCTTGCTCACCTTCTTCAGGTTGTCTCACTTATTGCACTTCCAGAGGCAACAGCACAGTTGATGAGTATATACAGTCTGTAACCATTGGGAGTTACAATAATAACAGCGGAAACAATGGTGGTTATGCAGCATTCAACACCACTGCTGCCTATGCCGCAGGCCAATCATATAACTTTACCCTGGTACCTGCATGGACCGGTACAGTGTATGCTGAGTTCTTCAGAATATGGGCAGATTGGAATTCGGATGGCGATTTTAATGATACCGGCGAACTTGCCTTTACTCAATCTGCAGCATCCACAGCAGCTTCTGTGTCTGGAAGTATTGTGATTCCAAGCACCGCTGCCATTGGCAAAACAACCTTCCGGGTTCAAATGAAATACAATGCGGCTCCAACAAATTGTGAGACATTTTCATGGGGAGAAGTAGAGGATTACTGCGTGAATATTAACCCTGCCGCTCCTGTTTGCAGTGTACCCTCAGGACTAAATTCAACTTTGGTAACTGCTTCTACTGCTACTTTATCATGGCAGGGTGTAAGTGGTGGAACCAATTATACTGTAAGGGTACGCCCTGTTGGCCAAAGCACTTGGACCTCAGCAAATACATCATCTCTTTCAGTCAACTTCTCTGGTTTCACAGCATGTACCAATTATGAATTTCAAGTGAGCGCAAATTGTTCGGGGTTAGCAAGCGCATACAGCGCCTCTGCCCTATTCAACACCCTGGGGTGTGCTCCTCAAACATGCACACAACCTTCTGGCTTAGTAGCAAATAGTATCACATCAAGTTCAGCAGTGCTGGTATGGGGTGCTGTTTCAGGTGCAACCTCATATAATGTTAGGGCCCGCGCTTTCGGAGCCACATCATGGTCTACTGGAACTGCTTCAAGTACTTCGGTAAACTTTACGGGATTGAGCGTCTGCACTGGATATGAGTTTCAGATAGAAACTGTTTGTAGTGGTGGTACGTTAAGTGGTTATTCAGGCTCAGCAAACTTTATCACTCCGGGATGTGCAAGTTGTACCGCTCCCACAGTGTCTTACATGAGCAATATTACATCAAGTTCAGCCCGATTCAATTGGAGTGCGATGCCAGGTGCAACAAGGTACACCTTGAGATACAGGGTAAATGGTACAAGTACCTGGACTACTGTAAATACTACGGCAACAACCATCAATAGAACTGGACTTCTCTGCGGAACCACCTATCAATATCAATTAAGAACAAGGTGCGGATCAGTATGGACATCCTATGGGCCTCTGAGTACTTTCGCAACTGCGGGATGCAACAGAGAGATGGAATACAGCATGTTATCTGTAGAAAAAGAGAAGTTAGAATTCACCCTCTTTCCAAACCCTGCATCGAACTTGGTAAACATCCGATTTGATGAAAGCCGTTTGAACTCTTCAATTATCCTCAGGGTATTCGACGTAAATGGTCGTATGGTACTCGAGAGACAGCTACAGGGATTGGATGACTCGGCAACTTACTACTTCGATACCTCAGCTCTGTCTAATGGTATCTACATGTTGCAGGCAACTGATGCCTCTGCTTCATTAATAAAACGATTGGTAATAAGTAAATAATAATACTCCTTTTCAATCAAACACCCCTTCGGCTAAGCTGAAGGGGTGTTTTTTTTAATGCTCAATCTACACATCCTAATATGCATTCACGACTGTGCACCATAAGAGAAATCACTTGATCTGAATCATCACCGCTTATACCTTGTGGATAAATTAGTTGTTGTAGTTATGTCAAATCCAGAAAAAATACCTGATATTTAACAGTACAAGCTAAGGCTATGAAATACGATGAACTTCAAAGATACTTCAACCATCATTGCAGAATAAAACTGCGTTCAGGCAAAGAAGTCTTTGGTGTGTTATGGGAAGGAATGAACAATACAGAGAAGGCCATCTATTTTGCCAGTTATGTTGAGCATAAAAAACTGATGTCAAACAATATCCATTCTCCAACCCCTCGGTCAGTTCCCAACACTCTCAGCATGACCAGTGAAGAAATCCTGGGTATCGAAACGATACTCGCCTAGTTAATTGGCGCAAGCTTATCTCTGCCAGCCATCTTGAGCAGAAAGGCATACTCAAGAGCCACTTCCTTTAGTTGTTCGAATCGACCGGAAGCCCCACCGTGGCCAGTTTCCATATCAGTTTGTAGGAGTAACAAGTTGCTATCCGTTTTTAACTCTCTGAGCTTTGCAACCCACTTTGCCGGTTCCCAATATTGCACCTGGGAATCATGAAGGCCAGTAGTTACAAGCATATTTGGATACGCTTTGGCTTCAACATTATCATATGGAGAGTATGAAAGTATGTAATCATAGTACTCTTTCTCATTGGGATTACCCCACTCATCATACTCTCCTGTAGTAAGTGGAATAGAAGCATCAAGCATGGTATTGATCACATCTACGAAAGGGACTTGTGCTACGACACCCTTCCACAATTCGGGACGAATATTTACCACTGCTCCCATCAACAATCCTCCGGCACTGCCACCCATGGCAAACATATTCTCAGGATCACCGTATTGCTGAGCCACCAGATAGTCCGCGCAATCTACAAAATCGTAAAACGTATTCTTCTTGTTAAGCAACTTGCCATTCTCATACCATTCTCTGCCCATTTCTTGCCCTCCTCGGATGTGGGCAATGGCAAAAACGAAACCACGGTCCAAAAGGCTTAGGCGGGATGAGCTAAAATAAGCATCCATTGAAGCTCCATACGAGCCATATGCATATAACAATAATGGAGCAGAGCCATTTTTTTGAAATCCCTTATGGTAAACAAGGGAAACCGGGACACTGGCGCCATCTCTGGCCGAAACAAAAATACGCTCGGAAGTATAGTTTACTGGATTGAAACTTCCAATTACTTCCTGTTGTTTTAGAAGCACCGATGTGCGATTTAGCATATCATAATCATAAACTGAACTGGGAGTAGTCAGTGAAGTATAGACATACCGAACGACGGGCGTATCGAATTCAACATTTGACGAGAGGTAAACTGCATATGCCGGGTCACTAAATGCTATGTAATGCTCGTTGGCTGGTTCATTCCATGGAATAATTCTGACCCGGGTTAGTCCGGCATTCCGTTCCTCTGCTACCAAATAGTCCTTAAAAATTTCAATGCCTTCCAAAAGCACGTCTGGACGATGTGGAATTACATCTTTCCAGTTGGCAATATCCGTTTTGGCTATAGGGGCCTTCGAAAGCTTGAAGTTCTTGGCATTGTCATTATTCACAATAAAGAAATCCTTTCCAAAATGAGAAACACTGTATTCAAGGCCTTTCGTTCTAGGCTGTATTACTGAGAACGTAGCTTCAGGATTGTCTGATTTCAAAAATTGCACTTCAGAAGTTGTTGTGCTATTGGAAACTATAAAAAGGTACTCCAGTGACTTTGACACTGACACGTAGCAAGAGAATGTCTCATCTTTCTCTTCGAATACCAGCTGATCATCTTCTGCTGATGTGCCCAATTTGTGTCTATATATCCTGTAAGATCTCAAAGTGACAGGATCCTGAACCCCGTAAAAAATAGTTTGATTATCCGCAGCCCAAGCGCAGTTTCCTGTGGTATTCCTTATTACGTCCTGCAAAAATTCTCCTGTTTCTAAATTCTTAAACCGAATGGTGTAAATACGTCTGCTCAGTGTATCTTCTGCGAAAGCAAGTAGTTTGTTATCCTGAGTTATAGTTTGGGTTCCCACTGCATAAAAGGCAAAAGGTTTCGCGAGCTCATTTACATCAAGCATTACTTGCTCTTTGGCATCCTTAACATTCTCCCGGCAATAATATGGATATTCATTGCCTTCTTCGTACCGGGAGTAGTAGGAAAATCCCCTCCGAACATACGGAACGGACATATCCGTCTGCTTTATGCGTCCTTTAATTTCTTCAAAGAGGTTTGCCCGTAATTCACTGACATCTTCAAGTGCTGACTCAGTATATGCATTCTCAGCTCGAAGATAATTCAGCACATCTTCATTCTCGCGCTCGCGCAGCCAATAATAGTTGTCAACCCTCATATTTCCATGCTCTGTAAATTGCACGGGTCGCTTTTCTGCAGTTGGGGGAATCATGGTATTCATTTGATCTTTGTCTGTTGTGGTATTGCATGAAGATGAAGCAATAATAATTGCAATAGAACTCAATAAGTAGGCTGAGGTGCGCATGGGAAATGGGTTAATTCGCGAAAAGTAGCAAAAAGAATTGGGTCGCACTCAGGTAAAAACCTCCACAAGCACATCGAGTGATTTTACATGACCCATTCCATCCAAGTGCAGCCTAAAATACTTCACGAGCGCATCGAGCAATTTTCTTCGTTGAGTATTGCTCAGCAACTTGTCACCTCCCTCGTATGAAGTTTCCATCAAGCCATACAAATTCAAAGAAGTTTCAGCATCAAGGCTGTGCACTGAAGAACTGCCATGAGGTGCAAATTGTCCGGTAAAGAGATCGAATAATGGGGTTGAATCACTCCAGACTCCGGATGGGTAAAAACCACAAAACCTTGATAAACGGATTAAAAATACCAGGTGGAAATCCGGATTGAAAGGAGCAGATGTAAATACTTCCAGCGATTGATCAATAAAGATGAACAAATCATTGTCGGGGCTTTCTTCGCGAAGGGTTCTAAACAGCATTTCTGCCAGAAACATACCTATTGCAATCTTTGCCGGTTGGTCCGCTGGAAAGCTCGCATCAGGGTTTAAAGAGATGGTCTGTAGCAACTGAACATCAGCCTTTTCACGGTACTCGTATCCAACTTCCACCCTGGTAAGCAATTCAAGAGAAGACGCCCTGGGGTTTTTACCTCTCCCCGTTACTCCTCTTACCATGAATGGCACCATGCCATGTCGTTTGGTATATATTGTAGCTATGGCTGAACTACCCTTGTATTGTACTTTCCTTAGTACTATACCTTGGGTGGAAATACTGGTCATTTGACAACCAGAATTTTAGTTACACAAGTTGAGCTTCCATCCGGGCTAGATGCCGAAGCGAAGTATACACCCGTATTCACCCGTTGGTTGTTCAGATTCCTTCCATCCCAAACAGCGATGCCCCCATTTGAAATTGTTGAGTAAACAAGGTTGCCTCTAACATCCGAAATACGCACTTCCGCTCCCCGCTGAAGGCCTTCAATGGTTATTGGTCCTTGATAGCTTTCATATACTGGATTAGGATATACTTTCGAGCAGTTGTTTTGTGCAAGACCCGCCTTGGCATCGCCCTGGTATGACATCAAACCTTGATTCGTTGCTATATAGACTGTGCCGTTCTTCGGGTCTATTTTTATATCCCTCACTTCATTGCTCAGCAGAGGGCTATTGTCCGTAGTAAAGCGGAGAATCTCCTCAGTACCATCCGGAGACATCAGAAAAACACCCGATCCAAATGTTCCAACCCATTTCCTATTTGCCCCATCTACTGCGATTGCACTTACGGGTTGTCCCTCGAACAAGAATTGAAAAATACCATCTTGCTCAACAAGGATCTGTCGCGCATCGCTAGGGCTATTGCTGAAAACATCAAAAGGAGAAAAGAATACAGCGATTCCGTCGGCCGTACCCACCCATATTTGACCATCGAGGTCTTCTGTGATCATATAGACATCATTGCTGGGAAGGCCCCCGGCATTGGGTTGTGCGATGAGCAACTTTGTAACATCATCTGAAGTGATATCTATTGTCCCATTATCGTTAAAGACAGCAATTCCATTTCCATTTCTAACCAGCCATTTGTACCCATCCCTATTTATCAGAACTTGTACAATGGGAGTGGCATTCGAGACATTCGTAAGCTGGAAACCACGCCATGTCCCGTCGGCTTTTCTCACCGAAAGGGGAAAATCAGTATAGCCATTGGCCATCCAAATATTGCCCATTCCATCGTTGTTCATTCCAGTTACTGCCACATATGGCTCACCATCATTACGAGGGAACTCCACCCGATCTGCCAAGGTGCTATTGTCTACCGAATAATAATTTAAGAGTTCATCGTCTTGCATCTCTATTAATCCGCTAAACCAGGAGCTTACGAAAGTCCGACCTTCTATTTCGGGATCGGGATATACATAGCAGATATCGGCAAACACCTTCTGATCTACAATAGGCAAAGTGCTTCGGGTGAAATTGGTCCATGCTCCGTTTTTCAGGCGAAAGAATCCTTCCCAGAGAAAAGAGTTATTCCAGAGCCCTGGTCTTGACGGCGACCCTGATGCTATCCAAAGCTCATCCTTGGTATAATTGATCGAAAAACAATTGTTCGAAGCAGGTCCGTCAGGGGCTATAAATTCAAATGCACCCGCATCTTTCATCTTAACAAGTCCTTGAATTCTGTCTGCAATCCATAAATTGCCATCAGCATCTGCGTGGGCCCTTGCAATATTGGGATTGGTAGCGCCATAGGAACTATGTGCCGCAGCGGTTGTTAATCCATCTGGCCCTTTCCGTTCAATGTAGGTTGCCGTTGCTAACAAAATACCTCCTGGCGTATTCCTGAGTGATTTCAATTCTGTAGAACTAAAAATGTTGGTCCAGCTGCCTCCGGAAGTTCTGGTGTAGAGACCGGGAGGATTGGCGCCGGGAGTATTCACATACAGTCTCGATCCATTTGATGCACAGTGAGGTACATTGCCAAAAGGATTGGGGAGTGTAGCATCCAAAATCCAGTTACTAAAAATAGACAGATCGTCCGAAAGGCTGCCAAAATATAGCCCTTGATTTGTAGCTGCATAGAGTGTATCATTCCATACATTGGTTTCATTGATGCCCAATCCACCTTCCGCAAGGATTTCATAAGTGTCCTTAATTTCGAGGCGCTCAATGTCCAATCGTAATACACCCAAGCCAGTAGAAAGGTATGCAAAGTCACCATAGAAATATGCGTGATTCACAGATTTATCGCCAACTACTGTGCTGTTTCTAATGTCTGGAAAATTTTGAATTGAGCCGTCTTTTAGAATATCAATGTTTCCGTTTTGGTATCCTATGAGGAGCAAGCTGCGCTCTGGATAGGCTCTAACCAGTACAATACCTATGTCCGACAATCCATTGATTTTCGTCAGCTTCTCAACACTGTTATCTTGTTGACTATAAACAAATACAGAATTTGCCGTCCCTACATATAATTTACCTGAAAGTTCATCTACATCACGTGCAATTGTATGATTTAGATGATCCCTCCACACCCCAAGTGCCGATTGGGCCATTGCAGGCGATGTAAGGATAAATAGGAAAAGTACATTAATACCAAATAAAACTGTCCGCATAACAAGAAAGCAGTCGATAATATAAAAGAACTTAACGCAAATTAAGCCAAATTCATATAAACCCATGAAAATTACCAAAGGTCCTGATGGCAATTAAATATATATTGAAAAGTGATACTGAAAAAGCAGCAAAGAAACTACCTTTGCAATCATTATCGGCTCGGTAGTTCAATTGGATAGAATATCAGATTTCGGCTCTGAGGGTTAGGGGTTCGAGTCCCTTCCGGGTCACAAAAGCTGCAGTGTATACTGTGGCTTTTTTTGTGTTTTAGTCTGAATCAACCTGAATTTCTGAATTCATAAGCCATTGAGGCTTCTATGCACAACTCTACGAATCGCGTAGAATGCAACGGGCACTCAATAAAAATTAGATTGTGTGGATTTCACCTGGGTCAAATGTTTAGCATCATTGGTACTTAATCCCGCATCATCAGATAAAAATTTCTCGATTGCTCTTGGAAACAGAACTTTCTCTAATGAAAGAAGCCGCTGAACAAATTCAGCGGCTTCTTCTTGAGGTCTCGAGCGGATTCGAACCGCTGTACGAGGTTTTGCAGACCTCTGCCTAGCCACTCGGCCACGAGACCCTTTTAAAAGGGTAGCAAATATATGAAATTCAAGTTGGCATTTTGTATGAATATCTTTTTCACAATCAAAAGTTCAATAGCACGGATACTTCAGACACATCGCCATTTATCGGTGGGCTTAGTTTTCTCACCTTTACTCCGGCATGTCGAATTCTACGGTCTGATACCTCAATTCGTTTCAAAATTCTTCCCGCCACATGTTCAATAAGCTTTGACCTAATTGCCATCTCCTCTTCGACAATCTGATTGATCATTACATAATCCACTGTGTTCATAAGCTCGTCATTCTCCAAAGCCTGGGCTACATCTGCATCCACATACACGCTGACCAGATAATTTCCTCCAATCAATGCTTCTTCTGGAAGGCATCCATGATAAGCGTATAGCTTGATATCATTTACTTCTATCCTAATCATTATTTAGGAAGAATCTCAATTCCCTTTTTCATTCTTTCAATGGAATTCTCCTTTCCTAAAAGAGCCATTATTTCAAACAATCCTGGTCCCATTCCTTCTCCGGTAATCAGGAGCCTGAGGTTAGGGAGTATTGCACCCATTCCCACTCCCTTCTTTTCTAAGAAACCCTTAAAAGTTGCCTCTAGGGTAATGGCATCGAAACTTGAGACGCCTATGAACTCTTGCAAAAGCTCCTGCATATAGGCCGATGACTCAGCATCTTTCCATTTTTTACTTACTGTTTGTTCGTCATAGATGGTTGGGGCAGCGAACAAGTAAATTCCCTTCTCAACTATTTCAGGAATAAATGAAGCGCGCTCTTTCATTAGTCTGCATACTTCCCGCAAATACTCTATGTCACTGCGCAGATTCATTTGCTTTGTAAGCGGCGCAATGGCTGCTGCCAATTCATCATCTGATTTAGCCCTGAGATACTGCTGATTGAACCACTTGGTTTTATCGGCATCGAACTTCGCTCCTGCTTTTCCCACTCTTTCTAGAGAGAAGGAGTCTACCAATTCATCTAGTGTAAAAATCTCTTGGGGTGTTCCTGGATTCCAGCCCAGCAAGGCCAGCATGTTAATAAAAGCTTCAGGAAAGTATCCTCTTTCCTTATATCCACTTGATTTTTCGCCTGTTTCTTTATCAGTCCAATCCAAAGGAAAAACTGGAAATCCGAGCCTGTCTCCATCTCTTTTGCTCAACTTTCCGTTTCCATCAGGTCGCAATAATAAAGGTAGATGAGCAAATTCGGGTGCTTTCCAGCCAAAAGCTTCGTAAAGCATTATGTGTAAAGGGGCTGATGGCAACCATTCCTCTCCACGTATCACATGGGTTATCTCCATAAGATGATCATCCACAATGTTCGCTAGATGATAAGTTGGCATTCCATCACTTTTGAAGAGCACCTTATCATCAAGTTGATTGGTATTCACAACAACCCATCCCCTAATAATGTCATAGACCTTTACGTCGGTATTGCGCGGCATTTTAAACCGGATCACGTAGGCCATCCCTGAATCCATGTTCTTCTGTACATCGTCTGCACTCATAGTGAGTGAGTTGCGCATAGTCTCCCTCGTTATTGAGTTGTATTGTGGTGAAGCTACTTTTGCTGCCTTCAGCTTATCGCGCATATCATCGAGATCTTCAGGTGTATCGAATGCATAATATGCCTTTCCTTCAGCAATCAGTCTATCCGCATAAGCTCTGTATATATTCTTCCTTTCGCTCTGACGATAAGGACCACAACTTCCGCCATATTCAGGCCCTTCGTTCGGTGTAATTCCACACCATGAAAGTGCTTTCACTATATAGTCTTCGGCACCTTCAACAAAGCGACCTTGATCAGTATCTTCAATTCTCAACAAGAAATCCCCGCCGTGCTTTTTGGCAAACAGGTAGTTGTAAAGGGCTGTGCGCACGCCTCCGATATGAAGAGGTCCGGTAGGGCTCGGTGCAAAGCGCACACGTACACGTGGATTCATCATTTGCCTTCAGATTTTTAGGGCGCAAAGATAGGCTAAACAGTACATACTATCTTTGTGCTTATATGACGACCTACTCGGCGAACAACTTTGGGTACAAACTCCTTGACTACGGAAACGGGCGCAAGCTGGAACGCTTCGGAAACGTAACTTTAAACAGACCTGAAATTTTAGCTTCCGGCAAATGTTCTTTAACACACAAAGCCTGGAATAATGATACGGTAATTCGCTTTGAAGAAAAGAGTGGTCAAGCCGGAGATTGGTACAATTCGAGCCAGATGCCTAAGAATTGGAATTGTAGTTTCAGTTTTGAGCATGTTCACTGGCTGGCTATATGCAAACCAGGGGCTTACAAGCACATCGGACTATTTCCAGAGCAAGCCAGGCATTGGCAATTTTTAATTATGAATCTAAACCCAGGGCAAAAAGTTCTGAATCTCTTTGGTTATACCGGAGCTTCCAGTCTCACAGCTGCCCTCTGCGGCGCAGATGTTTACCATGTGGACTCTTCTCGCTCCATCATCAATTGGGCGGCGGAAAATGCCAAACTTAACAATGTGGATACCATTCATTGGGTGTGCGAGGACGCTCTTAAATTTGCTCAAAAGGAAGTTCGCAGGGGCAGAAAATATGATCTAATTATCATGGATCCACCTGTTTATGGCCGAGGTAAAAACGGGGAACATTGGCGGCTGGAAGACCTTCTACCCTCCCTGGTTGAAACTGTAAAAAGCTTACTTTTTAAAGGTGGTTATCTTATCCTGAATACGTATTCACCTTCCGTATCTATCGAGTCAATGATTGAGATTTTGAAAAAAAACAACCTAACGCACAACGATTCAGGCTGGCTTAGCGTTATGGCTGATGATGAGCGCAAATTGAACCTAAGTAAGTTCGTAATTGCAACCTAGTGTTTATCTGTGTTGCATTATCTAACTTAGCAAGTTGCGAAAGCAGGTATAAATTAAGAACAGATGGTTCATTCAACTTATAATTCACTAATTCAGAAGCTGGATGCTTTCACTCGAAAGTATTATCAGAATCAGATAATCCGTGGGGCGCTTTACTTCACTGGTATTACTGTGGCAGCTATTTTGGCTTCCGTGGTTTTCGAGTATTTCGGTAGATTTTCCACCGCGGTGAGAACTACAATCTTTTTTACCCTCTTGGTTTCTTTTCTACTCTTGTTTGTCAGATTTATTGCCATTCCCGCATTGAGACTCTTTCGATTGGGCAAAATAATTTCTCATGAAGAGGCATCCTTGATCATTGGAACACATTTCGCCAATGTGAGTGATAAATTACTTAACACCCTGCAACTCAAAAAACAAGCGGAACTTGATTCAGGTGACACTTCACTTTTAATAGCAAGTATAAACCAGCGGATTGAAAGTTTGAAGCCAGTCCCATTTGCAGCTGCAATTAATTTCAATGATAATAAAAAGTACTTGAAGTATGTGTTGCCACCTGTAATTCTTGCCGCGCTACTGTTACTGATCGCTCCATCAATTCTCACTGAGGGCACGCAAAGATTAATCACATACAATGTGGAATACGTTCCTGAAGCCCCATTTTCATTCGATATAATTAATGGCGATCTGGAAGTTCCTTTAAATGAAGACTTTGAGCTAATTGTGACTTCTGAAGGGGCATATGCACCATCTGAAATGGGCGTAATTATTGATGGTAAAATGTTTCGACTTAAGTCAGAAGGTATAGGTAGATTTTCATATGTATTCAGAAAGGTAAGGGCAGATATTCCTTTCAGGCTTACCGCAGATGGCTTTTTTGCCCCTGGTGAAGTGTTGAAGGTATTGCCTACAGCTTCGATTATGAATTTCGAAGTGGCCTTCAAATTTCCTCCATATCTCGGAAGAACTGACGAATCTTTGAGTAATACCGGAAATTTGCGTGTTCCGGAAGGAACAATTATTGCGTGGAGCTTTCAAACACAGAATGCGGAAGGACTCAATATGATATTTCCAGATACCGTTGTGGCTTTGCAACACCAAGGAAATAATACCTTCTCCTATCAGTCACTGGCTTCTAGCACAGATCATTACCAGCTAGCTGCGTATAACCAAATTGTTGGTAGTCGCGACACCATGTCATATAGAATAGACGTAATAAAAGACGCGTATCCCAAAATTCAGGTAGAAAGCTTAGTGGATAGTACGGATTCCAGACGCACCTTTTTTACAGGTCTCGCCAGTGACGACTATGGCCTTTCCAAACTGCTATTCCATTATTCCGTAACGCGAAAAGAAGGAAACCAAGAGCATTTTCAGGAACTGTTAACTATCAATAGACAGTCAGCACAAGAGTTTTACCACTTCATCGATTTTAGCCGACTTGACGTTCTTCCAGGAGAAACAGTAGAATTCTATTTTGAAGTGTGGGACAATGATGGTGTGAACGGTAGCAAGGCGGCTAAGAGCATACGTCAACTCTACAAAGCACCCACACTAGATGAATTGAAAGACGAACGTCAGGCTACTTCTGAAGACATTAAGAATAAGCTTGAAGACGCTATAAAACAATCCGGACAACTACAAAAAGAGATGAATGATCTGAATAAAGATCTTCTACAGAAAAAAGAAATGAGTTGGCAGGAGAAAAAGAGAATTGAAGACATTCTTGAAAAACAGCGAAATCTCGAAAAGAATATAGAATCAATCAAAAATGATCGGAGCAAATTACAGCAGAAGCAGGAAAGCCACCTTCAGCAAAGTGAAAGCATTCTCGAAAAACAAAAGCAACTAGACAAGCTATTTGATCAGGTAATGAGCGATGAAATGAAAGAAATGTATAAAAAGCTCGAAGAAATGCTCAAGAAGTTTGATCAAAATCAAATTCTTGAAGAGCTTGAAAACATGAAAATGGACAATGAGCAGCTTGAGAAAGAACTAGACCGTACACTGGAACTTTTCAAACAAATGGAATTTGAGCAGGAATTTGAGCAAACCATGGAAAAACTCAATGAATTGGCTAAAGAAGAGGAGAAACTTGCCGCTGAGAGTGAAGATGGAAAAACCCCCTCCGAAGAATTGAAGCAAAAGCAGGAAGAATTAGATAAAGAGTTCGAAGAGCTTCAAAAGGACCTTGATGCGTTGGATAAGAAAAATGAAGAGTTAGAAGATCCTTTTGAGCTTCCAGATACAAACGAACAGGAAGAAGAGATAAAGGAGAAAATGGATGAGGCAAAGGAAGAGCTTGACAAGAACAAGCAAAAAAAGGCTTCAGAATCGCAGAAGAGTGCTGCACAAAAAATTCAAGAGATGGCCCAAAAAATGCAGGCCGCAATGGAATCGTCTGAATCTGAAAGCGCTCAAGAGGATATGGACGCTTTGCGGGCACTTCTTGAAAACATCATACAACTCTCTTTCGACCAAGAAGAAATAATGGAGGAGCTGAAAGTGATGGACCGAGACGATCCTAGCTATACGAAAGTTGGTCAAAAGCAGAAGAAGCTCCAGGATGACAGCAAGATGGTTCAGGACTCATTATTTGCTTTGAGCAAGCGTGTAGTCCAAATAGAACCTATTGTAAATCAGGAAATTGCAACAATCAATAAAAACATCAATCTCGCGCTGGTGGAAATAAGCGAAAGGGTTACCTCCAATGCAGCAATGAGGCAGCAGTATTCAATGACTTCGTTCAACAATTTAGCACTACTATTAGATGAAGCATTAAAGCAAATGCAACAAGCCATGGCCAACAAAATGCCTGGTACGGGTAATTGCCAAAAGCCCGGAGGTGCGGGGTCCAAACCTTCCTCGGGTAAAATGAGTAAGATGCAGGAAGAAATGGGCAAGAAACTTGAACAAATGCAGAAAGCCTTGGAGAAAGGAAACAAACCTGGTGACCGAAAACCTGGGAATGGCAGTCAGCAGATGAGTATGGAGATTGCAAAAATGGCTGCTGAACAAGCTGCCATCAGAAAGGAGATCGAAAAAATGTCACAACAACTTAATCAAGAAGGTAAGGGAGAAGGCAACGGACTCAAGGAAATTGCTGAGAAAATGGAAGAAACTGAAAAGGATCTGGTGAACATGAAACTCACTCCGGAAACGATGCGCAGACAGCAGGAAATAATAACCCGTCTCCTTGAGTCAGAGAAAGCAGACAGGGAGAGAGAACAGGACAACAAAAGAGAAAGTAAAGCTCCAGGCCAATATGACCCGGTAAACCCCTATGAATATTTAGATTATAATAAGCTCAAATCCCGCGAGGTAGAGTTATTGCGCACTGTACCAGCCAATTTGATGCCCTATTACAAAGATCGCGTGAATGAATATTTTCTTAATTTTGAAGACTAACAAAAGATGACCACTACCGAAACTGCAAGAATGGAAAGCATTGAATTTTCTTCAAAAGGTGAGAACATTACCATAGTTGAACGGCTGATTGACGAACTCTGCGACAAATACAAAATACAGGAAGAACACTATGGAAACATCCTTATTGCTCTTACTGAGGCAGTAAACAACGCCATATATCACGGCAACAAGCAAGACAGTTCAAAGATTGTTATTGTCAAATATGCTGCAAGCAATGACTCCTTTTTCTTTAGGATAGAAGATGATGGCGCCGGTTTTGACTTTTCAAATGTTCCTGACCCTACATCTCCGGAGAATATTGAAAAACCAAATGGTCGTGGGGTTTTCTTAATGAAGCATCTAAGTGATGAACTTCAGTTTTTAGATGCTGGAAGAATTGTGGAAATTTCTTTCAAGAATCTTTCTAAACCAGTGAGTGTCTCAGCCTAATTATTATAAAGTTCAAATTTCATTTCAGTACGCATACCCTAAATTCAGGGTCAGGAATTCATTGTCTGTAAAATTTTGGATCCAGCATGTTTCTGACAATTACGGTTACTCAATTCAGAATCTCAACTATATATTCTGCGATGATGCCTATCTACTGCAGATAAATCAAAAACATCTCGGCCATGATACCTTCACAGATATTATAACCTTTGACTACAGCTCAGGCAAAAGTATTGAGAGTGAAATTTACATCAGCTGCGAAAGAATTTTGGAAAACAGCGTAATTCATAGCGTTTCCTTCAAAGACGAGCTTCACCGTGTAATGATTCACGGAGTATTACACCTCTGTGGTTTCAAAGACAAGAACCCAGTTCAAAAATCGGAAATGACTGATGCTGAGAATTATTGCCTAACTTTGCGCGCTTTTTAGTATACTATTCCAACTATGTATAACGAATACGATATAATAGTAGTCGGTGCCGGGCATGCAGGAAATGAAGCTGCAGCTGCAGCAGCAAATCTAGGCTCCAAAGTGTTGATGGTTACTATGAACATGAACACCATTGGACAGATGTCATGTAATCCTGCTATGGGAGGTATTGCTAAAGGACAGATAGTCCGCGAAATAGATGCTCTAGGCGGCTACTCCGGATTGGTAAGCGATAGAAGTTCGATCCAATTCCGAATGCTGAATAAGTCGAAGGGGCCAGCAATGTGGAGTCCAAGGACACAAAATGATAGAATGCGTTTTGCGGAGACTTGGAGAATTTTACTTGAGCAAACACCCAACATCGATTTCTTTCAAGACATGGTACGTGAAGTACTTCTTGATACTCAAGGAAAAGTTCGAGGTGTCTTAACGGGAATTGGAGTAGAATTCAAATCCAAAGCAGTTATTCTCACAAGCGGTACTTTTCTCAATGGCATAATTCATATTGGGGACAAACAAATCGGAGGTGGCAGAGCCGGTGAAAAAGCATCTCATGGGATAACAGAACAATTAATTTCTCTTGGCTTTGAACATGGCCGAATGAAGACTGGAACTCCACCCCGTCTTGATGGCCGCAGTATCAACTTCTCAATAATGGAAGAACAACCTGGCGATGAAGTTCCAGGGCGTTTCAGTTATTTAGAAACACCAGCAATGCCAAGACAGGTATCTTGTCATATTACCTATACCAATGAACAAGTTCATGATATACTCCGTTCCGGATTTGACAGATCTCCCATGTTCAATGGCCGGATACAAGGTTTGGGCCCTCGATACTGTCCATCCATAGAAGACAAAATCAACAGGTTTTCTGAACGAAACAGGCACCAATTATTTGTAGAGCCCGAAGGTTTAAGCACGGTTGAAATATACCTGAATGGTTTCTCTTCGAGTTTACCAGAAGAAATTCAAAGAAAGGCCTTAAATCATATCCCCGGACTGGAATATGCCAGAATGTTTCGTCCAGGATATGCAATCGAGTATGACTACTTTCCTCCCGTACAACTAACCCATACTTTAGAAACCAAAGTAGTTGACAATCTTTATTTCGCTGGTCAAATAAATGGCACCACTGGTTATGAAGAAGCTGCCTGTCAGGGTTTGATTGCAGGCATAAACGCCCACTTAAAACTTCAAGAAAAGGACCCCTTCGTACTCCAAAGAAGTGAATCATACATAGGTGTGCTGATAGACGATCTCATTACAAAAGGTACTGATGAGCCGTATAGAATGTTCACATCGCGTGCCGAGTTTAGAATTTTACTGAGACAGGACAATGCGGATATCAGGCTCACTCCAAAATCTCATTCCATAGGTCTCGCAAGTAACGAACGCATGGAGCAAGTAGAGAAGAAAACCAACGGAATTCAAAAAGTTATTGAAACGTTCTCCGATGTTGGCATCTCTCCTTCTGAAGCCAATGAACAATTGGACCTTTTATCTTCTAGTTCATTGAAGCAACAGGTAAAGGCCAAGAGCATTTTGTCACGGCCCAATATTAGCGCGAGACAGGTTATTGATATGAGCACCCAGCTCCGATCTTTTGAAAGTGATCTCACAGAAAGTTTAGGGCAAAACTTGTACAATGAAGTTCTCGAATCTGCAGAAATACTTATGAAATACGAAGGGTATATTGAAAAGGAAAAAGAAATGGCCAAGCGGATTTCAAGATTGGATGATATAATTCTTCATCCTTCGTTCGAATACCAAGGGATAAAGAGCCTTTCCAGCGAAGCACGTGAAAAATTGACCAAAATAAGACCGGAAACTCTTGGCCAAGCATCAAGAATTAGTGGAATTACACCATCCGATATATCCGTATTACTCATCCATGTCGGAAGGTAACAAGACGTTCCACGTGGAACATAAAGTCCAAAACACACATGACGTTCCACGTGGAACCATCTTTTGTCCAGTCTGTAACTCAGAAAAAACTCTATTGGCAAGTTCTGATATCACGGACCATTCTGTGAGCGGTGAGCTTTTCAATATACAAAACTGTGCTCACTGTAAAGTTCATTTCACCCATCCAATCCCAGAAGACCTTGGTAGTTATTACGACAGCGCCAATTACATTTCTCACAATAACACTCAAACCGGAATTATAAATCTTCTCTATCAGAAATTCCAGTCTATCAATTTAAAATACAAACTGAACCTTGTAAAAAAATTCGCCAAAGGTGCAAAATGGGCAGACTACGGTTCTGGATCTGGTGCATTCTGCTCCTATGCATCACAAAAAGGCATAAATATAGTGGGATTCGAACCCAACGTGTATGCCAGGTCATCAGCATTAAAAAAAGGAATCAAGACATACGACATCTCTGAATTTGAACATACACATACTTTTGATGCTATTACCCTCTGGCATGTACTCGAACACATTCCCGACCCAAATGTGGCTATGCAATTATTCAGAGATCATCTTTCTGAAAGTGGAATTCTAGTCCTCGCCCTGCCAAATCACGAAAGTTTCGATGCAGGATTCTTTGGTAAATATTGGGCAGCTTGGGATGTACCTCGACATCTATGGCATTTCAATCAATCTGCAATTGAAAACTTCTTAACCTCAAATGGATTCGATTTAATTAAAACATCACCCTTATACCTTGATTCATTCTATATATCCGCATTGTCATTAAAATACAAATCCACTTCAGTAATACTTGCACCTTTCATTGGTCTAGTTTCTAACTTTCTGGGGTATTTTCAATACAAACCATATAGCAGCATGGTATATATCTCTAGAAAACGCCTCTGATTGGGTAAAATTCAATTTTCTACTGTCTACGGTATTCCACCTATCTGAGTCCATAAAAACGTCTCAAACAAAGAAACATTCATATCTAATTGGCCTTTAGCTATATAACTGTCCAAATAAACATCCCAAGCATATATATTTCATTGACTAACTTTGCAGAAAACAAATTATATGCCTATTACTGGAACGCAATCTGTCATCGCTCCTATACTCGAGAAACTCGGTCTAAAAGAACATAACCCGGGTACGTCTACTGGACAAAAATTTTATACCTCATCTCGATCTATCAAAAGCTACTCGCCAGTAGATGGAAATCACATAGGATCTGTTGGGGTCACAACCGAAGAACAATATAAAGAAATTATACATGCCGCTCAAGAAGCATTTGGAGTATGGCGAATGATGCCCGCTCCCAAAAGGGGTGAAATTGTTCGTCAGTTCGGAAACAAACTACGTGAATTGAAATCCGAACTCGGCACCCTCGTTTCATATGAAATGGGTAAATCCTTGCAAGAAGGATTAGGAGAAGTTCAAGAAATGATTGATATCTGTGATTTTGCTACTGGCTTATCCCGTCAGTTACATGGATACACAATGCATAGTGAGCGAACTAAACACAGGATGTACGAACAGTATCATCCACTGGGAATTGTAGGTGTAATTTCTGCATTTAATTTTCCAGTTGCCGTTTGGTGTTGGAACGCAGCTCTAGCCTGGGTTTGTGGTAATGTAGTTGTTTGGAAAGCTTCAGAAAAAACACCTCTTTGTTCCATTGCTTGTCAAAACATCTTCAATGAAGTGGCCATGGAAAATAAACTACCTGAGGGCATAAGCAATATAATAAACGGTGACTATCACGTAGGCGAAATGCTTACCAAAGATCAAAACATAGCCCTAATTTCTGCTACCGGCTCAATACGTATGGGTAAAATCGTAGCCCAAACAGTAGCTGCAAGACTCGGGAAAACCATCTTAGAGCTTGGAGGAAACAATGCGGTAATCATAACGCCGTCAACAAATTTAGAAGTAGCAATTCCTGCTGTTGTCTTTGGTGCCGTTGGAACTGCCGGGCAAAGGTGTACATCTACTCGTCGACTCATCATACATGAAAGCGTGTATTCAAAAGTGAAAGAATCCCTTCTCAAAGCTTATGGACAATTAAGGATTGGAAACCCACTTGATTCTAAAAATCACGTTGGGCCCCTTATTGATGAAATGGCAGTCCAAGCCTATCTAAATGCTATTAAAAGAGTGAATAGCGAGGGTGGGAATGTACTTAATAATGGTGCAGTAGTAGAAGGTGAAGGGTATAGCTCTGGTTGCTATGTAAGACCGGTAATTGCCGAAGTTCAAAACCATTTCGCAATAGTACAGGAAGAGACGTTTGCGCCAATACTCTACATCATGAAATATGATGATATCAAAGAAGCTATTGCGCTCCAAAACGGAGTAGTACAGGGCTTATCCTCTGCGATTTTGACCAATGATTTGCTTGAAGCAGAAGCATTTCTCTCCCATGAAGGTTCAGATTGTGGAATAGCGAATGTAAACATAGGTACCTCAGGTGCCGAAATAGGAGGAGCATTTGGTGGAGAGAAAGAAACAGGAGGAGGAAGAGAATCAGGTAGCGATGCATGGAAAGCCTATATGAGGCGTCAAACCAATACCATAAATTATAGCCTTGAATTACCCCTCGCTCAAGGTATTAAATTCGATTTATAACTGAATAATCCCATTTGATTTGAGTTATAAACTCGCATTTCTATCTTGCTATCTGCTTGCAGTATCTTGTTCTACTCCAGAAGAAACTGCTTCATATCCTATACTTGATGGTTCTTGGCGGATTACATTCGATATCCAAGAACACTCCTTACCCGTAAATGCAGAATTTCAATATGGCCCTAATCACAGTCTACTAGTTAGCATTAAGAACGGAGAAGAGATTATCTCTTCAGAAGTTAATCTTCATGGTGATAGTATCACTATTCAAATGCCGTATTTCAATTCATCTCTTCGGTTATTCATCGAAAGTCCAGAGTTAATGACCGGTACTTATATCAATCACAATAAAAGTGATTACCACATTAATTTAATTGCCGAACACGGACAATCCTTCAGGTTTACACCTACTTCAACATCAACATCAATCCCACTTCAATATCGAGTTAAATTCCTAGATTCAGGTCATTCCGACTATGACGCAATCCTTCATTTGAACAATGAAAAAGGATCGCTTGAAGGTACATTTAGAACAGAAACAGGAGACTATAGGTTTCTACAGGGCAACATAATGAACGAAAGAATCTATTTAAGCACTTTCGATGGGGCTCATCTATTTTACTTTCAGGCAACCATTCAAGGAGATAGCCTTATCGACGGTGTATTTAAATCAGGCATTCACTACACTTCACACTGGAGCGGTGTTGCAGATACCCTCTTTCAGCTGCAGCACCCAGACTCTCTAACGTACCTAACCAACCCAGAAGCCATAATAGATTTCAAGTTTCTTCACTCCAACGGTGATAGTGTAAGCTGGGATGATTTAAATCTTGAGAAAAAGGTTGTCATACTTGACATCATGGGAAGCTGGTGTCCGAATTGCCTGGACGCAAATAATGCCTTATTTCAATTGGCATCCAAGTATTCACATGAAGAACTTTGCATCCTTCCTATTGCCTTCGAATACACTGAAAAACTAGAAGTTGCTAAATCACGAATAGAAAGAGCCATTGGGGCCGAACACTTTCAAAACGGATTTCTTTTCGGAGGAAAAGCCAGTAAAGTAGAAGCCAGCAATGCATTTCCTATGCTGAATGGAATATCATCCTTTCCTACGATTATCGTAGTGGATAAAGACCGACGCATTCAACTTATACATACTGGATTCAATGGGCCTGGAACTGGTATACATTATGAGCTCTTTTTGAAAAAGATGGACGACTTGCTCCTTAAACTGATAAGTAATAAGTCCTAGCCACACGAAATTTGATTTACCCTCTGTTCGTGTCTTCCTCCCTCAAATGGTGTTTCGATAAACACTTTCAACATCACCAAAGCTTCCTCAAATGATACGAATCTCGCTGGTATAGCAATTGCATTGGCGTTGTTATGTAGCCTCGAGAGTTTCGCAATTTCTTCGTTCCAGCATACAGCGCATCGAACTCCTTGGTGCTTATTTGCCGTCATTGCTACGCCATTCGCACTGCCACAAATAAGAATACCAATGATAGCAGGATTGTCTTCAATGCTCTTGGCAACAGAATGTGCATAAGGTGGATAGTCGGTCCTTTCCGAACTATTCGCGCCTACATCCACATACTTGTATTCCTTCGAATCCAAGAATCCTTTAAGCTGTTCCTTTAAATCAAAACCAGCATGGTCACTTCCAATAATGAAATTCTTAGTCATATCTCTTCATGTTCGAATTGCACTTAATCAATAAAACAAGCACGGTGCAAAATTGCTAATAAAAACTTCCATTCCTAACAATCAGCAACTTCTGATTCTAATTGTTACTATACAAACTGTTAAAAACGCGTCAAAGATGTTTAAATTTGGTGATAACAAATCTACCATCATAAGGCACTATTATTGCTTAGTAATATCCACCATATAATGCTCTTCATAATTACCTTAAATGTAAGAACCAACCATGGAATCTATCAACATGAATACAGAACTTTGCACAACACTTACTGTTAACATTCATTTAATGAACAGAATTGTTCACATAATCTTTCCATATTCGCAATCAACTAATTATAATCACATCTCTGTTCATTTCATGTTTCACAAATATTAAAATATCCTTATCCAAACTTAATATGAATAGAATGCTAACACTATGAACACAGCTATAACAACTACAGTCTCTTTCTTTAAAGAATTTAAAATAATATTAATATTAATGGTATGCTCTAATTTTCTGAATGCTCAGAATGATGGATATACTGTGTACTATTACGACAATGGAAAAATAAGCAGCGAAGGTCAACTTGAAGCAGGCAAACCAAATGGTTATTGGAAGACCTACTACCCAACTGGTATAATTAAAAGTGAAGGAAATAGAAAAGAATTCTTGCTGGATAGCATTTGGAAGTTTTATGATGAAGAAGGCATCTTGTTGAACGAAATCCGGTATGAAAATGGTAAAAAGAATGGAGTTTATCGAATATACAGTTCAGGCATTCTTTATGAAGAATTGGTTTATAGGAATGATATAAAGGAAGATACAGGCAAAATATATTATGCAACAGGCGAATTAAAGCAAACCATTCCTTATGTAGGTGGAAAGGAAGAAGGTAAGGGGTTTGAGTATAGTGCAGAAGGGATGATTATTACATTGCTTGAATACAAGGATGGCTTTTTGAAGCGTGCTGAACAAATAAACAGGTATGATTCACGCGGTAAGAAAAGGGGGGCCTGGTATATCTATCATAACAATGGTCAACTGGCGCAGGAAGGATCATATATGAATGATAAAAAGAACGGCATTTTTAAATACTACGATAGAAAGGGTGAACTTTTGGGATTGGAAAAGTACCGTGATGGAGAGTTGGTTACAGATACCGAAGAGTCTATTGTGTTAGATTTGAAAAGCACCTATTATGAAGATGGAACTGTGAAATCCAGTGGTGGGTATGTAGATGGAAAGAAAGAAGGAACGCATCGCACCTATGGTGAGGATGGAAGTGTTTCGACAGGAGAAGTGTATAAAGCTGGAAGTAAGGTAGCTGAAGGGGTAGTTGATGATTCAGGAGGATTTCAGGGTGATTGGAAATTATTTTACCCAAACGGAGACTTGAAGGCTGAAGGTGCATATGAAAATAGCAATAGAACAGGAGATTGGATTTTTTATCATCCCAACGGAAAAGTGGAGCATAGAGGAAAATATTTGAATGGTTTACCTCATGGACCTTGGAAATGGTATTACGAGAATGGGAGCATTAGAAGAGAAGAATCATTCAGAAGAGGGAAAGAGGAAGGTATAGTCATAGAGTATGATTTAGAAGGCAACATAATGACGCAAGGCAATTATATTGGTGGATTCCGTGATGGAGAATGGTTCTACCATGTAGGTGATCATATTGAAAAGGGTCTTTACAGGGATGGGGAGCGCACCGGCGAATGGATTTATGAGTACCCTGATGGGAAGGTAAACTTTAAGGGTTCTTATGTTTCAGGATTGGCGGTAGGGAAGCACAAATGGTATCATCCAAATGGGCAGCCTTGGAAGGAAGGAAAATTCAATAGTGGAGTGCGTGTAGGAACATGGAGAACATATGATGAAGAAGGCGTGGAATATCTGAATGTTAAGTATAAGAATGGGTTAGAAGTAAAAATCAATGGAAAGAAGGTAATTGTAGCGGATCAAGAAAGTACAGAGTAGCATACAACATGAAGTGAAGTTCCTACATTTATTGAGAATTTAGTAAGGATTGATATGAAAAATGGAAAATGTTAAATTCAAATCATTGATTATCAATGAATCTATCCAAAATTTAACCGCTGCAGCGTGTTTGATTTCTATAGACTCACCTGAAATAGGATTCCAAAGCAAAGGTTGGTCTGCCTTACCGGAAGAAGCCCTTAAACTATTATCTATTGGTGCAGATGGAATAGGAGTTATACTTTCTGAAATAATAAAAATATCATCAAAATTCAGTATTGGCAATTCAAAGTTGATCTATTTCCCTCTGAATGATGGGCGAAAAATAAGATGTATCATGCATAAAATTGACAATGTGATCGTCTTAGCTATTTTCGAAAATGTTAGAGAAAATTCGCCAATTTTCGATACCACAGGCCTTCCCGTGGTTTTTACTGTAGATGGAAATGGGCACATCGTTGCAATGAATCAAACCGCTCAGACCGCTTTGATTGGTTCTGATTTTGAGATGCCAGTGGCCTTCTCTTTGGCGGGATTGCTTGGAAAAGAGTTCGAAAAGAAATTCTACCAAGTGCTAAACCATCCTAAAGCGAGAAAGCATACTTTTTCCTTCTCTTCATTAGATGAATCAGTATACGATGCTGAAATAATGAATTCTGATGGTAATGAGAGAATTACAGTTATAATATATACAACACGAAACGAACTAGAAAAGAGATATATAGAAGAGAAAAGAAAAGGAGAACTAACTGAAGAACTAAACTCAGTATTGCAATTAGAAATTTTTGAGCATAAAGCAACGCAGCTAGAGCTAGAAACTTCGAAGAACTATGTGCAGAGTATCTTAGATTGCTCTTTGGATATGATCATTACCTTGGATATTAATAGAATTGTCAAGGAGTTTAATCGAAGAGCCGAGCAAGTTTTGGGATATAAGAAAACAGATATTCTCGGAAAGCATATTAGCACATTAATTATCAATGAAGAACATATTGATAATCTGACTCATGCAGTGATCAGGAATGGGAGCTTTAAGGAAGAATCGGTAATGCAGAAAAAAAATGGTGAACCCTGTGATGTGTTGATCTCAGCCTCATTGTTAAGAGATGATGTTTCTGAAATTGACGGATATGTGCTGATTGTTAGTGATATTACCGAGAGCCAAGAAGCTAGCAGAAAGGCCCGAGAACAACAGGCTAAGATTGAAGGTATTTTTGAAAGCGGTTCTATTATGTTTTGGACGGTTAATAAGAATATTGCACTTACATCATTTAACAGAGAGTATTCTGAAACTGTAAAGAAGCTGTATGGACATTACCCTGAGTTGAATCCTGATTTGAGCAAAGAGAAGAAGAAGTTTGCCCCCGATCATTATCACGAATTTTGGGAGAAAAAATACAAGGAGGTTTTTTCTACAGGTAAGAGAATTTTCTTTCAAACTAAGACAACAGATAAAAAGGGAGAAAATAGCTATAGAGAAATATACTTGAATCCAATTTGGGATACGGACGGCAATAGAATTGTGAAAGAAGTAGCAGGGATGGCACTTGACATCACCGATAAGAAACAGGCTGAGAGAAAACTGAACGAGCAAGCGGCCAAGATCAAAACCATTTTTGATGCCACGAATCATATGATATGGTCTGTAGATTTAGCGTATAATATCACTTCTTTCAATGAAGGCTACAAAAAGTGGATGCAAGAAAGATTTGGTATTAAATCTTCAGTTGGACAGAGTTCCCTAGATATTGCTGAGAAACAGAAAAAGGGACATTCTGCCGACCTTCTTAAGCTATACAAACTTGTTGAAAGTGGTGAAAAGGTGCTGCGTGAAATTCTTTATGTAGACAGGAATCAGAAAGAGCACATTGAAGAAGTTTCGTTGAATCCTATATACGATGAAGAAGATAAACTCGTAGAAATTGCTTGCATGTCTCAGACAGTGACCTATAAGCGAACAGCTGAGAGAAAATTGAAGGATCAAGCAGCCAAGATCAATGCTATTTTTGAAAGTACAGCGCTAGTAATTTGGACTCTTGATCCAAGTATGCGGGTAGTGAGCTTAAACAAGGTATTTTCAAATGAATATTTTAAGCTTACCGGAAAGGAGCTAGGCATAGGAGTAAATTTAATGGAAGCATTAAAAGAAAGGCTTTCCGAAAAAGGGTCGTTAGATCTAAAAAATCACATAACTGAAGCCTTGAATGGGCAACCGCAACAGTTTGAAGGGGCTATATACACCAAGGATGGTAATAAACGCTGGATGGAAGTATTTCTTAATCCAATAAACGAAGAAACGGGAAGTGTGAAAGAAGTTTCTTGTATTTGTTTTGAAATTACTGAGAAAAAGGAAATAGAAGAACAAATGAGGTCGTCCATTCAGGAGAAGGAGATATTACTGCAAGAAGTACATCATAGGGTTAAAAACAATTTGCAAGTAATAAGTAGCATTCTGAACCTGCAATCATCTTATGTACGTGACAAGAACTCACTGAATATATTACGAGAGAGTCAGAACAGAATAAAATCCATGAGTTTTATTCACGAATCGCTCTATCAAACAAAGGATTTTTCGAGAATAGAATTTAGTGATTATATACTCTCCTTGACCAATAATCTAATTCATTCATACAGTCTTGAAACCAGTAAGATTAAGCTCATCACCGATTTCAAAAAGGTATTTCTCTCTTTAGACCAAGCTATACCTTGTGGCTTGATCGCCAATGAACTTGTTTCTAATGCACTAAAATATGCTTTTCCATTTGGAAATGAAGGTATTATAGAAATACGCATTGCTGAAGAAGGAAAGAATATTTCACTTATGATAGGTGACAATGGTGTTGGCTTACCGGAAGAATTTAAACCAGAAGATACTGAATCTTTAGGCCTTCAACTGGTATATACCTTAGTTGATCAGCTGGATGCTTCAATTCAGGTGCAATCAGAAGGAGGTACCAAATATTTAATTACTTTTGAGAAACGCTAATTGCCGCATTAAATGGGTAGAACCAATGTACTTGTTGTTGAAGATGAAGCAATTGTTTCAAAAGATATTCAACACAGTTTAAAGAAGTTGGGCTATAATGTTGTGGGGTCTTCCTCTACAGGCGAAAAGGCAATAGAGCTCGCAAGTGAGCTTAGACCTGATATTGTGTTGATGGATATCATGTTGAAAGGGGAGCTTACCGGAATAGATTCTGCTGAAGAAATAAGAGCAAAGTTGGGTATTCCAGTGATTTATCTTACTGCTTATGCAGATGAAGGAACCCTTTCAAAAGCCAAAGTCACTGAGCCATATGGATACATAATTAAGCCATTTAAGGAAATTGATATTCATACCTCGATTGAAATGGCGCTCTATAAGCATCAAAAAGAATCGGAGGTTAAAAAGGAAAGAGACTTGCTTTATTCCATTGTTGAGAATAAAGATTCTAGAGATTTCATCTTTGTAAAGTCAAATTCCAGACTAATTAAGCTTAAAACTATAGATATTTACTTTATAGAAGCCCTTAAGGACTACGTGGTTATCAATGCTTTGAACAGCAGATATACCATTCATTCCACGATGAAGGATATTGAGAAGAAACTTCCCACCGAAGAGTTTATTAGGGTGCACCGTTCCTTTATTGTACGTCTGGACAAAATCGCAGCTATTGAGCAACCAAACTTGATTTTGGAAAACGATAAGAAAGTTATTCCTATTGGTGGCTCTTATAAGGATGATCTTAACAATCGGATCAATCTGGTTTAAACGAGCCTGAAATCGAGTTGCTTTTGCATCAAATCAGCTCCATGAACCTTCACGCGCACCCTGTCACCAAAATCGAACACCTGCTTGTATTTCAAGCCTATGATTTGATGCTTCTTCTCATCATATTTGTAAACGTCATCCCGTAAGGTATTCAGCGGAATAAGTCCCTCACATTTATTTTCATCCAGCTCTACATATATACCCCATCTGGTAAGGCCGCTTATATTTCCTTGGAATATTTCGCCAATCTTATTAAGCATGTACTCTACTTGCTTGTATTTTATTGATGCACGCTCAGCATCTGCCGCCTTTTTCTCCATGTTCGAAGAGTGCTTACACAATCTTTCCAGTTCATCGGTATTCGCAGATGGAGATCCTTTACTGTAAGCTTCTACCAACCGATGTGCAAGTACATCGGGATACCTTCTGATTGGCGAAGTAAAATGAGTATAGTAGTCGAATGAAAGGCCATAATGCCCAATATTTTCAGTAGTATACACAGCTTTTGACATCGCTCTGATAGACATCTGCTTAACTATATCTTCTTCTGGCTGGTCTTTTAATTGCTTCATCAGATCGTTTAGGGCATATGATGCCTTTTCGGGATCTACACTTTTTAATTTATATCCAAATCGACCTACAAAATCCCGAAGCTTTTTTAGTTTCTCTGCATCCGGCAGGTCGTGAATACGATACACGAAGGTTTTGGCCTTCTTATCTTTAGCTGGACTGCCAATGCTCGTTGCAACACTTCTGTTTGCCAAGAGCATAAACTCTTCAATTAACCAATTGGCTTCCTTCATTATTTTTTGATAGACCCCCAAAGGTTTGCCCTTATCATCCAGTTTGAATTTTATCTCGATACCTCCGAACTCCAATGCACCGGCTGCCATCCTTTTAGCACGCATCTCTTTAGCCCAAGTTTGCAAGAGGCTAATTTCATTAGCGTAATCACCCTTGCCAGACTCAATTACCAATTGTGCTTCCTCGTAAGTAAACCTTCTATCACTATTAATAATTGTTTTACCAAACCAAGAGTTTATGATTCCCCCATTTGGTTTCAGTTCAAATACCGCAGACATGCAGAGTTTGTCCTCTCCAGGGCGAAGTGAGCAAACAAAATTGGAAAGCACTTCTGGTAACATAGGCACTACACGATCAACCAGGTAGACAGATGTTGCCCGTTTTACAGCTTCCTGGTCCAAGATGCCTCCCGGTTTCACATAGTGAGAAACATCTGCAATATGAACGCCCAATTCATAATTATCATTCTCAAGTTTTCGCAGGCTTAATGCATCATCGAAATCTTTGGCATCTTCCGGATCAATGGTAAATGTAGTGACCTGCCGGAAATCTCTCCTTTGTGCTATTTCTTCTTTAGATATGGTGGTATCAATTTTATTCGCCTCATCAATTACATGGTCAGGAAATTCAAATGGCAATCCAAATTCAATTAGGATGGCATGCATCTCAACCTCATTATTGCCGGGCTCGCCTAGCACCGTTGTTACTTCTCCATCAGGAGCTTTTGAAGAATCAGTCCAGCCCAGTAGTTTTACGATTACTTTTTGGCCATTTTTTGCTCCATTCAATTTAGATGGGTCTATAAAGAAGTCAACGTGAAGTTTCCCGCTGGTGGGAACCACAAAAGCCCTCTTACCAGTAATTTCTATTACACCAACGTATTGTTCGGCACCTCTGGACAGTACGTTAACAACCTTGCCCTCAATTGTACCACGCCTACCTCCAGTGACACTCACTTGAACCGAATCGCCTTGTAAGGCATAACCTGTGCTGCCCTCAGGTATATAAATATCTGCTCCCATCCCTTCGGCGCGCACATACGCAGCACCAGACTTAATAAAATCTATAATGCCTACGGTAAGAGCGAGCTGCGATGGGTGAATTGAAAACTTGCCAGTAGAAGGTTGAATCAGTATTTCCAATTCCACGAGATGGTTGAGGTATGACAGCACCTGCTTTCTACTTTCACCTTCAGTGATACCAAGCCGTGATGAGACTTGCTTATAGTTTAGCAAATCGTCTGGATGGCTCCTGAACAATGCTGTGATGTCACTTCTCAGATGAGCTGTGGAAGTTGTTTGACTTCTGTTACTGCGATTTTTTTGAGACTTCTTGCTACCCATATATCGCCACAAGATAAGTCATGACAAGCAGTCTCTTTACTATTATTATCGCCTATCTATCAACAACACGATGCGCATACTGCCATTTCGCAATTATTGAATAACACAAAAATCAATTGTTATATTTGAAGATAAAAATATGTAATGCTGTCCAAAACAATAGAAAAGGCGCTGAATGCGCAGATAGAAGTGGAGGCTATGTCTTCCCAGTTTTACCTTGCGATGGCTTCTTGGGCCGAGACGGAAGGTTTCAATGGAGTCTCAAAGTTCCTATACCGTCACAGCGATGAGGAGCGAGCACACATGCTGAAGTTGGTTAATTATGTGAATAACAGAGGAGGAAAAGCCATTATACCTCCTTTGCAAAAGCCACCTGTTAAATTTGAGTCAGTTCAGGAGATATTCAATCTGCTCTTTGAACACGAAACAAAAGTGACCAAGGAAATACACAATGTGGTGGAAGTATGTCTGAAAGAGAAGGACTATACAACCCATAATTTTATGCAATGGTATGTCTCTGAACAGATTGAAGAAGAATCTTTAGCCAGAAACATACTTGATAAACTCTCTCTGATTGGCAATGATAAAGGAGGCTTGTATCTCTTTGATCGTGATCTTGAGAATTTAAGTTCTGCACCGGTGTAACCCAAGCGGTATGAACAATCGTAGACCGCTAAGGTCTTTATCAATGACACATGGTTGAAAACATGATTTTCTGCAAGTGGCTGATCGAACCCTAACCCTTTAACTTAGCGCGAAGTTCGCACTTTGCGGTTTATGAAGAATTTATACCTAATCATATTGAGCCTTTTAGCTTCTCAGGCTATTGGCCAGCAGTTACCGGCTTTCGAGGAGAAAGATACCGGTGCGATGATTAAGGCAAGTTATATTTACAATTTTGCCAAGTCGGTAGATTGGCCCGCAGAGAATAAGAAGGGCAATTTTATTATTTCAGTCATGGGAGGCGGCAACCTACACCAGGAATTGGTGAAAAAGTACAACACCAAGCATGTCGGAAGCCAGCAGATAGAGATTAGAAAGCTTTCAAGAACACTTCAGGTAAGCAAATGCCATGTTCTATTTGTAGGCAAGGAACATCTAGATTTTCTCCCGGAACTTGCCGAAGCTTTGAAGTCCGAACCTACACTCATTGTTGCAGAAGGCAGCGATGCACTTCTAAAAGGTGCTGCGCTCACATTTGTTTTATTAGACAGCAACTTGAAATTTGAGTTGCATGTTGCCAATGCTGAGTCAAGAAAGCTATTCATTACTTCAACCCTTAAAAGCCTTGCGCTAAGAGTCATATAGCCATGAACAGGTACTCATATATATTAGCCCTGGCATTCGTTGCAAGCTGCCTTTCGGCAAATGCCCAAAGTTTAGAGGAATTGCTGAAGAATGCATACCTAAGCTATAGCGAAGGTCAATTCACTGATGCAGAAGGCTATATCAACGAAGCTGTTGATTCAAAAAAAGGCCAAACAAGCGAACTCGCTTGGCATATTCGAGGTTTTATTTACAAGGATATTTATGTAGAAGTTGATGAGGGTTCTCGCTCAAGTGCTGCAAGAGAAAAAGCGGTAGAATCTCTTATCAAATCCACTACTCTCGACATTAGTAAAGAAATGTACGAAAGCAATTCCCGTGCATTGAAGTATCTATCTATATCATATTATAACGACGCATCAGAAATTCTGCGCGAAAGAAATCCTGAGAACTTGTCTGAGTCTGAAGATTATTACAATAAGTACAAAGACATTTCAAAAAGGCTTTACCCAGACAGCAGTTTTGTGCAGAATGATATATTGTTTCTTCTATCCCTGGCCACTGCCCACCGGAAAATATATGAATCGGATAGGGCAGCGAATGAGCTGCATTGGGAGATTACCAATAAAACGCTGGATCGAGTGCTAGAGCTTGACCCAACGAATTTTCCAGCTTATTATTCACTCGGCGTGTCATATTACAATAAAGGAGCGAGCAATCTAGAGAAACTCGTAGAAGCAGATATTGCTGATATTGTTCAGATTCAGGGGGAAAGCATTCGGAGTATCAAAGTAGCTCTTCCATTTATGCTGCGGGCCTATGAGATAAACCCTGAGAGTATTGAAACTGTGAAGGGCATAAAGTGGATACATTTTAATCTTGACAATAACGAAGAACACAAGAAATTCGACGATAAGCATAAAGAATTAGAACTTGATCGCCTTAAAAATTAGGAAAGGATGAAGTTCACCATAGGTCGCAAAATTGGATTCGGCTTTGCCGCGGTTTTGATTACAACTTTGGTGGTATTCTTTCTGACCTACGATACGCTAAGGACTGGCAGAACAATCAACGATAAGATTAACGAACAGTACAATCCATCAATTTCGGCTCTTGAGCAACTCAAAAGCACCGTACTCAGATCTCGAACATCAATCACTGCATGGGCATTTCACCAATCACGTGAAGACACCAAGGAAAAGCTGGTCTTGGTTAATATGGTTAAAGATGAAATACCTGCGTTAAAATTTGGCTTGGATAGCTTAAGTCAGAGTTGGAGCGATGGGGAACGACGTCGTAAAGAACGTATCTATAAGCTGCTTGATGAGCTTCTCTACATGTATTCTGTTGTTCAAACCACTCTCACGGATATGCGCAGCTATGACGATGCGCAAGCCAGGTTTGAAATGAACGACTATGTTGAAGAGGACGGCTTAATTTATGAAAAGTCAGCTGAAGTTATAGGCGCACTCAATGAACTAATTGCTGATCAAAAGCGCAACACTACAAATGATAGTGTTGTGATGATCAAGGCATTTAATACCCTGGAAGGATACCTGAGGTATATGAGTGTATTTCTATTCATTTTCGGTTTATTCATCGCGAGCATAACCGTACGTAGCATAGTAAAGCCGGTAATGAAACTGAAGCAAACGCTCTTGAATTTGTCAAAGGGTATTATACCGGACACAGCTGAAGTAAAGACTGGTGATGAGATAGGTGAGATGAGCCTAGCACTGGATTTGTTAGTAAAAGGACTTAGACGCACCACTGAATTCTCCAGACAAGTAGGGCAAGGAAATTTTGAAGTAGATTATGAACCGCTTTCAGAAGAGGACGTACTCGGAAAAGCGCTGATAAGTATGCGAGATGGATTGAGAGAAAGTGAGCTGCAAAAGTTGGAGAATGAAAGAAATCTCGAAGAAAAAGTAGCAGAACGCACGCAGGAGGTAGTGAAACAGAAGAATAAAATTGAGAAGCAAAATCAACAACGAAAAGAACTTCTTGATAATATAACAGCGAGTATTCGATACGCGAAGAGTCTTCAGGATGCTATTTTGCCATCAGATCAATACATTAATTCTTTGCTTCCGGACAATTTTATCTTCTTCAAACCCAAGGATATAGTTTCTGGAGATTTCTACTTTGTTTCACAAAAGAATGGGAAAGTATTATTTGCGTCAGTAGACTGCACTGGTCATGGTGTCCCGGGTGCGTTTATGAGTCTTGTGGGCCACAATGCGTTGAGCCGTGCAGTTGGTGAAAGCTATGATTTTGATCCTTCGGGCATTCTAATGAGCCTTAGCAAATATGCTGCAAAAGCCCTTAACCGCACTGCCGAATCAGTTTCTGGAAGAGATGGTATGGACATAGCAATATGTATTTATGATCCTGATGCTGGCACACTTCAATATGCGGGCGCATTTTGCCCGCTCTACATAGTGAGAAATGAGAAGGTGCTCGTGTTCGAACCTGATAAAATTGTAATTGGATCAGTCGAAAAGCATGTTAGAAAATTTAATACCCAAACGGTTCAGCTCGAAAATGAAGATATGATCTACATATTCTCTGATGGATATGCAGACCAATTTGGAGGTAAACAAGGCCGAAAGTATATGCGTGCCAACTTCAGAGAGATGCTTCGCAAAATAGCTTCTAAACCATCCAAGGAGCAGTACGATCTATTGGGCACAAATCTGGATTCTTGGAGAAGAGGCCAGCAAACAGTTGCCGAACAAGTGGATGATATATTGATAATGGGTGTGAGGCACAAGGCTAAAAACTAACCTATGCCACTATAGGCACCAAAGATGCTAACCGTAGTTGTTTCCTTAGGATTCAAAACCATTACAGGAATATGATCTTTGTTGGTGATAATGTTCTGAACATAATTGGTGCCAATTATGTGCGCAAGGCTGCTTCCAGGAAGATTCATAATGCATATGAGGTCAGCTTTCACATCATGTGCATGCCGTATTACCGCATCATCGAAATCATCGCTTTTTTCTTCACTTATATGTGTTGTGTAAGGAATTCCTAATTCATCAAAATAACTTTTGGCAAAATTCATATTGCGGGTTATTTGATTCTTTAGAAAGTCGTCCGTCTCACCAGGAACAATAATGTGTACCTTAGAATTGAAATACTTGGCTGTAGCAGCGACCAAGTTCAATTTTTGCTTGGTTTCTTGATTAAGGTCTAGAGGCACCACAATGTCATCATATCCGTTCGGGCCAATTTCCTTCTCCTGAACAATAAGGAATGGGACATTTCCACCTGTAACCACACGGAGTGCCCGGCTACCCGTGATGAATTGCATTCCCCTGAGCCCATGAGTCCCCATAATCACTAATGAAGCATCAAGCTCTTCTACCACCTCGGATACATCTTCATATATCGTACCAACTCTAGCGAGAACATCGATTTCAAATTGGTATTCTTCCTTCGCTAACTTTTGAGCAGCTACCAACTTTGCTTTGGCCTCAGTGAGAAACTCCACATCAGGGACGATATGAACGAGAAGAATGTGAGAAGCAGTGGTTTGTGCAACTTTTACGGCATGGTTGAGCGCCGTATGTCCAACTTTTGAGAAGTCAGTAGGAACAATGATTAATTTCTTTTTCATTTTTTGAAGAGGCGTAAATCTTTAAGGGGATAAATATAATTGAAAATTTTTCGGTCGTTTAGTTATTTACGTCCATTGACTAATACCAGATATTAAGGGAAAATAAGAAGGATAAAAAAAGGTCTGCATGCGCAGACCTTTTGCTCCCCCTCTTGGGCTCGAACCAAGGACCCTCTGATTAACAGTCAGATGCTCTAACCAGCTGAGCTAAGGAGGAGTGATAAACTCAATTTCGGGCTGCAATATTAGCTGAAAAGTTCAGATTAAGCAATATATTTGAAGAAAAATTTCAATGAGTGTACTCGTAGTAGGAACTGTAGCATTCGACAAAATCTCCACACCTTTCCTAAATTCTGAAAAGATAGTAGGAGGGGCAGCAACATACATTAGCCTTGCAGCAAGTTTTTTTACACATCAAGTCAATCTCGTCTCGGTAATAGGCGATGATTTTCCCACTTCTTTTCTCAGTGACCTTGAAGCCAGAAATATCAATTTGGATGGCTTGGAAATAATAAAAGGGGAGAAGTCATTCTTTTGGGAAGGGAAGTATAATTTTGATATGAACTCGCGAGATACTCTTGATACTCAGTTGAATGTACTTGCTGGATTTGATCCTGTGCTTCCTGAATCATACCGTGAATGCGATTTTTTAATGCTTGGAAATCTAGCTCCAGCTATTCAGCTTTCGGTTCTAAACCAGATGAAATTCCGACCTAAACTAGTCGTGCTCGACACAATGAATTTTTGGATGGATACGGCCATGGATGATCTCAAGAATGTGCTGTCTCACGTTGATGTTTTGGCAATCAATGATGAGGAAACGAGACAATTGAGCGGAGAATACAGCCTTGTGAGAGGTGCGAGAAAGATATTAGAAATGGGGCCCAAATACCTGATTATCAAAAAGGGGGAGAATGGAGCCTTACTCATGGATAAAACGAACATGTTTTTTTCTCCAGCACTTCCTCTAGAAGATGTAATGGACCCCACTGGCGCTGGTGATACTTTTGCAGGTGGCTTTATAGGTTACTTGGCCAACTCGCGTGATATTTCTTTCGAGAATATGAAAAGAGGAATTGTGGTTGGTTCGGCGATGGCGAGTTTTACTGTGGAGAAGTTTGGCACCGACAGACTCCAAAACCTGACCAATGAAGAGATTGATCAGAGAATTCAACTTTTCGTTGATATTGTGGACTTCGATATTCTCTTAGTAGACGAATGAAGATGCTGTTAAAAAAGACCTTCATGATTGACTTCAAATCCACTGTCTATTGGTAGATTGGGTTTTTGTGAAGCAGCAACAGCCAAGAAGTCACATCGCTCATTGTACTTGTGTCCGTTGTGCCCTTTGATCCAAACAAATTTGACTTTATGAGGGCCGGAAGCTTCCAAATACCTTTTCCATAAGTCTGGATTCTTTGTCTTCGCGAATCCTCGTTTGACCCAATTTTGAAGCCATTTCTTTTCAATTGCGTCCACCACATACTTACTATCACTGTAAACAGTAACATTTTCAGAAGGCTGCTTTAATGCTTCCAACGCAGCAATCACCGCTAGAAGTTCCATCCTGTTATTTGTAGTTCGTCTGAAACCACTGGACAACTCCTTATAGTGATTCTGTTCGGAAATGAGAATGGCACCGTATCCTCCCGGACCTGGGTTACCCTTGGCAGCCCCATCAGTATATATTTCAATGCGCACCTGCCTTAAATATTTTGATCATGATCTTTTCCAAAATCAGAGGGAACCATTGATGCTCAAGTTTTTGGATTCGCTCACGCAGTGATTGAGCGGTGTCGTCCTTTCTTACTTCCACCTTGGCTTGAAAAATGGTTTTTCCTTCGTCGTAATGTTCATTTACGAAATGAATGGTAATTCCACTCTCTGAAACACCGCTTTTCAACACCGCTTCATGTACCTTGTCGCCATACATGCCAGAACCACCAAAAGCTGGGAGTAAGGAAGGGTGGATATTTACCATTTTGCCATCGAAGGCTTCGACCACTTCATCTGGTATTTTCAAAAGAAAACCCGCCAGTACTATGAAGTCTATCTGATGATCCCTAAGTGTCGATACAATGTGCCGGGGTCTTTCTTTGAACTCGTTAGATGGGATATGAAGGGAAGGTACTTGAAAGTGAGCAGCGTGTTGTAAAATACCTGCACCTTTTCTATTTGTGATAACAAGTCCTACTTGAAACTGGTTACTCTTTTGGAAATGGTTCAGAATATTAAGCGCATTAGAACCGCTTCCAGATCCGAATATTGCAAATTTGTGCATATCGTGTTTAGCTGAGCCAAATCTATGATTTTAGCTGGAGACTCGTCGCATGTGAATGTTCTATTGATGCTGATCTTGCTTTTCGCCTGGTTTATAGTCAGTCAAACCGCCAAGATTACTGCCTTGCACCTATTATTTTGTTACTTTTGAAAGTCATCCTACATTTCACTATTTAAACTTGAAATCATGACATATGAGAAAGCGTTGAAGAATATGCTTGTCCCACCTGGTGAGAAGATAAAACTGAAAAATTACCATACTGATATTCATAAAGATAACAAAGGCATCACGAAAGAAGTAGCAGCTGAGATGATGGAGAGTGGCCTGGTACACCTGCGTGAAATGCAGGATATGCTTTATGCATCTAAGAGTCACAGCGTACTAATCATTATTCAAGCGATGGACGCTGCCGGAAAGGACAGTGCAGTGAAGCATGTCATGAGCGGACTCAACCCTGTGAATGTAAAAGTAAATTCATACAAAGCACCTGATGATTCTGAACTCAGTCATGACTATCTCTGGCGACACAATCTTGACCTCCCGTCAAGAGGCGATATATCCATTTTTGTAAGAAGTCATTACGAGAATGTTTTGGCATGCAGGGTCCATCCTGAATTCGTTCTTAAGGAGAATATTCCAGGAATAGATGATATATCCAAATTGGGCAAGAAATTCTTCAGGATGCGCTTCAGGCAAATCAATGATTGGGAGCGCTACCTTTCAGAGAATGGAGTGACTATTATTAAGCTTTTCTTATATAGCAGCAGGGAAGAACAAAAAAAGCAGTTTCTTGAACGGCTTGATAATCCGGAAAAAAACTGGAAGTTCAGCCTTGGAGATTTAAAGGAAAGGGCACTGTGGGATGAATATATGGAAGCATATGAAGACATGCTAAGCCATACGAGTACTGAACATGCCCCATGGTATGTGATACCCGCTGACGACAGATGGTTCGCCCGGATTGCGCTTGGTGCCACAATATTCAGGAGATTCAAAACCCTGCCTCTGAAATATCCTCATGTTTCTGAAGAGCAGTTGGTAAAACTTCAGGAAGCCAAGAACAGCCTGCTTGCTGAGAAAGACTAAAAAAATGAACAAGGAACGGTTAGGTTCGAATCATGAAACCCATTCATTTGAACAATATAAGCCACTGAATTATAACGAGTCAGAGATGTTGGAGAGGGTGGCTGATTATCGATCTAGGATGCAATCACGACGTAGTGTAAGGCATTTCAGTGACAGGCAAGTACCATACACAATTGTTCAGGAAATAATAAAGGCGGCAGGCTCAGCTCCATCGGGAGCAAATAAACAGCCATGGACGTTTTGTGTAGTGGGCAATGCTGAGCTTAAGAAGAGAATCAGAGAAGCAGCAGAAGAAGAAGAGTATCAAAACTATAGTAATCGAATGACCCAAGAATGGCTTGATGATTTGAAACCGTTCGGTACAGACCATATAAAGCCTTTTCTAGAAGAGGCTCCATATCTTATTATTGTTTTTAAGAAAATATTTGATCTGGACGAGAGTGGGCAGAAACACAATAATTACTACGTGAGTGAATCGGTTGGCATTGCGGTAGGTTTGATGCTTTCTGCGATCCACATGGCTGGTCTGGTTGCTCTTACTCATACCCCAAGCCCGATGAAGTTTTTAGCCAGAATCCTTAAGAGACCGGATAATGAAAGACCGTATTTGCTGATTCCATTGGGTTATTCGCATGCAGAAGCGCGCGTACCAAAGATTTCAAAAAAGCCGTTGAATGAGATATTGGTGGAATACTTTTAGCTATTTTGTAATACGGGCTATTATTCATTTATTTGCAGTCCAAAATCAAACACTAAATCTGTACTGTCATGTCAGACATCAAGTCAAAAGTTACTAAGATCATTGTTGACAAACTCGGTGTGGACGAGTCTGAAGTTACACCCGAAGCAAGTTTTACGAATGATCTCGGAGCAGATTCGCTCGATACAGTTGAGCTAATCATGGAATTTGAAAAAGAATTCAATATTGCTATTCCGGATGATCAGGCTGAGAAGATCGGCACAGTTGGCCAGGCAGTTGAATACATTCAGAACAACGTAAAGTAATACTTTAACGTTATGGAGCTCAAACGCGTTGTCGTAACAGGCATCGGTGCGCTTACTCCCATCGGTAACACAGCCCAGGAATTCTGGAAAGGGTTAACGGAGGGGGTAAGCGGTGCTGCTCCAATTACCCATTTCGATGCTTCAAAATTTAAAACACAATTTGCTTGCGAAGTCAAGAATTTTGATGTTTTCAGTTTTATAGAGCGTAAAGAAGTCCGCAAGCAAGACCCTTATGCACACTACGCATTGGTAGTTGCTGAGGAGGCTGTCAAGGATTCTGGAATGGATATTGAAAAGATTGATCCTGATAGAATTGGAGTTATATGGGGTTCTGGAATTGGCGGTCTCAAAACATTTCTCGACGAAGTTTCAGATTTTGCCAGAGGAGACGGTACACCGAGGTTTAATCCTTTCTTTATTCCTAAGATGATTGCTGATATCGCATCAGGTTTGATTTCAATTAAGTTTGGTTTCAGAGGACCCAATTATACCACAGTATCTGCCTGCGCATCTTCTACAAATGCGATTATTGATGCCTTCAACTTGATTCGCCTTGGCAAGGCTGATGCATTTATTACAGGAGGTTCTGAAGCCGCAGTGAATGAAGCAGGTGTTGGCGGCTTTAATGCCCTCCATGCTCTATCTCAAAGAAATGATTCACCCTCCACGGCATCCAGACCATTCGATCGAACACGTGATGGATTTGTTCTGGGCGAAGGTGCTGGTGCTCTTATAATCGAAGAACTTGAGCATGCAAAAAGAAGGGGCGCAAAGATTTATTGCGAGATTGGTGGAGGTGGCATGTCAGCTGATGCATACCATATCACAGCTCCACACCCGGAAGGTTTAGGCGCATTGAATGTAATGCGTGCCGCATTGAGCGATGCTGAAATGAATGTTGGTGACATTGATTATGTGAATGTTCATGGTACATCAACACCCCTTGGCGATATCGCAGAAACCAAAGCGATAAAGCAAACCTTTAAAGAACATGCTTATAAGTTGAATATATCTTCAACCAAGAGCATGACAGGACATTTACTCGGTGCAGCGGGAGCTATTGAAGCCATTGCATCGATTTATGCAGTTTACCACAATATTGTACCTCCAACCATCAATTTCCAAGAAGAAGATCCAGAAATTGATAACAAGTTGAACTTCACATTCAACCAAGCGCAAGAGCGAGTTGTGAATGCAGCGCTTAGCAACACCTTTGGTTTCGGAGGCCACAACACTTCAGCGATTTTCAAGAAATTTAAAGGATAAATCGAACTTGTTCTTCGAGAGGCTTTTTAGAGAGAAACGGAGCGAGAGAGAAATTAAAGTAAGCCGTGCTGTTTATAAAGCGCTCAATGTGAAGCCAAAAAACATTGATTTATACACCAAGGCGCTTAGGCACAAGTCTGCAGCAAGAAATATTCATAATGATCCTGGGAGTAGCAATGAGAGGCTTGAATTCCTTGGAGATACGATTCTCGACTCAGTAGTAGCTGAATATCTCTACAATAACTACCCAAATGCCGAAGAAGGTGATCTTACAAAAATGAAGAGTAGGGTTGTAAGCAGGACGAATCTCAACTTTATTGCCCAGAATGCGAACCTCCATATTTTGCTCGAAACAGACTCACAGGCTGATTCAGCTAGAGAATCACTGGGAGGCAATGCGCTGGAAGCAATTGTAGGTGCAGTCTATCTCGATTTAGGTTTCGAGGCAGTAAAGCAAGGTGTATTATCCATGCTGGATTCATTTTCCGATCTTAAAGGTCTGCAGGATCAGGAGGCTGACTTCAAGAGCAGATTGTTTGAGTTGGCTCACCGCAAAAAGCAGGAATTGCGTTTCGAAACCAAGCCTCTGAGAGAAGTAGAAGGGAAAAAAGTGTTCAGTTCCAGGGCTTTTCTCGGAGCCCAACTTGTGGGAACTGGAGAAGGGTTTTCGAAGAAAAAAGCAGAACAAGATGCTGCGAAAGAAGGATTGCAGAAGCTTAATTCTGATTGAGAGCATTTTTTCCATAGCTTCGTGTCAAATTGACGAGAAGTATGCCAAGGCTTACACTTGATGTATTTGAAGAATATCCATATTTTTTAATTGGAATATGCTCTTCAGACAGTGATTACCGCCTTTGCTGGAGCCTAAATAGGGCATTGGGGCTTGCAATGAAAATGGAGAAACCGGTAGAAGTGATGCGGAGAAAGGGTGAAGCATCCATGCATTCACTTTACACCTTCGTTTCAGATTACGAATATGTGAAGTATAGGCTGGTAGAGAATAAGACAGTCAATGGCTTTGTTCTACCCGAAGTAGCCAAAGCAGACTACCTTCTTATTATTGATAAGTCGGAAGGAATAGATGCAGATGAGATTCTTAGAAAAATGAAGAATGTGAGACAAGTACTATTGGCTTTCCTAGTAGATATTTCGACATTAAAAACCAAACAAAACATTTTGCTTACAGCATGATATCGAAAAAAACCAAAATTGTTGCAACAATGGGTCCTGCATCTGATAGTACAGAGACCTTAATGTCTATGATCGAAGCAGGCCTGGATGTGTGTCGTATCAACTTTTCGCATGGCACGTACGAACAACATGCCCAAACCATTCAGAATATCAAGGAAGCAGACAGGAGGTTAGGCACGAACACTTCAATTCTAGCTGACCTGCAAGGCCCGAAATTACGTGTGGGTATGATTGAAGGCGGAAAAATGGAATTGATTGAAGGGCAGGAATTGACATTTACGACCGATGAGAAGATGGCAAGCGGGAAAAAACTCTTTATGAGTTACCCTGAATTTGCGCGAGATGTGAGATTGGGCGAAAGAATACTCCTTGATGATGGCAAATTAATTCTTGAAACCACTTCAACTGATGGTAAGACTGAAGTGAAGGCAAAGGTTGTTCAGGGCGGAACGCTTACCAGCAAGAAAGGGGTGAATCTGCCAAACACCAAGATATCACAGCCTTGTCTCACTCAAAAAGATATTGATGATTTAATGTTTGTGTTGGACCTCGATGTAGATTGGATAGGATTATCGTTCGTAAGGTCAGCCCGTGATATAATTGAGTTGCGACACTTAATTAAATCAAAGGAGAAGCACGCAAGGATTATTGCGAAGATTGAGAAGCCTGAAGCCATTGAGGATATTGATGATATCATTAAAGAGACTGATGGAATTATGGTAGCCCGCGGAGATCTTGGGGTTGAGATTCCACTCCAGAATGTACCGTTGATTCAGAAAATGCTCATCAAGAAAAGCCTCAACAATGGAAAGCCTGTGATTGTGGCTACCCAGATGATGGAAAGTATGATAGAGAGCAGTACCCCTACAAGAGCTGAAGTAAATGATGTAGCCAATGCTGTTCTTGATGGCGCAGATGCAGTGATGCTGAGCGCTGAAACATCAGTGGGCAAACATCCCTTGAAAGTTATTGAAACCATGGTGAAGATTGTTAAGGAAGTGGAGTCAGTGGATTCTATTTATCACCATGAATTTCCACCTGCTGAGGGAAATGCCGATAGGTACATCACAGATTCTATTTGCTTTAATGCCACGAGATTGTCGAACAGGGTAGGGGCCAAAGCCATTATTACCATGACCTTCTCAGGTTACACCGGCTTTAAGATATCAAGCCAACGTCCTAAGGCGAATATTTTTCTCTTTACAGGAAATAAGAACCTGCTCACCCAAATGTCTCTGGTGTGGGGAGTTCGCACATTTTATTACGACAAAATGGTAAGCACTGACCACACCATGGCGGATATCAAATACATTCTTAAAAAGCAAAAATTGGTGAAGAATGGAGACCTGACAATTCACATTGCCAGCATGCCTATCAATGAAGCGGGAATGACGAACATGCTCAAACTAGACAAGGCCTAAGCTAAAATTACCAAGCGCCCTTAAACTGATTCAGAAACCTGAGATCGTTCTCAAAGAGCATTCGTATATCGTTTATTTGAAACCGGTTCATGGCAATACGCTCTATTCCCATACCGAATGCGTAGCCTGAATATATGTTAGGGTCTATGCCCGATGCTTCAAGCACATTGGGGTCTACCATCCCACATCCCATGATTTCGAGCCAACCTGTGCCTTTAGTGATCCTGTAATCTGATTCATTCTCCAAACCCCAGTAAACATCCACTTCAGCACTCGGCTCGGTAAAGGGGAAGTACGAAGGTCTTAATCTGATTTTTGCCTTACCAAAAAATGCTTTTGCAAAATATTCAATAGTTTGCTTCATATCTGCAAAACTTACTCCTTTGTCAATGTAGAGTCCTTCTATTTGGTGAAACATGCAGTGAGACCTTGACGAGATAGCCTCATTTCTGTAGACCCTACCTGGAGCTATAATTCTTATGGGGGGCTTACCCGATTCCATAACCCTTACCTGAACCGATGAAGTATGCGTGCGCAAAGCGATATCTGGATCCTTTTCAATAAAAAAAGTATCCTGCATGTCTCTGGCAGGATGATCTGCCGGGAAGTTCAGTGCTGAGAAATTATGCCAATCATCTTCAATCTCAGGGCCCTCGGATATGGAGAAGCCTATACGAGCGAAAATATCTTCAATCTCCTTTCTCACCATTGACACCGGGTGCCTACTACCTATGGCAGTCTGTCCTGTACTTCTGCTTAAGTCTATCGCTGAGGCCGAAGAAGTATTGGACCCTCCCAGAGCGTTTGTGAGTGTTTCAATTTTTTCAGTGACACGGGCTTTCAGTGAATTGATAAACTGACCAAATGCCCTCCGTTGATCAGGAGAAACATCTTTAATTCCTGATTCAAACTCTTTGATAAGGCCTTTTTTGCTTAGGTATTTGACCCTGAAGGCTTCAATCTCTTCTCTGGACGCAGCTTGAAAAGCATCAATTTCAGCTAAAACTTCTTCCTGGTTCAGGGCCATTTTTTTCTTTCTATTTTCAGGCTCATTTTAATATCCTCTAGAGGCCTGTTGTTGCGATCGCAAGGCTGAGCAGCGATAGAATCAATAATATCAAGACCAGAAATTACTTCACCAAATACTGTGTAGCCACCATCGAGGTGAGGTGCACCACCCAGTTGGGAATAGAGTAACTTCTGATCGTCAGTATAATCGGGCCATTCTGGCTGTAGCATAGAGCGTTGCACACTTTGATTTGACATTGCTTTTTCCGAAACAGGTCCGCCATGCACAATGTAGAATTGAGATCCTGAAGACTCTTTCTTGGGGTTTACCTGATCACCTTGACGGGCCGCAGCAAGTGCGCCCTTCTTGTGTATGTGGCTTGCACGAATCTCAGCGGGAATTGTATAGCCCGGTCCGCCAACACCTAGTTGGGTTCCTGAGGCTGCCATTCTAGAATCAGGATCTCCACCCTGAATCATGAAACTCTTAATGACTCTGTGAAACAGTAGATCATTGTAATAAGACTCTTTGACCAGCTTTAGAAAATTATCCCGGTGAAGTGGGGTATCATCATAAAGTGCAATTGTCATTTCGCCGTAAGCAGTTGTCAAGACAACCATTTCTACCTTTTTTTCGTCCACCTTCATGGTGAAAGAAAGCAGTACTAAAGAGATCACAAGACAGATCAAAGCAATTGGGTCTTTGAATCTTCTGGTTGTGCTGTTGATAAATTTCATATTTTTGGACGTCCTTTAACGCTGCGAATTTAACAAACCCTACAAAATGACAGGTCGCATAATTGCATTATTTGCTCTTTCAGCTTCGCTTTTGATGCTGACATCTTGCAACAAGGAGGAAGACACCCTTGCAGAAATAAAAGTGATCACCCAAAGTGGGGCTCCAGTAATTGGTGCACAAGTAAGAATTTTCGCTCAAGGAACTGTGGACCAAACAGAAGTGGGTGAAATAAGGTTTGACCAAACTGACTTTACAAATTCAAGTGGTGTTGTCACCTTTGATTTCACTGAAGATTACAAACAAGGCCAAAGCGGATTTGCCGTGTTAAACCTTGAGATAACAAAGGAATTTCCGGACAGTACCGCATTTCTTGAAGGCATCATGAAAATTGTGGAGGAAGAAACCAACCGCAAGACATTCATTATTGAATAAGTCCTTCGTTTTCAAAGTATTCAATTACCGCCTTTCGCATCAGCATTTTCTGTTCAGCGTCTTTTAGATGTGGTAGTTTCTTCAAGCATTCGAAATGTGGCCAGCCTTCTTCATCACTATGGCTGAAATTATAGTATCCATAAGGGGTTAATACTGTGCAAATCCCAATATGTATTAGATCCAGCTTCTCATCTTTCCTGAATCGCCGACCTCCCATTCCAAGTTCCTGAATACCAATAAGGAAAAGCATTGCCTCTATGTCAATTTCTTCACCAAATTTGGTAGCCAGATATTCTACAAGTGTATTCCATCGCTTTTCGAACTCAAAATCCATCCCACAAAAGTAGTGATGCTAAGCATCTCCTGAGAAGATTGTTGAGAAATGCAGAATTCGATAGGTGAAAATAGACGCATAATATCCAGGCGGCGGGTCGCAGGAATCTTCAGGCCATGAACTTCATCAATTTTAATACACATGACAAACCATGCAAATTCTTTATTTCAAATTGGCGGTTGGAGTTTAATTTTAGGTTAATTTGTACTTGTATATGCTTGGAAAAGTACCTTTAAATCAAATCCTGTTTCTCGATATTGAAACAGTACCTGTTCAACCAAGTTTTGGTGGGTTGTCAGATAATTTACAAGTCTTATGGGCCGACAAGACCAAGTTTATACAGCAGCGCGAAGGTATTACTGCTGAGGAAGCGTATTCTAAAGCGGGAATTTATGCTGAGTTTGGAAAGGTAATTTGCATTTCTACGGCACTCTTTTACGAGCAGGCTGGAGAAAAAAAACTCAGGGTAAAATCATATTATGGTCATGATGAAAAACAACTTCTTACAGAGTTCTCTGAATTACTCAATAAGCATTTCAATACAGATGAAAAATATCTTTGTGGCCACAACCTGAAGGAATTTGATCTTCCATATATCGCCAGACGTATGGTGATCAACTCCATGAAACTTCCCAAAATTATTGATGTTTCTGGCCTGAAACCGTGGGAAGTGAAACACTTAGATACATTGGATCTTTGGAAATTCGGAGACTACAAGCACTTTACATCACTTTCTTTGCTTACAACCATACTCGGAATTCCAACCCCAAAAGATGATATCTCTGGAGCGGATGTTGGCAGGGTGTATTGGGAGGAGGGTGACTTGGAACGCATCAGGACCTATTGTGAAAAGGATACAGTTGCTGTAGCACAGCTAGTATTAAGATTTAAGAACCTTCCGATCATATCCAATGACTCAATTCAAGTTGTCTAAAAGTACCGTCTTCTTGTACATCGCTGTGGGATTTTTTTTGGGCGCCTGCACGTCGCAGCCATCTGAGACTGAGAATCTGATTGACCCAGTAGCGGTTATTTGTCAGCCAGTTAAAGGAGCGTCATATAGGGGGTTAAAGCTTGGGGAATCCTTTCAAGAAGTACTCTCAACGCTTGATACTTTGCCTGAACTGAAGTCTGATACGCTTATTATTATGAATGTGTACAGCACAGATAGTCAACTACACGCCAAAATCTATTACTCATTCGATGAGTATGGTCTTTTTGAAATCCAATCTGATGTTTTCTCTTTGGATGGTGATTACCTTGATGAATCCAGGAATCTGTTACAGGCATACTTCACTGAGCGATTTGGCAATAAAATTTGCGATGGAAATACATGCAACTGGACTACTTTCAGCAAGAATAATAACATTGTAGAGATAACCATGAGCATGGAGGTGTCAGAGTTGGATACACCATTTCTCAGCATCAATTTTCTAGAACCTCTAGATGATGAGTTCTAAAAACCATCTGCTGGAGCTAAAGAATTTGAAGATTGATTTTGGCGCTGAATCAACCCCTGCAGTAACCGGCATTGGGTTTACCCTGAATCGAGGGCAAACCATTGGCATAGTCGGAGAGTCTGGGTCAGGAAAGAGCCTTACTTCTTTAGCACTGATGGGGCTTTTACCCAAAGGAGCCCATGTTCGCTCTGGTATAGCCAATCTATATGATGATCAGGGGAGCATTGATTTACTCAATATTCCTGAATCTGAAATTCGCAAGATTAGAGGCAACAGGGTGGCTATGATATTTCAGGAACCCATGACTTCCCTAAACCCGGTAATGACCTGTGGAGAACAGGTTTCTGAAGCGCTAAGACAGCACCAGAAAATCGGAAAGTCAGAAGCAGCCCAACGTACCATAGAATTGTTTAAGGATGTGGAATTGCCACGACCCACAGAGATGTTTTACAATTATCCCCATCAATTGTCAGGAGGACAGAAACAGCGCGTTATGATTGCTATGGCCATGAGTTGTGAGCCAGATCTTTTGATAGCTGACGAGCCTACAACTGCTTTGGATGTGACTGTACAGAAGCGAATATTGGAATTGCTTCATAGGTTGAAGACGCGCAACAATATGGGCCTCATTTTCATAAGCCACGACCTGGGCTTGATCAGCAATGTAGCAGACCAAATATTGGTGATGTATAGGGGAGAATTGCTCGAGTCAGGTAAAACTGCAGATGTACTTTCAAAACCTACCCACAATTATACACGCGCCCTATTGTCTTGCAAACCCAAACTGAATACAAACCCTAGAAGGCTGCCAACAGTAAGTGGATATCTTCAGAAGTCTGAGATAAGTGTCGTACATGAAGCGAAGATCAAGGAAACTAAAACTTCAGTTCTGATTGAAGCGAAAGAGTTAGAGGTTTGGTATTCTTCCAAGCGTGATTGGAAGGGTACACCCACGGCATATGTAAAGGCAGTAAACAATGTTAGTTTCGATGTGCGAAGAGGGGAAACATTGGGCTTGGTTGGCGAGTCGGGATGCGGAAAAAGCACCTTGGGCAGGGCTATTTTGAGACTTGCAACGCTGCATTCGGGCAAGGTAATATATAACGGCACCGACATTTCAACCTTTAACGAAAGTCAGATGCGTCCTCTCAGGAAGCGAATGCAACTGATATTTCAAGACCCATATGCATCCCTGAATCCTAGATTCACTGTGGAGCAGGCTTTGAAAGAACCTCTGATGGTTCACGGATTGGTGAAGAACAGGAAGGAGACTAATCAGAAGATTGATGCCATAATGGACCGGGTGGGCCTTAGCAGTGACGGGAAAGGAAAGTATCCGCATGAATTCTCAGGTGGGCAGCGCCAGCGTATTTGCATAGCAAGGGCGCTGATGGTAGAGCCGGAGTTTATTGTTTGCGATGAATCTGTTTCGGCACTTGATGTTTCAGTGCAGGCCCAGGTGCTGAATTTACTGAATGATCTGAAGGATGATTATGGACTTACTTATATTTTCATTTCTCATGATTTGGGCGTGGTTAAATACATGAGTGATCGTATGATTGTGATGCGAAAGGGTATAATCGAAGAATACGGCAATACAGAGGAAATTTACAAACAGCCTTCAAGTGCGTATACAGCCATGCTTATAGACGCTATTCCTGAGTTGAAGGATTACTAGTTCGTTGAGGTTTCTCACCGACAACCAGTACTGATAGGCCAATGCGATTGAATGTCAGTGCGTCTGCAACTTTGAATAGGGGAACCAATCGATCAAACAGGCGAAGTTCACCCTCGGGTATACTTTTCTTACCACGCAGCTTTCCAGAAATGAACCACCCAAATATTCCACCTGAGTTGAAGTATTGACCATGAATAATTCGCAAACCGCCTTGAGAAAGTACTCCTTCCAATGATTTGGTGTTGTAGCGTCGATAATGCTCCAGATACAGGTCGAATTGGTTATACAATGCTTGGTATGCAGGCACGAGAATGAGCATGCGCCCTCCAGCCTTAAGTAGTTTTGAGGCATTCTGTATTGCTGTGTTATGATCTTCGATATGCTCTAAAACATTTAGGGCGAACAAGCTGTCAAAGGAATTCAGCAAATGAGCATATTCAATGTCAAATTCGGGATTCACCAAGTCCAGATTTTCAACTCCGTTGAGGTTATCGTACGTGCCGAATTTATTCTTCAGTGTATCACAATATCCTGTGCGAATATCGGAAAGGGTAATTTCACGGCCTGCGCGAAGATAGTGCTCAGAAATATTGCCAATGCCACTGCCGATTTCTATAACACGACCGGGTGTGAATGGAGCAATGGTTCGATACATCCAGGTATTGAACCTGTTTGCCACACTGAGTATGTCGAGGGTACTTTCCCCAATTTCATCTCGCTCTTTGAATTCAAACTGATTCACTATTTGAATAGGTTGTATTTCACAATGCAATAAATGGCTCTTAGCCCATCTTTCCAGCCAATTTTCTTTCCTTCGGCATACGTGCGGCCGTAGTAGCTGATGCCTACTTCATAGATGCGTAAATTTTGGATTTTAGACAGCTTGGCAGTTACTTCTGGTTCAAATCCAAATCTCTTCTCCTGAAGATTTAAACCTTTAATGATATCTGACCTGAAGAGCTTGTAGCAAGTTTCCATGTCTGTAAGATTCAAATTGGTAAGCGCATTCGAAAGTGTAGTGAGCCATTTGTTGCCACGGCTGTGCCAGAAGAAGAGTATACGGTGAGGCTTACCGCCGATAAAGCGGGAACCATATACCACATCAGCCACCCCTCTCAATACCGGTTGCAAAAGGAGGTTGTACTCCTGAGGGTCGTACTCAAGGTCTGCATCTTGAACAATTATATACTCACCACTTGCTTCGGCAATCGCTCGGTGCAGGGCAGCACCTTTACCCATGTTTTGAGGCTGATTGAAGTACCTTAAACTCATTTCTGGATACTGGGCCATATATCGCTTTATAGCATCATCAGTATCATCGGTAGAGGCATCATTCACAACAACTACTTCTTTGTTGATTCCATTTTTAAGCTCCACATCTCTTATTTTGTCGAGTATGAGATGAATCGTTGGCCCTTCATTGAAGGCCGGAATAACGATAGAAAGCTTAGTTATAATTTTCATGTACCTGCATTAGCACTGATGTGAGTGCTTCAATACCTTCATTTAGATAATTCTGGAAAACGCGCTACACAGCAGTAAACCGATATCAGAGCATAAGGGAGACCAACACTTTTTATTAGACGCTTGGTGGGCTGTTGATGTGTTCATTCAATAATCATTTCTTTTACATCGTTTGGAATGATCAAACGGCCTGCGGTCTTCGCTTTAATTTCTGCTACAGTGACACCCGGAGCAAGCTCACGAAGAATGAATCCACCTTCTGCAGAAATGTCCATAACGCCCAAATCCGTTACCACCTTTTTCACGCAACCTACTCCGGTAAGGGGCAATGTGCACGAGGGCAAGAGTTTGCTATCCCCATTTTTATTCGTGTGCTGCATGGCAACAATTATATTCTCAGCAGAAGCTACAAGGTCCATAGCACCACCCATTCCTTTCACCATTACACCGGGTATTTTCCAGTTGGCAATGTCGCCATTCTCAGATACCTCCATTGCACCAAGTACTGTAAGCTGTACGTGCCGTCCGCGAATCATCGCAAAACTCATCGCAGAGTCAAAAAAACTGGCACCTGGCTTCACTGTTATAGTTTGTTTTCCGGCGTTTATAAGATCCGCATCTTCCTCTCCTTCAAAGGGAAAAGCGCCCATTCCTAAAACACCATTTTCAGATTGAAATTCTACTGCTATACCAGGTGGAACATAGTTGGCTACCAAAGTAGGAATGCCAATACCCAGATTTACATAATATCCATTTTTGAGTTCTTTGGATATTCGCGCTGCAATTTGCTCTTTGGTGAGTGCCAAGGTTTTTGGTTTTTGTAGTTACAAATCTATTAAAATAAACAGGGAGAGACCTTTATTAACGCATCCCCAAAAGGTGACTTATTATTGCTGAGATTGATTGCCACTGAGGCTGGCTTGCGTGAAATACTCTGAACATACTTACAAAAAGACTGAGGGTCGGTATTTAATTCTTATCACTCATCTTTGGACTGATAACGGTATATGCTGACAGGGCCCACATTCAATTGGAGCGAGTCACCGCTGATGTTCCAGAAATACACCTTCGCAATCGTTGCATTTTTAGGGAAATTATAGCCTCTGCTCACCTTTGTGCGCTCTCCTTTCCAAGATTTCATCATCCAGTGCAAGGGCATAAAATCATATACCAAAACATTGCCATCAATATCCTGCGCAGTAAAAACGAATTGCCCATGAGTGGATGCACCTAGGCTAATAGCATCAAACTGAAATTCAACCAATCCATATTCGTCGCCGGATGGACTCCATTCAGCGATATTGAAATATGCTGATGTTCCGTTGTATATTCCTCCATCTTCCAGAAGCGTATCAGGACTGCTCCTGGATATAGGGTTCGGGTTTTGTATGAGAGCCATTCCTGTTCTTTCATTCTTGAAAAGCATTTGTCCACCAATTTTGGGGAACCGGGTATCGTCAACATTGGCAACAAGAAGATGAGCGGTTGAATCTGGATAATATTGGTATTCTATGAGTTGGGTGTTTCCTCCCCGGGTACTATTAAAATAAGCCCAAGCCATAGCGTACATATTTCTGCCGCTTATGCGCAGTGGCACTTCAGATTCTTCACTCAATTCCAAAGCCATTGAATGTATGCGAGGGTCAATATGTATATCGTACCAGAGATGGCTGCTTGACAACGAAACACTCGCAGCGCATTCCAAAGGAAAATACAGCAGTAGCAAAGCAGCGTATTGGAAGGACTTCCGTATTTCTACCAAATGGTTCAGCGCAAAACCAATGGTTAAAATAAAAAGCGGAATGAAATAGAGCGCTGTACGTTCTTCCGGGTAGTTCACACCTAATATCACCTCGAGTATTACAGCACCGAATACATTCAGCAATAGCAGAGCAGAAACAACAATTCCTGCAGGGTTCCTTTCTGCTTTCGTCGTAAAGCTGGACCATAGTACAAAGATTGCGGCAGCAAGACCAGCCAAAGCAAGTCCCCATGCAAACCATAGGAACTCCACCCCAAACTGATATTTGGCAAAGGACCATGTCGTAACACTTACAAAGCCATCACGACTTCCGGTGTAAAGTAAGCCAAGCGCTTGCATTTTAAGCGCGTACAAGGCAGCTGCTGCTAAGATACCACCGCCACAGACTATCAGTAAGAGGTAGTGGATTGATTTAAGTCCTTTTCGGGTCCATAAAAGATATAGCAGGATAATACCCATTATTGAAATATGCGTATTTAAAAGGCTCATGTTGCTGAGCAATGCCAGCATCATGCAGATCCACACCAGTGCTTGTTGTCTCCACGCAGCGTTTTGCAAATACGTTATTGTGTGAAATAAAGCGCCCATCATAAATGCTATAGACAGACCGTAACCTCGTGCAAATGAGAAAAACTCGAGTTGAAGAGAAGCAGTAAGAAGGGCGGCCATCAATAGGAACCTTACAATCCTGTTCTCAACCCACTGCCCTATGCGCCATACATATACAATAAAGAGTAGAAGCGCCAAGAGGTTGGGCAGCCTTAACCACAGTGGATCCTCTCCGAAAACATACGTGGATAAGTAGGCCAATAAGGTGTTTAACAGGTGGTTGTTGGCGTCCCAGAGAGCATGTCCAGGGATGATTGCATCCAGTCTTATGTAATGAAAAAAGGTAGCAGCTTCGTCATGTACAACAGGAACGTAGATGGCGCGAAGTGTGGCATAGGCGAATACCAGCGTAGAAATACCCAGGTAAAAGTATCTTTCGATCAGCGATCGGTGGATTCGAATTTGCATGGATTGGATGCCGCTCCTTTATTGAAGAGATTCAAATATAGGTTGAAAATAATTGAGCAGCTGTTACTTGAGATTCGGATGAATGGCTTGACCTGACTGGCTCTATTCCAAGCGCAAACCAAAAGCTTTGTGCGAGAACATTAGCTTCGGGCACTCAGCGTACGCTGCTCTATGCGCTTTTCATAATGCTGTCCTTGAAAGATGCGCTGCACGAAAATTCCTGGTGTATGAATGAAGTTAGGATCTAATGAACCAGAAGGTACCAGTTCTTCTACTTCAGCAACGGTGATCTTGCCAGCCATAGCCATGAGTGGATTAAAGTTGCGCGCGGTGGCTTTGAAAATCAAGTTTCCATCCGTATCTCCTTTCCAGGCCTTTACAATTGCAAAGTCTACTTCGAAGTTCTTCTCAAGTACATACATTTTCCCGCCAAAGTCACGTACTTCTTTTCCTTCTGCCACCTCTGTGCCATAGCCAGCGGGAGTAAAAAACGCAGGAATTCCTGCCCCTGTCGCCCTGCATCTTTCTGCCAGAGTACCCTGGGGAATGAGCTCTACTTCTAGCTCACCACTGAGCATCTGTCGCTCGAACTCTTTATTCTCTCCTACATAGCTTGAAATCATTTTCCTTATTTGCTTCTTTTGCAGAAGCAGACCCAAGCCAAAGTCATCAACACCGGCATTATTTGAAATACAAGTAAGGTTTTTCACACCGCTGCGAACCAAGGCAGCAATGCTATTCTCAGGTATTCCGCAAAGACCGAATCCTCCGAGCATAAGAGTCATTCCAGATTCTATGCCTTCTAGTGCTTCATCGGCACCAATTACTACTTTGTTCATACTAAGGAGTTATTACCAGGTTATTACATCCTGTGTGTCAAATATATTCTGAGATCTCTTGTATTCAGTACAGTTCAGTTCAACTGAAATACCTTCTGGTTTCTCAAAAGGACTTTTTGAAATATTCAGTTCAGGATCATCGTAAGCTGCGTGCATAAAATACCCCCATATAGGCAGTGCCGTGTTGGTACCCATACCAAGTTGTAAGGACCTAAAATGCACTGCACGGTCTTCTGCGCCCACCCATACTCCGGTTACAAGATCTGGTGTGAGTCCTACAAACCACCCATCCGATTGGTTTTGGGTTGTACCTGTTTTACCTGCTATTTTCAATCCGCGGTCAAATCCGTCGTAGCCGCGGCTTGGAAGATCCATTTTGAGGCGCATCGCTGTGCCAGTGGTCTTGCCGGAGTGTTTGTTGTAGACGCCATCAATTGTACCTTCCATAAGGCTGAGCATGGTGTAAGCTGTTCGCTCATCGAGTGCTTCCTTGGTCTGTGGCTGGGTCTGGAATATCATGTTTCCATTTTTATCTTCAATTCTAAGCACATACACTGGCTTAATGTGCACTCCAGCGTTTGCAAAAGTGGCATTCGCTGAAGTTATTTCAAGAAGTGAGAGATCGGCCACACCAAAACACTGAGAAACTACCGGTTCTATTGGGCTTTCTATTCCTAAATCGCGTGCGAGTTTGATGATTGCCTCAGGACCAAATTGCTTCATTACCCAAGCTGTGACTGTATTCACTGAGTTTGCAAGGCCCCACTTTAAGGAAACCATATACCCATAATCACGGTCAGGATCGTGAGGTGTATAGTCCTGCAGTAGGTTGAAAGTTCCTCTGTGAAAGGTGGTAGGTACTTTTGGTACTTCATAGCAAGGCGAATAGCCTTCCCTAATGGCCGTGGCATACACGAATGGCTTAAATGTACTTCCTACCTGACGTTTGCCCTGTTTTACTTGATCGTATTTGAAATATTTGAAATTGTTCCCGCCTACCCAGGCTTTTACAAAGCCAGTTTTAGGATCTATGCTTACCAGTCCTGCTCTCAGGAAACTTTTGTAATAGATGATGCTGTCCATGGGGCTCATCAGGGTGTCTCGCTCACCTTGCCAGGTGAAAACGCGCATTGGAACTTTTTGCTGGGCAAATAAGATGGCTATGCTGTCCTGAGGCACCACCCTCCAAGTTTCATTACAATCTTCGCTTTTGCACTGATACATTTCTCGCCCATCTATGGTCTCTTTTTGAATGTTAATCCTTCTCTTGCAGTTTGGACATTCCTTACCTGACATAGTCTGATAGCGAGGGGTACGTATCATCGCCGAATTCTTAATGGACTGAATGTCTGAACTAGAAATATCATTCGAAAACGGCGCATTTCTATACTTTGAAACGTCTTTGAAAAATTGATTTTGTAAATCATTGCCAAGGTGCTGACGAAGTGCCTCTTCGCCATATTTTTGAAGACGGGTATCGATGGTTGTAAAAACCCTGAGTCCATCTCGGTAGATATTATAAGGTTCGCCATTCGCCTTGGCATATTTGTAATTGCCATCATCATCCTTCTCTGTGAACATAGATCTGAGTTCACCGCGAAGCACTTCTCGGAAGTATGGAGCGAGACCCTCCTGATGGTCTACAATCTGATAATTCAAACCGAGGGGCAGTACAGAGAGGGAATCGAACTCTTCATCATTAAGGTATCCATTTCTGACCATTTGTGCAAGCACCACGTTTCTCCGGTGCATGGTGGTATCAGGACGGCGCAATGGATTAAAAAGTGCCGGATTTTTAGCCATTCCAACCAGCATCGCCGCTTCAGTGATATTAAGAGAGTCGGGAGATTTGTCGAAATATACTGTGCAAGCTGATTTTATTCCGACGGCATTGTTCACCCAGTCAAACTTATTGAGATACATGGTGATGATCTCATTTTTGGTATACTGTCGCTCGAGGCGCACGGCAATAATCCACTCCTGAAATTTTTGAAAAACCCGCTCAAGACCATTTGCAGGCGCCTCAGTAAAGAGCATTTTGGAAAGTTGCTGGGTGATCGTGCTTGCTCCACCTCGGCTGCCGAGGTATATACCGGCGCGGGCAGTACCCTTCACATCTATTCCAGCATGGTCATAAAATCGTTCGTCTTCCGTAGCAACGAGTCCGTTGATCAAATATGGACTCAGTTCTTCAAACTCAACATTGGTACGATTTTCAAGAAAGAATTTGCCTAGCACAAATCCGTCAGAAGAGATGACTTCTGTAGCGAGATTAGTCTTTGGATTTGCCAGTGCTACCGTATCAGGTAAGTTGCTTGATGAAGCGATGTACAACAAAACCGCTAAAAGAAGAATGGGAGAAAGAGCCAACAGCCAAATTAATGAAATGTACCGCTTGCCTGTGTTGGAATGTGAATTTTCTTTAGTCATAAATGCCTGTGCCTGAGCAAAACGAAATTATATGAATTAGGTTGTTCAAAATGCAGGCACTAACATTTTTTATCACCTTGTTTTTTCCACACGCAAACCTATGTTTCTAACGCCATAGAGGGTATCAACGCGCATGGCGTGTTGAATTTCAAAGCGGTATTTGCCGCTCATAGGAAATCTCTTGTTGTAGCTATACATAATGGCATTGGTTGGATAGCGGTTGCTGCTCAAATACCCGCTGCCACTGCCAAGCCATCTGCCGGTAGCATCGGCAAGCTCAATGCCTACTGTATCGCGTGAAGATTTTCCATTTGGAAAAGTGGTTTTGATAAACACATACAGGTTTCTGTATGGATACTCTTCTGTGTTGCGCACATTTATCATAAAGTTGTGTTGACTTACGGTATCCGTGACATCAACTTCTATGAGCGCTTGATCATTCATCAGCCATCGGGCATTGGGAATTTCAAGATTTTGCTCGTAAACAAGATTGGAATCACCACAGGATGTTAACATCAGCAATACGATTGGAATTTTCCAAATATTAGCACCGGAATTCAACTTCATGGCGTTTTTGGCTTGCGACGAGACTTGCCGCCCCGTTGTCGGTTTTTAGGTTTCTCAGTTCCCGTTACACCTTGCGGCTTGGTTGGAAGTGTTTCGCTTTTACTGCCAGTACCTTTGTTGTTTCTATTGTCAGGCCCTCTTTGTGGCTTTTTCTTCTTTTTCGACTTTTTATTGTCAAACCTGGTTACACTATCCTGACCAACTACATTGGTGTAGCTCTCTTCTGCAATGGCTATTGGGGCCATTTCTGAGTAGTCTTTCAGGTCATCTGGAAGTATGCCTTTTTCGTTGAGTTCCAGAATTTCTTTGACCCTCTCTTTTTTAATGCCAACAGGGGAATTTGAGGTCCCCTCATCTGGAAAATACCAAATTATGCCTTTGAAGATGTCTGTTTTCATATGCGTTGCGACACCCTTCTTGGTTCGAATCTTTCCGTGATTCTTTGGAAAATCTTTAAGCGCGTCGATGTAAGCATCGAGTTCATAATTCAAGCAGCATTTCAGCTTGCCGCATTGACCGGCTAACTTGGTTGCGTTTAACGACAGTTGCTGATATCTGGCTGCGCTTGTAGAAACAGACCTGAAATCGGTAAGCCAGGTACTGCAGCATAGTTCCCGTCCACAAGATCCAATGCCACCGAGTCGGGCGGCTTCCTGTCTTGCGCCTATTTGTTTCATTTCTATTCTCACCCTAAAGGCATCAGCGTACTTTCTAATCAGTTCCCTAAAGTCCACCCTGCCTTCTGCGGTGTAATAGAATATTGCTTTGCTTTTATCAGCTTGGTATTCTACATCGCTGATTTTCATATCTAAATTCAGTGCAGACGCAATTTTTCTTGAATTCTGCATGGTACTATCTTCAAGATCGCGCGCTTCTCTCCAGGTTTGAAGTTCCTTGCTGCTGGCCTTGCGGAGTATTCTTTTGACTTCTCGAATATTTACAGATGATTTTTTCTTTTCCATCTGCAGCCGGGCCAACTCTCCAGATGAACTCACGATACCAAGATCGTAGCCAGGATTTCCTTCTACTACCAAAGCATCACCAATACAAATTGAAATTTTATCAGAAACCCGGTAAAATTCCTTTCGGCTATTTTTAAAACGTATCTCTGCATACTCGAAAGGGGCCATGTTTCCGGGCAATTCCATATCGCTCAGCCAATCGTACACAGCAAGTTTGCTGCAGCCACCTGTGGAGCAGGTGCCTTGATTTTTGCAGCCTCCTGGCAATCCGTTACTTCCTTTACTACAACTCTCGCATCCCATTTATTCGGTGCTGATTTTTTCAATATTAGGCAATCTTCGATTTTTCATACGCCTTGAATATTCGCATGGCATCGTAACTTATCTTCATAAACAGCGCAAGACTGTTTGCATTGCGTTCTATATGGTAATGTCCTTTGCTAAAAGTGCTTTCAAAAGCATCTAAATCAGTTCCTGCTATATAGGGTGCAAACTTAACTGCAAATTCTGACTCTTCAGAACTAAAGAGTGCATGGTCGGGGCCCAAGTGCCTGTAAAGAATACTTCTGTGCAAGAATTCAAGTGCATAGTCAAGGAATCTTTGTTGCCGGTCCTTTTTTAATAAGGAAATTTGTTCAACAGCCTTAAGCGCAGCCGCAGGATCTCTCTTCACACAAGCGCGCATCCACGTGCTGAATGTTTTAAAAAATGCCGTATGATCTTCTTTGTGTTTTATAAGGCTAAGTGCTGTGCCATATGAGCCTTCGCTTTGTTTTGCAAGGGTTTTAGCGATATCTGGTTGAATGTTTTTTGTGTGGATGAGTGCTTCTTCAATCACCGATGATTGCAGTGGTGGTATTGCTACCAATTGCACACGGGAGATGACAGTTGGGAGCATATTCTCCGTGTGACAAACCACAAGAATCACCACTGTTTTCTGTGTGGGTTCTTCTAAGGTTTTGAGCAACTTATTAGCCGACGCGTCATTGAGTTTCTCCGCCATCCAGATGATCATCACCTTATGGCCTGACATAAAGGACTTGAGTGAAAGTACGCGTACAATTTCATTCGCTTCTGCAACGGGAATCAAAGATTTCTTATTCTCCCCCGTCGATTCTAATTCCCATTGCTCAAGGGTGAGATAGGGTTGATTCTTTATAAGATCTATGAATTCCCTATGATAGTCTGCACAGGTTTCCTTTTTAAGTTTAGGTGATTTTATTATTGGAAACGAGATGTGAAGATCCGGGTGAGAAATGGCGCTAATCTGTTTACAAGATGAGCAAGCGCCACATCGGTCATCTGCACCTGGGTTCTGACATAAAATATACCCTGAAAACGCGATAGCCAGCGGTAAATTGCCGGATCCTTCGGCACCCAAAAACATAAGGGCATGGCCTACATGTCCGTCTTGAACCATCCGGATCAATTGCCCTTTAATTTCGCTGTATCCTATAATATCTTTAAAAAACATCACTTACAATAGAGATCTCAAAGCTAGGAAAATTAAGCGTCCTTGGCTTTTGCTGCCAAGGCCACTCTTTGGTTAAAAAGGCTAATTTTGGCAAAAATTATTGATCTATGATCCGTTTTGACGAGTACAATTTTAAAGGCAAGCGCGCCCTGATAAGAGTTGATTTTAATGTACCTCTCAACGATCAATTTGAGGTGACGGACGATACACGTATTCGTGCTGCAATACCAACGATAAAAAGAATTGTGGAATTAGGAGGCTCGGCTGTGCTCATGTCTCACTTAGGGCGTCCAAAAGCTGGGGCAGATCCAAAGTTCACTTTGAAACATATTTTACCAAATCTCGAAAAGAACCTCGGCCTTAAAGTTTTATTCACTGAAAATTGTATTGGCGATGCCGCAAAAGCAGCATCAGCTGGATTGAAACCTGGGGAGGTGCTCCTGCTCGAGAATCTAAGATTTCATAAGGAAGAAGAAGCAGGCGATGAGTTCTTTGCAGGCCAGTTGGCTGAACATGGCGACTGCTATGTGAATGATGCCTTTGGAACAGCCCATCGAGCCCACGCCAGCACCACAGTAGTTGCAAACTTCTTCCCTACCGATAAAATGTTTGGGTACTTGCTTCAGAGAGAAATTGACAGCATTGATAAAGTGCTAAATAGCAAAGAGCGCCCGGTACTTGCAATTATTGGTGGAGCGAAAGTAAGTAGTAAGATCACAATTCTTGAGTCTATTCTGCCAAAGGTTGATCACATTATTATTGGTGGGGGTATGGCCTTCACTTTCGTAAAAGCAACCGGTGGTCAAATTGGAAATTCTCTGGTCGAAGATGAATATCTTGAACTTGCAAGGTTGCTTCTTGAAAAAGCAGAAGCCAAAGGGGTTAAAATCCATCTTCCTACAGATTCTGTAATAGCTGACGAGTTTCGCAATGACGCCAGTACGGATGTGTGTATTATAGATAAAATTCCAGATGGATGGATGGGCTTGGACATAGGTCCTGATACAATCAAGCAGTTCACCAATATAATTCAATCTTGCCGTATTGTTCTATGGAATGGCCCAATGGGTGTATTTGAAATGGAAACGTTTGCAAAAGGAACCGAAGTGGTGGCAAACACCTTGGCTGAAGTAACAGCAAAAGGAACTTTTACACTGATTGGTGGAGGTGATTCAGTGGCAGCTATTAATAAATTTGGTCTTGCTGATAAAGTGAGTTACGTTTCTACAGGTGGTGGCGCCATGCTTGAGTACCTTGAAGGAATTACCCTTCCCGGCATTGCTGCAATCAGAGGGTCATAATGGCTCATCCTGCACATCTATTATCTTATCTTGCAATCGGTCACTCCAGGATTTGTCTTTTAGAATAGGATAGATTTTCGGTACAAGGGCTGCCACTGGATGATAGAGATATGAGTCCTGCTTCCAAGAGGATGGTATAAGGGTTCTTTGGAGCCAGATGCCTTCCAATGCAAAAAGCAAAGCGCTGATAATGAGGGCGAACTTGAATCCACCAAAAAGCAAGCCGCTGATTTTATTTACGGGCCCCATGGCTGTCATTTTAACCGCACCTTCCAGCATTTTCCCGAAGAGTATAATGACCACCACGATCATTACGAAAACCAAGGTGAATGCCAACACCAGGCTCAATCTTTCATCGGTGTTGATGGTCTCGGCGAGGTATTCTCCAGCACCCTCACCAAAAAGTGAAGCTCCGTACAGTCCCAACGCAAGGGCCATAAGCGTGCATATTTCTATTATAAATCCACGGTTGAAACCGCGATACATTCCCCAGATTAGGGGCAGTGCTAGTATTAGATCGAGCCAGGGCATCAGATGAGTAGTACTCCTTTTTTACCCATTAGGGGTATTTCTGTTAAATTGGTATGCTGAATTGATTCAGCAAGAAAAACGTACTTTTTGTCATAAATGTCTGTACCGATGTAAAAACTTACCCAGTATTGGTTGCTCAGGGCAAAAAGCTCCTGCATTATGGGCTCAATCTTTACATAACTATGACCGGGCAACTCTTCCAGAAAGTGCCGCAGCTCAGAAGTTTTAACGTCCTCCTCCTTAATTTGGCCATATCCCCGAGAAGAAATGAGCAAATTTGTAAGGGTTTCCGCTTTTAAATTGATGAGGTAGATATACCAAATTTCCGAACCGGGAAGGTCACCTTGTTCAGGCACAGCTGCAATAGCAATGTTTTCTACCTTTGGGTTATTGATATCTTTTTTCACGCACGCATACTTTTAAAAGCCTAATCAGGCTGCATTAGATGGTAGTTTCTGTGTATACTGGATTCCACCCAAAAAGCGCACAAAGATGCGCAGTTAGTTTTGTTTTTACTTCATCAATTTCCATCTCAGTGCCCAACTCGTGTTGCATGGAAGTCACTTCTTTGTCATCAATTCCGCACGGAATGATGTGCTTGAAATAATTGAGATCAGTGTTAACATTGAAGGCGAAACCATGCATAGTAACCCAACGGCTGCATTTTACACCGAGTGCACATATCTTCCGGGCTTTTGAGTGGTCATGCCCATCAATCCAGACTCCTGTAAGCCCTTCGATTCTCCCCGATTGTATCCCATAATCTTGGAGGGTTAGGATTACTGCCTCTTCCAAGTACCTTAAATACCGATGTATGTCTGTAAAAAACTGATCGAGATCTATAATAGGATACCCTACAATTTGTCCTGGGCCATGAAAGGTGATGTCACCACCTCGGTTAATGCGGTAAAAATCAATGCCTTTTTGTTTCAATTCAACTTCAGTGAGAAGTAAATTGGAAATCCTACCGCTTTTACCAAGCGTATACACAGGCGTATGTTCGCAGTAAATGAAATGATTCTCTGGCAACTGTGAGGTATTGTTCTCGCTCCTGAGCCTGATTTTCTCTCCCACAGTTAAAGCGAAAAACTGTTCCTGTAGATCCCATGCTTTCTGATAACCAATTAGCCCGGCATCATGAAAGTACACATCTTTCAATTCTGAATTCAACCTTTGGCTAGTTCGTTTTTAAAGTAGTCGATCACTGCAATTTCTATTGGATCTACATTTCTGTCAATTGCCATATAATGCGAGATCCAATCAGACAAATGAATGAGGTAATATACCCACAAAATCCTCGAGTTTCCTTTTGGCCTTAATTCTATGATTTTGTCCGTAAAGCGGGAAATTATCTCTTTGCTCAAATCCATTCTTCGCGATGTGCCGGGATGGTCTTCTGGAGTTCGTATAAGCAGTACGGAAAAATCTTTGCTTCCACCAGCCCACGCCACGAGCTCATTGTGATTCATTTCAGGTAGGGTATGGTGCCAACAGAGCATTTTAGCATTTTCATTTATTTGCTGCCTCAGTCTTACAGCCACTCCTTCGAACCAGGTTTCAGCATAAATTATAGGGGTAGTACCATTGATTTTACTTGCAATAGCGGCTGCTTCAACACGAATGGCCCCTTGCTCTCTTTCGAGTAAATCGCCTGCAAGGGAAAGCTCATTTGCAAAACCCGACGGGATTAGACCGTATGCGTTTAGTATAAAAAACTGTTGCAGTGCATTGTATCCAAAACTGGTACGTGGAGGCTGCCCTCCTGGGATTTCGATGATATTAAACCTGTGCATTTCCGCCAGGGCTTTTAATTTTCCGCCAGAGGTTATACATGCTATTTGTGCTTTGCGAACCAGGGCTTCATCAACGGTATTCAGCGTTTCTTCGGTATTGCCGCTGTAGCTGCAGGCAATAAACAGGGTGTTTTCATCTACCCAGGCAGGAATGCGGTAATCATTTACAACTTGAATCGGAACCTTACAGCGGTCCCAAATAAGTTGAGAAACAATCTTTCCACCAATACCTGAGCCACCTAATCCTGAGATAAGCACATTCTTCACAGGCTTGACCTTAAACTTGGATGCTGCGGCAGCTCCAATTTGTACGGCATCCTTCATATTATTGGGGAAGCCTTGGATGAGGCGTTCCATTTCAGTTGTTGCTTCCTTGATGGTCATTTTGAGATGTTATGTTGAGCACTTTTTGCTCCGTATTATTGGGGCCGAAGATACCAAATGACGGTATAAGCACACTTTCGCAAAATAATATCTTTGCAAAAAATTATCCGCAATGAGCACAACTGGCCTAAGTGAGCAGGAATTAATTCGCAGAGATGCACTGGAGGCGATTAAAGGCAAGGGTATAAACCCCTATCCTGCCAATGAGGTGGCCATTACCCACAAGGCATCTGCTATTCAGAATCATTTCCAAGAAGGAGATGGGCAGTGGAGCAATGTGAGTATGGCAGGGCGAATTATGAGCAAGAGAGTTATGGGCAAGGCTTCTTTTGCTGAGCTACAGGATGAATCTGGAAGAATTCAGCTTTACTTTAACAGAGATGAAATTTGTCCGGGCGAAGACAAATGGATGTATAACGAGTTCTTTAAGAAATTGCTTGATAGAGGTGATTTTGTTTGGGTAGAAGGTTTTGTATTTACCACCCAGGTAGGCGAAATATCTATACATGTCAGAAATTTCCAATTGCTCAGCAAGTCAGTGCGGCCATTGCCATTTCCAAAAATCGATGACAAAGGAAGTATCCATGACGCTTTCACTGATCCAGAACAGCGATACCGGCAGCGCTACGTAGATTTGGTATTGAATCCTAAGGTAAGAGATACATTTATCAAGCGTACCAGGATTGTGGACTCCATGCGTAGATTCTTCAACAATTTCGGGTATCTCGAGGTGGATACTCCGGTGTTGCAACCTATCCCGGGCGGGGCTACGGCCAGGCCTTTTATAACCCACCACAATGCACTGAATATTCCTCTGTATTTGCGCATTGCAAACGAACTCTACCTGAAAAGACTCATTGTTGGGGGGTTTGAGGGGGTTTATGAGTTTTCCAGAAACTTCAGAAATGAGGGAATGGATCGCACACACAATCCGGAATTCACCATCATGGAAATTTATGTTGCCTACAAGGACTACCAATGGATGATGGAATTTACAGAGAAGATGCTTGAGCACGTCTCTACAGAGGTGAATGGATCAAGTTCAGTGCGAATGGGCGAAAGGGAGATTTCTCTTAAAGCCCCTTTCAGAAGGCTTACTATGACAGATGCCATTAAGGAATTTACCGGATTTGATATCAGTGGCAAGAGTATAGAAGAGCTTAAAGACGCCTGTGAGAAGCTGGGAATTGCCACCACACCGAGCATGGGTGTGGCAAAACTTATCGATGAAATATTTGGTGAGAAGTGTGAGCCGAATTTGATTCAGCCAACCTTTATTATAGATTACCCAATTGAAATGTCGCCACTGTGTAAAAAGCACAGGGACAACCCAGCTCTAACTGAGCGCTTTGAGCTTATTGTGAATGGCAAGGAGCTTGCGAATGCTTATTCGGAACTGAATGACCCGATAGATCAGCGGGAGCGTTTTGAAGACCAACTCTTGCTTTCGCAAAGAGGAGATGACGAAGCCATGTTTATCGACCATGATTTCCTGAGGTCTCTTGAGTATGGAATGCCACCAACAGCAGGTATGGGAATTGGAGTGGACAGACTTGTGATGCTACTCACGGAAAATGCATCTATTCAGGAGGTACTTCTTTTTCCACAAATGCGTCCGGAGAAAAGAGTATCTGTTGGTGATCAATCTGAGTTCATTGCAGCGGGGATTCCTCAAGAGTGGGTAGAGCATTTGGTTAAGGCTGGATTCTTGAATGTTGTTGACCTGAAATCAGAGAAGGCAACCGTAATTCACCAAAGGCTCAATGGTTATCGCAAAAAGAATAAACTGGAATTGCCTGCATTACAGCTGGCGGAAGTAGAAGGATGGCTTGCTTGATTACCTTCGCCCTGATTCAGCTTCGTTAAGAAAGCGGAGCGATACTTTGTAGTTGTCGTACAAGGCGAGACCAGCAACAAAAATGCCGAAGGAAAGAAATAACATTGCCCAATTTTCGAAGTACAGGCTGTGGTAGAAAACCACAAGGTCGGAAATTGCAAGCACATTAAAGAACAAAAAATTCTTGTTCTTGACTTTGCGCAATTCACCCACGGTGAGTCTGGCGAGATCGTCCACGTTCATAGCTCTTTTTCTACTCAGTATAGCTTGCATAGTACGTCGCTTTGGAAATTTGGGTTACGAAGATGGGGTTTCCTTTGGGTTTAACAAGCGCGAATCTTAATGAATCCTATGATTCCCACCACTTATCTGTTTACTCTAATAGAGTCTATGATACACCCTGAATGAATACTTGTAAGTGTTTCATAACCAGAGCTTATAGCCCCGAATATTGTATACCTTCCATTGAGGTGGGGAGCAGGCGAATGGGTCACAAACCATTGGCATCCTTCGGTGTCTTTTCCGGCAGAGGCATAGCCAACCACACCCGTACCATAGTGAAGCGGGCTAAACTCTGAACGAATGCTATATGAGGTACTGCCATACCCATCACCATCTGGACAGCCGCCTTGGGTTACAAATCCCGGGACCACTCTATGAAAGGAGAGCCCATCGTAGAATCCTGATTCGGCCAATTTGATGAAATTGGAAGTGGAGATTGGAGCATCTTCAACTATAAGAGCCAATTCCATAGTACCTTCTCGGGTATAGACTGTTGCACTTGAGTTCCGTGGAATAGATTTGATAAATTCCCAGTCGGCAGGATTGTTCCACTCCGGCGCTGGAGCTTCATAGGTCTCACCAGCTAACCTTGCCGCAGCTTTTAAAAGGGAGGTCTTTATTTCGTATTGACCAGGCGATTTGAATTCATCTGCGGCAGCGCGCATTTGAGCAATGAGAATTTCAGAATCTTCGCCTGCAAGTTCAGGGGTGAGGGCTTCGGCAAATACGGCGCATTGTGAGGCCCGTAGCCCTTTAAATGCAGCAAATGCCTTTTTACGAAGGATTGGCCTCCATTCAGGAAAGATCGTTGCTCCAAACGCAAGTGCCTCGGCAGCAGCAGTGCTGAGCGGAGGCTGCATATCAAAGTATTTCTCCAGTGTGTCGATGGCCGTTGGCACTGCTGATAACTGCTTTATAACCACGGCCCATTCGTGCTGAGAATGCACAGTGCGCATAGTAGCCGAATATTTTTGCCAACCATCTGATGGGGATGCCTGAAGCCACTTTGACAGGATAGCCCCTTTCACTTCAGGCACTGTACTTGTTCGCAGCAAATCGCTGATGCCTGTTAAAAAGGCAGCGTCATATATATCTCCAAGCTTCTTCGCCGCGCTCATGGCAACCCATGGGGAGCCATCATCGAGTGATATGCTTATTAACTCCAGGCCATCTTTGGTTTGTATATCTGCTATTCCTGCAATTGCAGCAGCACGTACTCGAGGATCAGGGTCACTTTTCGCTATATTGACTAAGAGTGAATCACTTTGCATACAGTGTCTCAACGCAATAACGGATGCCAATCTAATTTCTGCGGATGGATCGCTGTGCGCAGCTGCAGCAATTTCAGTTGCATAATCATCCAATGGGTATTGGTTCTGACGGCTGATTATGTGTGCAGTTGCAAGCCTTGTTTCTTGTTCACCTGAATTCAGGTGGGCTACTATAATGCGCAAATCTTCTTTTACCAATAGGTTCTTTAACATAGCGTTGTAAATGCCCCACATTTTTCCAGCTTCTTCAATGGCAGTGCTGGGAGTATGCATTGTAAGAAATTTCATTGCATTCGGAGTTGCACATTTTCCAATTGCTTCGAGCAGTTCGGCCTTGATTTCAGGAATGCTGGCCTTTTTAATTGCGGGTTCAAGAAATTGCAACATCATAGTATCGCGGTACTGCCCTGCCGCAAACGCTGCATGAAGCCTTACGAATGGGATGGGATCGGTTAAGAGTTTTCCAATCAATTCAAATCCATTGGGGTCAAGAAAAGATGCCATGCATCTCGCATAGGCCATCCTATACGCGGCTGTTTCATGGGTTGCATATGCAGATAGAGTGGTATAATCACGTCGGTCGGCCGCGTCATATATTTCAATCAACACTGGATCAACAAATGCGTTTAACTCCGATTCATCTGTTTGTTCATTGACGTGCGTTTTACAAGCCGTAAAGAGGAGTAGAACAGCCGCAATTTGTACTAAGATTCCAGTGGATTTACGCATACTGTATGTTTGAAAAACGAATCTAAGAACATTTATATCTTTAGCCTTTACAATTCCCAGCCAAATGGCAAAAGAGATGAGTATTGGCGTAATTGGGGGTGGATCCTGGGCCACAGCACTTGCGAAGTTGATTTCGGAAAAAAGTAGTTCACTTCATTGGTGGCTTCGCAAACCTGAAGTGGTAGAGCATGTCAAAAAGTTCTCTCATAACCCAAATTATCTGCGCGCTGTTCAGTTTGATGTGAGCAGGTTGCATCTCACGTCAAATCTGGAAGAAGTAATCAGATTATCGGATGTTCTGATTGTTGCCATTCCTTCAGCTTTCGTTCATCCTACATTTAAGGACATAGACAAGGAACTTCTTAAGGAGAAGATTATTTTCTCAGCAGTTAAAGGTATTATTCCAGAGTATCATTCCATCCCGGCCCGTTATTTTCACACGGTATTTGAAGTTCCTTATGATAATATTGGGATTATTTGCGGCCCCTGTCATGCTGAAGAGGTTGCAATGGAGCGACTTTCTTTTCTCACCATTGCTTGTATGAAAGAGTCAAATGCGGCTTTTTTGGCAGACGCGCTCTCAACCAGGTATTTGAAAACTTCCACCAGTGAAGATCTTTTTGGAGCTGAGATAGCTGCTGTGCTTAAGAATATATATGCAATTGCTTCTGGTGTTTGTGGAGGTCTTGGCTATGGAGATAATTTTCAAGCATTGCTTATTTCTGCTGCTATCATTGAGATGGAGCGATTCCTGGACAAGGTGAATCCCTTTCATAGGGACGTATGCGAGCCGCCTTATCTCGGCGACTTATTGGTTACTGCTTATTCTAAATTTAGCCGTAATCGAACCTTTGGTTATATGTTGGGGAAGGGATATACTGTAAAGGCTGCGCAGCTTGAAATGGAAATGGTTGCAGAAGGGTATTATGCTTCGAAGAGCATTTACGAAATGAACCGCAACTACGAAGTGAATATGCCAATTGCCGATGCAGTTTACAACATCATATATGAGCGCATATCGCCTGCCGTGGAAATGAGGATTCTTTCAGATAAGTTTGGTTAATCTTGGGTTGCAAACCAAAGCTGAAGTGATGCTGCTTTCTTTTTGCCAAGCAACTTTTCGAGCTCTTCAGGAGTAGCATTTTTTACACCTTTTGTGGATTTTAGTTCCCTGAGAAGCAAGGCCGCACTTGCCTGTCCTATGCCGGGTATCGACGTAAGTTCAGTCTTAATCGTGTTTTTGCTTCTCTTGTCCCTATGGTGGGTGATGCCGAATCTATGTGCTTCGTTGCGTATATTCTGTAGTACCTTCAGTGTTTCAGATTTTTTATCAATGTACAGAGGCACGCTATCACCCGGGAAATAGACCTCTTCGAGCCTTTTGGCTATACCTATGATGGCAATTTTTCCCCTTAGTCCCAGTGTTTCCAGGCTTTCAATCGCAGCACTGAGTTGCCCCTTACCACCATCTATCACAATGAGTTGGGGGAGGGGTTCTCTTTCTTTGAGAAGCCTGGTATAGCGTCGTAGCACAACCTCAGCTATCGATGCAAAATCATCAGGACCTTCTACTGTTTTTATATTGAAATGCCGATATTCTCGTTTGCTTGGTTTTGCATTCTTGAATACCACACAAGCTGAAACGGCATTGGTGCCAAGCAAGTTGGAGTTGTCAAATCCTTCTATGTGCGCGGGAACCTCAGTAAGCCTAAGGTCTTTCTTCATTTGTTCCAACACCCTTTTGGTGTGCGACTCTGGGTCGGTGAATCGCACTTGCTTTTGCTTTTCGAGCATATTGTAGCGCGCATTCCGCAGAGATAGTTCTAGAAGTTTGAACTTATCTCCCCTTTGGGGAACCGAGAATTTATGGATACCAAAATGGGTGAGCGGAATTGAAGGTACTATAATTTCATGCGCCAGTGAACCATATTGATTTAGCACCTCAGCGATGCCCATTTCAAGCATCTCCTGGTCTGATTCGTCAAGTCGCTTTCGAATGGGGATGGTGTTGCTTTGAATTACAGCGCCATCTACCACCCGCATGAAGTTCACATAAGCGGCAGCTTGATCTGATACTACAGAGAACACGTCTACATTGTCAATGGCGGAATTTACGATGGCACTCTTGCTTTGGTATTTCTGAAGGATATCAATTTTCTCTTTAAGAGATTGCGCTTTTTCAAACTCCAACTTACTGGCAAATGCTTGCATTCGCTCCTTAAGTGTTCTAATCACGGATGATATGTTGCCTTTAATAATGAGGCGTATGTCATCGATTTGTGCTGTGTAATCATCATTCGTTTGCAACCCTTCACAAGGCCCTAAACAATTTCCGATGTGATATTCAAGACAGACTTTAAATTTTCCTTTCGAAATATTCGCTTCACTGAGATCGTAGTTGCAGGTTCTTATACCATAGAGCTGCCTGATAAGGCCTAGAAGGGTATTCATGACCTTTACGGATGCATATGGGCCAAAGTATTCCGAACCATCTTGCAACTTATTGCGAGTCGAGAATATTCTTGGAAAACGCTCTTTCTTGATACAAAGCCATGGATACGTTTTATCATCTTTAAGATTCACGTTGTACCTTGGCTGATACTCTTTTATAAGATTGTTTTCCAAAAGCAGCGCATCGAGTTCGGTTGCTACTACGATTACTTGTACATCGGCAATTCGCTTGACCATTAGCCGCGTTTTACCAGTATGACCACCGTTTTTGTTGAAGTATGAACTCACCCTATTTTTAAGACTTCTCGCCTTGCCAATATAGATGATCTTACTCTCGCTATCCTTGAATTGATAGACGCCTGGTTTTGTAGGTAAGAGCTTTATTTTCTCTTGTAAGGTCACAGTCAAAAGTACAAAGTAGGTTCGTGGAAAACACAATGGGGGTACCTGCTTCAAAACGAATAACTACTTTTGTTTAAGAATGACGGATGAGTTTTAAACAAGAAACTATTTTTATCTGTTCTAATATGCCTGTAGATAATTTATGATGGTGCAATACTCAATTAAGGACATAGAGCGGCTTTCTGGAATCAAAGCGCACACCCTCAGAATTTGGGAAAAGAGATATGGTATTTTAGCACCGAATCGCACTGATACCAATATTCGTTTTTATTCAAATGATGATCTCCGCAAGGTGCTCAATATTGCCATTCTCAACAATTATGGATTAAAAATATCAAAAATTATAGGATTAAGCGCCGAAGAGCTCCACCAGAAAGTAATTGAAATTGGATATGAACACATGGAAGAACGTGTTCAAATTGAGAGCCTTACTGTTGCAATGATTGATATAGATGAAGCCCGATTTGAGCGAATACTTGCCAATTGTATTCTTAGACTCGGATTCGAGCAAACCATACTAAGAGTGGTTTATCCATTCTTTAGACAAGTGGGAATATTATGGCAGACGGGCTCTGTAAGTCCTGCACAAGAGCATTTTATAAGTAACTTGATTCGGCAAAAACTTATTGTGGCCATCGATAGTCAAAGCTTGCTTCCACAAACTATCAATAAGAGTTTCCTCTTATTTTTGCCAGAAGGAGAGCTGCACGAGCTGGGACTCCTTTTCTACAATTACATTATTCGAAAAGCGGGATATAAGGCTATTTATTTGGGCCAAAGCGTTCCGATAAGAGATGTAATTGCAGTGAACGAATTGATTCCTTCTGATTTTCTGCTTACATCCACCCTCTCTCTCAACAATACCTCTGAAATTAACAACCTATTTAAAGATCTTCTTGAGAGTTTTCCTAATTGTACCATTCACATTACCAATCGAATCGAGAATACGGAAGGCATTATAAAGAATGACAGGCTCTTCATCAATCGCTCGTTAGAAGATTTCATGGCCTTTCTGTCAGTGAAATAAGACCATTTCAAAAACATGTTTAACGAGATTATTAGAATGCTAAACAGGCGTTTTTATAGTCAAACTGCTGTAATTCAGATGAAATGCTATTATAATTGCGTAAAATCAAAGCCTCTTGTGAGAAATTAACAGGCGCTGCTTCTTGGTAATGTCTAATGAATGACTACATTTGTTGAACAAAAAGAGCAAAACATGAGCGCATTTGATTTTGATTCACAACTTATCGCTTTCCAAAGATCACTGAAGTCCTTTGCCTATGGCTTTACCAACAACGACGAAGAAGCCAATGACCTTCTTCAGGAAACTTTCCTAAAGGCATTGACCTACCGCGACAAATTTGAAGAGAAGACAAATCTCAAAGCGTGGCTGTATACCATCATGCGCAATACCTTCATCAACAATTATCGCAAGGCAGTTCGCACCAATACGATTATTGATAAAACCGACGAACAGTACTACATAAATAATTCAACTGTTGGAGGAGGTTTTGCTGATCCGGATAGCACCTTCTCACATGGTCAAATCACCAAGGTTGTTGAAGAGTTGGAAGATGAATACCGGGTTCCTTTTTTAATGTACAACAGAGGATTTAAATACAAGGAAATTGCCGATAAATTGGGTCTTCCAATTGGCACCATTAAAAGCCGTATATTTCTGGCACGCAAAAAGCTCATGGTTACCCTGAGTGATTATAGATAACATTGCATGACGAACAGAAAAGTAGCAGTTATAGGGTCCGGCTTTGCCGGACTTTCTGTTGCGTCAAATCTTGCAAAGGCAGGTTATCAAGTTGATATCTACGAAAAGAACACCATGCCCGGGGGCAGGGCCCAGAAATTTTCCTCCCAAGGCTTCACATTCGACATGGGTCCAAGCTGGTATTGGATGCCTGGGGTTTTTGATTCTTATTTTGATTTATTTGGTAAAAAAGTAAGTGATTACTATGAACTGCATAGGCTAGACCCTTCATACTGTGTGCATTTTGGTAAGAATGATCGGATGGATTTACCGGCCGATTTTGAATCACTTTGCCATCTATTTGATCAGTACGAACCAGGCAGTAGCAAAGGCCTTATCAAATTTCTTAAGGAAGCCCAATACAAATACGAAGTAGGAATCAATGATCTTGTTTATAAACCTGGGCGAAGCCTTCTTGAGTTTGCAGATTGGCGCGTGATTTCCGGAGCATTTCGGATGCAACTTTTTAGCTCCGTTTCCAAAGAGATTAGGCGTTACATCTCCCATCCGAAGCTGATAGAGTTGCTTGAGTTTCCTGTGTTATTTCTAGGTGCTATGCCTGAAAAAACGCCAGCCTTGTATAGCTTGATGAATTATGCCGATATGAAACTCGGGACCTGGTACCCTCGTGGAGGCATGTACAAAATTGTTGACGCAATGGTTTCTTTGGCAGAATCACTTGGCGTTAAAATTCACTGCAATGCACCGGTGAGCGAGATTCTTGTCGATAATGGATTGGCAACTGGTGTTGTTGTGAATGGGACTCTAAGGCCCGTATCTATTGTAATTTCAGGAGCAGACTATCATCACACCGAACAAGCCTTGCTCAAACCTGCATACAGAAACTATGATGAAGTATACTGGAATAGCAGGACCATGGCTCCATCTAGCCTTCTCTATTTTATTGGAATCAACAAGAAGATAGAAGGTCTTCTTCACCACAATCTATTTTTTGATGCCGACTTTTCTGCACATGCCCAAGAGATTTATGATAAGCCTGCATGGCCGAAAAGACCTCTCTTTTATGTTTCTGTCACTTCCAAAACAGACCCGGAAACAGCCCCCGAAGGTTGTGAGAATTTATTTATTTTGATACCCACTGCACCTGGTTTAATTGAGAATCAAGAAATTAAGGAGAACTATTATCAGATGGTATTGAGCAGACTGGAAGAGCTGCTTGAACAAAATATTAGAAATCATGTTATCTTCAGGCGTGATTTTGCCTGTTCAGATTTTATATCAGCGTACAATTCCTATAAGGGAAATGCATACGGCCTGGCCAATACGCTGAGACAAACGGCAATTCTAAAACCAAGTTTAGCGAATAGAAAAGTGAAAAATATATTCTATACAGGCCAACTTACCACACCAGGACCGGGCGTTCCTCCATCTCTTATTTCCGGGATTGTTGTGGCAAGAGAAGTCGAAAAACTTTATAGTTAACCTTTCATGAAGCGTATTTTTGACGAAGTTTCTATCAAGTGCAGTAGGCTTACTACCAAGTCTTACAGCACTTCCTTTTCTATGGGAATACGGTTCTTGTCTCGGGATTTGAGAGATCCTATCTATGCAATATATGGTTTTGTACGATTTGCTGATGAAATAGTAGATACCTTCCACGATTTTCCAAAAAAAGAGTTGTTAGATGAGTTCGAAACAGAGACTTTCAAAGCCATCTCACTCGGAATAAGCATGAACCCAATCCTTAACAGCTTTCAAAAAGCAGTGCGTGACTTCCAAATAAGTCATGATTGTATCAGCACTTTTCTGAAAAGTATGAGAATGGATTTGGATAAGTCAGACTATGACAACCAGGGGTATGAAGCGTACATCCTGGGTTCTGCTGAGGTGGTAGGTCTCATGTGCCTAAGCGTTTTTGTTCGGGGCGACAATTCGGAATACGAAAGACTTAAGCCTTACGCGATGAAGCTTGGCTCTGCGTTTCAAAAAATCAATTTTCTGAGAGACTTACAAGCAGATTTTGAATGCCTTGGCCGCACTTATTTTCCGGGAGTTGATCTGAGTCAATTTGATGAAGCTGCTAAGCATGCTATTGAAGAAGATATTGAGGCAGACTTTAGGGTAGGTCATGAAGGGATTCAGCAATTGCCAAAAAACGCCCGTTTTGGAGTATTCGTTGCTTATGTATATTACTACAAGTTGTTTCGAAAAATTAAAAATAAGACCACAGCAAATATTCTCCAAGAGAGAGTGAGGATCAGCAACAAGCGGAAGTATGCCTTATTCTTTAGTTCTTATGTAAGGCACAGTTTAAACTTACTTTAACCAATGAGCGATTCTGTAATACTTGTTGATGAAAATGATGAAGAACTTGGAATAATGGAAAAGTTGGATGCCCATAGAAAAGGGGCATTACACAGGGCATTTTCTATTTTCATATTTAACTCTAAAGGGGAGATGCTCTTGCAAAAGAGGTCATCCAAAAAATACCACACGGCCAATCTGTGGAGCAATGCCTGCTGCTCTCATCCGCAGCTCGATGAGGAAATAAATACTTCTCTTCAAAGAAAGTTGAACCAAGAGATGGGTTTTACTTGTGCTTTAAATTATGCGTTTAGATTCACCTACAGATCTGAACTGGACAATGGGCTTATTGAATATGAGATAGACCATATTTACGTAGGAAAAAGCGACACCATACCTAAGCCCAACCCTGATGAAGTTTGCGACTGGAAGTATTCAGCTCCCGCCATTATAGCGCAGGATATGCAGCGTGACCCATCTAAGTTCACCCCATGGTTTAAGATGTTGTTTGAGCCAGTGATGGAGCATTTTCGACTGGTACATTGAGTCTGAAAAAACAATTGCCCATGAGGCCTGTTATATAATTCTTCTCAACTCAAATATAAGTTTTGAAAGTTACAGTTTCTCGTAAAGCCCATTTTAATGCTGCACATAGGCTGCACAATCCTATCTGGAGTGAGGAGAAGAACCAAGCTATTTTTGGAAAATGTAACAACCCCAATTACCACGGGCACAATTATAATTTGACAGTAAGCGTGACCGGAGAAGTTAATCCTGATACGGGCTATGTAATAGACACCAAAACGCTGAGTGATATAATTAGAGCCAAGATTGAGCAGAGGTTTGATCATAAGAATTTAAACCTTGATGTAGAAGAATTCAAAAATCTTAACCCCACAGCTGAGCACATTGCCCAGGTAATTTGGAGGCTTCTTAGGGCTGAAATAGACCAAAAATTTGACTTAAAAATTACACTTTATGAAACAGAACGGAATTTCGTTGAAGTTGGAGAATGAAGAAATAAATATTGAGGATATTCTCGGTGATGAACATCTCTTAAGTTCGCTTGCAACACCCATAAGAGCCGATGCTTTTGATATGAGTGACGACCAGAAAATGGCCAGAATAGCGTATCATTTTGAGCAGATCATGCACACCATGGGCCTTGACCTCACCGATGATAGCCTGAAGGGTACACCGAAACGCGTGGCTAAGATGTATATTAAGGAAGTATTCAGCGGGCTGAATCCAGCAAATAAGCCTAAGGTGGCTTTATTTGATAATAAGTATCGGTACAATGAAATGCTTGTTGAGAAGAATGTCACTGTTAAATCATTTTGCGAGCACCATTTTGTACCCATTCTTGGAGTGGCTCACGTGGCTTATATCTCTAGCGGAAAGGTGATTGGTCTTTCAAAAATAAACCGAATTGTTGAGTATTTCTCGAAAAGGCCGCAGGTTCAGGAGCGGCTTACTGTGCAAATAGCTGAAGAGTTGAAGTTGATGCTGGAGACTGAAGATGTGGCTGTGGTGCTTGATGCCCGTCATATGTGTGTTTCAATAAGAGGCGTTGAAGACCAAAGCAGTAGCACCGTGACTAGCTCTTACCATGGCAAATTCAAGGATCCTGAAGTGAGGAATGAATTTTTCAAATACCTAGACTGATATGTTTGGTATGTTTAAGAGGGAAACTCCAGTTCAAAAGCTTGAGAAGAAATACAAGAAAATGCTTGAAGAAGCGTATAGAATTTCTCATATAGACCGCGCAGGGTCTGATAAATTGCATGCAGAAGCTGAAAGCGTAATGAAAGAGATTGAGAATCTCGGAAAAAATTAATGTATAAAACTTTCTTAATAGTTGGAGGAACAACGGGTATCGGTAAAGCGCTTACCGATACCTTGTTGGGAAGTGGTCATGTGGTCTTCGTTGCCTCGAGAAATGCCACAGAGCGTATTGATGGAACTGCAGCGCTACACGTACACAACATTGATGCAACCAGAGAAGATGCCGACTGGAGTTTTCTTCCGGAAAAAATACACGGAGTAGCATATCTAGGCGGCAGCATCAATTTGAAACCATTTCACCGGTTGAAGAACGAAGACTTTTTGGAAGATTTTAAAGTGAATACACTTGGTGCAGTGAACACCATTCAGGCAGCCCTTCCTAAATTGAAGGAGGCGGGTGGAGGTGCTATAGTTTTGTTTAGTTCAGTTGCAGTTCAAAGAGGGTTGACGTTTCACGCATCAGTTTCAGCTGCGAAAGGCGGGATTGAAGGCCTTACCAAGGCGTTGAGTGCTGAGTTGGCCCCTGCTATAAGGGTAAATGCGATTGCACTTTCACTCAGCGATACACCTATGGCTGAGAAACTGCTGAATACAGATGCCAAAAAGGAGTCCAGCAAGAACAGGCATGCCCTGAAGAAGGTAGGTACACCCTACGACGGAGCTGCCATGGCTGGTTTTTTACTCAGCGATCAAGCCACATGGATCACAGGTCAGATTATTGGTGTAGATGGCGGCATGGGTGCTATACAAAATTTGTGATGGTAATTGGCGCAGTCGATATAAAAGGTTTTGAAAAGCAATACCGCGCAACGCTCATCAGTTCCATTACGGGCTACAAAGCTGCAAACATGGTTGGCACCATCAGCGCTGATGGTTTTCTCAATCTGGCGGTGTTCTCATCAGTTGTTCACGTCGGATCCAACCCACCACTGATTGGTATAATTACTAGGCCAGTGGAAAATGAACGACACACCTACCAGAATATACTAAATTCGGGATTTTATACAGTTAACGCCATTTCGCACAGCATGCATGAGCGAGCGCATCAGACCTCAGCGCGCTACCCTGTGGAAGTTTCAGAGTTTGAAGCATGCTCTTTTAAAGCAGCATTTCATAACGGTTTTTTGGCTCCATTTGTCGAAGAAAGTCCACTGAAACTCGCATGCTCTCTGCAAGAAGAAATACATATTCGTTCAAATAATACACGAATGCTTGTCGGTAGCATAGAATCTATTCATCTTGATGAGCACCTGCTCGGCAGTGATGGATACATTCATCTTGATAAGGCAGATATCGTCGCCATTTCGTCATTAGATGGTTATAACCGTGTTGCGCCTCCCGACCGTTATCAATATGCCAAGCCTTACGCTAAATCTGCAAAATTGTGACGATGAGTAAACCAAGTGCAGTAGCGTTTTATTGGTTCAGGCGCGATTTGCGATTGGAAGACAATGTAGGCCTGCACCATGCGCTTAGGTCTGGATTACCTGTGGTTCCAATCTTTATTTTCGATAAGAAGATACTCGACAGATTGGAGAACCCGAAGGACTTAAGGGTTCAGTTTATACATCAGGAACTGAATAAGCTGAGTACCATGCTGCGTTCTTTTGGCAGTGAATTGGTTATGAGATATGGGCATCCCGAAGCTATATGGAAGCAATTGTTGACTGAGTACCACGTCCAAGCGGTATACACGAATAGAGATTATGAACCCTATGCGAGAAAGAGAGATGCGCTGATAGAATCCCTTCTAAAAAAGAATGACATAGAATTTCATTCGTTTAAGGATCAAGTAATATTTGATACAAACGAAGTGGTAAAAGAAGATGGAAACCCATATGTAGTATACACACCATTCAGCAGAAAATGGCGGTCCATGCTCACTGATGTTATGCTGGAGCCTTTGCCTTGCAGTCCATACTTCGATAAGTTTCAAAAATGCAGTCCGGCAGCCTTTCCTTCTTTGGCTTCCATGGGGTTCGAATCTATGGAATTTGACTATCCACCAAGGTTGGTCGACACCAACCTTCTTTCTGAGTATAGCAAAATGCGCGACCTGCCGGCAAAAGGGCAGACATCTAAATTGGGAATTCATCTGCGTTTCGGAACACTAAGCATCCGTGCATTAACGAAAGTGGCGCTCAACCATAGTGATAGTTGGTTGAATGAATTGATATGGCGGAATTTTTATCAAGTAATAATATGGCATTTTCCAGATCGCATAGACCACGCCTTCAAAGCAGATTACGACCGCATACAATGGAGAAACAATCCTGAAGAATTTGACGCATGGTGCGAAGGCTGCACAGGATATCCAATAGTGGATGCCGGAATGAGAGAGTTGAATACAACAGGATTCATGCACAATAGGGTGCGGATGATCGTGGCGAGCTTCCTTACCAAACATCTGCTCATTGACTGGCGCTGGGGTGAGGCTTATTTTGCTTCAAAGCTCCTGGATTTTGATTTGGCAGCCAACAATGGAGGATGGCAATGGGCAGCAGGTAGTGGATGCGATGCAGCCCCTTACTTCAGGGTATTTAATCCTGAGTTGCAGTCCCAAAAGTTCGACCCCAAAAAGGAATACATAGCGCGATGGGTTACTGAATACGGCACCAAGAACTATCCGAAACCAATATTGGATCACAAAGTGGCGCGTGAGCGCGCGCTAAGCACTTACAAAGATGCTTTGAGAAGGCCCATTTGAGTTAGCTTCTTACGCAGAGATGCTAAGCCTATTGATTCTAATAAAAGTTAAAAGACTAAACAAAATTAGCATTCTGACAATCCCAAGACTCCAACAATCTTAAGTTTTGACGTTTTTAATATTTCCTAAATAGACATGTTAAATATTAGATAATCAGTATATTAATCATATTTGAGATAAAATTTTGTATCATTTAAGGGTCAAATGATTCATTTTAAAAATCCTGTAAATTCAAGATACTGTTCAACCAAATGTCAGAAATGCAAAACAATAACTAACCTGCCTTGTTACTTTTGCAAGGGAAACAGAAGTTTCTCTTTATTTTTTAAATCAAACTTAAACCTTAATTAAAATGAGAAAACTTATACTCTTGGTCGCAGCAATTTGCGGCATCGCAATGAGTGGACAGTCGCAAACTGTATGGCAAATTATACAAGACAGTCCAAATCACAACACTTTGGAAGCCGCTGTGCTGGCAGCTGGACTCGATGGAGCCTTGAATGATGGTGGGGCTTCGCTCACTGTTTTTGCTCCTGACGACGCTGCATTCGCGGCTCTTGGTCAGGATGTAATTGATGAGTTGCTCGCCGATCCTTCAGGAGATTTAACCCAAATTTTATTGTACCACGTACTTGGTCAAATCGTTTTTTCTGGCAATTTGGCAGATGGACAGAGTTGGACAACGCTTCAAGGTCAGGACGTAGGAGTGAGTATTGTAGGCGGTACTGTATTTATTAATGATGCCCAAGTAACTGCTGCAAATTTGGATGGTGAAAATGGAGTGCTTCACGTGATCAATGGGGTGCTATTGCCTGTACTGGTTTGTACCGATTTTGCTGCGGGTCCTTATATTGACTTCAACACCATTTTTGGCGGTGCTCCAAACTCTGTGGATGGAGTGTGTCCGGTGAACCAGATTACAACTTTTGAAGCATGGGCATCTGAGCAATATACAGTAAATAATTTTGTTGAAGGTATAGAATACACATTTTCAATTTGTGATGGTCCTGGCGCCGGTACTTGGGATGCAGAATTGACTGTTTCGACACTTGAAGGTGTAGTAGTGGCTTCAGTGGAAGGATGTTCATTAACGTGGACTTCGCCAGGCAGCGGTACATACCTTATAGGTGTTCAAGAAGTTGGTTTCTGTGGAGATGAATCTTCTAACCTCGAAACGAATAATGGTTATCCAACTCTCACTTGTACGGGTGTTGTGTTGCAAAATAGCATTTGGGATATTGTGGTAAACAGCGCAGACCACACTACCCTTGAAACAGCTATTGGACTTGCAGGCCTGGATGGAGTGCTAAGCAACCCAGGCGCGTTCACATTATTTGCCCCTACTGATGCAGCTTTTGCGGCACTTCCTGATGGTGTACTCGATGCTTTGATTGCCGATCCTTCAGGAGCGCTCACAGATGTACTTTTATATCACGTTGTAGGAGCAGTTGCACTATCTGGTTCACTCTCTGATGGTCAAGAGATCATTACATTGCAAGGACAACCAGTGGTTGTTTCTATTGTAGGTGGAAACGTATTTATCAATGATGCTCAGGTAACAGTTGCCGATTTAGTTGCCGATAATGGAGTAGTTCATGTTATCAATGCAGTATTGGTTCCAGAAGCTGCCCCTTGTACAGACTTTGCTTCCGGACCTTACAACAACTTTAACACCTTGTTTGGTGGTGCACCAGTTCCAGACGCCAATGGAGATTGTCCTGTAAATCAAATTACAGATTTTGAAGCATGGGCGAGCGAATCATACATCGTAGAAAGTTTTGAAGCAGGGATTACTTATACGTTTTCTATCTGTGATGGTCCTGGCGCAGGTTCGTGGGATGCTGAACTTTCAGTGCTCAACGAAGCGAATGAACTAATCGCTCAGGCTCAAGGATGCGAAATTACCTGGATCTGCCCAGAAGATGGCACGTATATCCTTGGAATTCAGGAAGTAGGTTTTTGTGGTGATGCTTCTCCCAATCAGCAAGTTGACAATGGCTTTCCAACATTGACATGCTCTGGACCGGCTACTATATGGGACGTGGTGCGCACAAGCTCTGTGCACAACACCCTTGAGTCCGTGCTGCTTTTGGCAGGTCTTGATGGAGCGCTCGATGCACCGGGAAGCCTTACATTGTTTGCCCCAACAGATGAAGCTTTCGCAAACGTGCCTCAATCTACCCTTGATGCACTGCTCGCTGACCCAACAGGTCTTCTTACTCAAGTTTTGACTTACCACGTTATTGGCGCTGCAGCCCTTTCAGGAAGTTTGAGTGATGGCCAAATTCTGCCTACACTAAATGGAGAAGGACTTCAAGTGACAATTGAAATGGGTGCTGTAATGGTTGGAAATGCCAATGGAAACGCGACAGTAACTGTTGCAGATATCGAAGTTTCCAATGGAGTGGTGCATGTAATTGATGCAGTCCTTGTTCCAGCAACCCTAAGTACTGACCACATGGAGTTTGTGAACAGTATCAAGGTTTTCCCAAATCCTACCAATTACCAATTCACACTTGATGTAGATCTGAGCAGTGCTAACAGAGTAACTGTGGATCTTGTGAATCTTCTTGGTCAGAATGTGAAGTCTATAGATCTTGGACAGCGCAGCAATGGCTTAACAAGAGAATACATTGATGTGAACGATGTACCCGCAGGCTTTTACTTGATGAACATTACTGTAGGCAACAGCCAAGTGGTTCAGAAAGTACAGATAGCGCGATAAATAAAAATAGAATGATTAAGACCGCCATCGCAACTAAAGCGATGGCGGTTTTTTTTTTCATATTAAATTCCAATTGTGAGAATCAGTGATTTGAAACCAACCAAACTGTTGTGCCATTGTTACTTTCATCCTTATTGATCCAATCAGAATTATGCGCGGGCCATCAAATTCAGATGAATTAATAAACCACCCAACCAAGAAGGAATGCAGAATGTAAAAAAGCAACACTTGCCTTCAAAATGCTGTAAAACATGCGGCAAACCCTTTACTTGGCGCAAGAAGTGGTCCCTTGTTTGGGACGATGTAAAGTACTGCAGTCAGCGTTGCAAAACACATAAATGAAGATGATGAGCACGTGTATTGTCTGGTTTAGAAATGACTTGAGATTATATGATCATGAAGCACTGTTCAAGGCTTCAACGGAGTATGACTATGTATTACCGGTGTTTGTATTGGATAGGCAATCTGTGCATGCCGAAGCCTATGGAATACGAAGAATGGGCAGTAGGCGAGCGAAGTTTTTACTGGAAAGTCTTGCTGATCTAAACGGTGAATTGAGAAAAATTGGCAGCACCTTGCTATACCAGGAAGGGACCCCTGAAAAGGTTCTAACTGAACTAGCCATTCGCCATAAGGTTAAGGCAGTACTTGCCCTAAAAGCAATTGGTACAGAAGAAGCGGCTCAGGAGAAGAACCTTGCGGATTCTCTTCGGCATATTTGTGATTTTCGCTTGTTTCACGATAGCAGCTTATACCATGTTGCAGACTTGCCCATGCGCGTAGAAGACTTACCCACTGTTTTTACCGATTTTAGAAAGCGCCTGGAGAAATATAGCAAGGTAAGGAGTTGCTACCCTTCACCCAAAAAGTTGACATTGCCAGTGGTAATTGATCATAAAAACGAGCTTCCTACTCTTTTTGATTTAGGATACTCCATTCCACATAATGACTACACATCAAGCATAAATTTTAAAGGTGGTGAGAATCAAGCATGGTTGCGATTGAACCATTATGTTTGGGAAAGCGAGCTTATTAGGACCTACAAAGAAACCAGAAATGGACTGCTAGGCATAGATTACTCATCCAAAATATCTCCCTGGCTTTCCCTGGGTTGCATTTCGGCAAGGGCCATCTTTCATGAAATAGTGTGCTTTGAGGAAACAATATTGCGGAATGAGTCTACCTATTGGCTTATTTTTGAACTCATATGGAGAGATTATTTCAGATGGGTAGTATTGAAGTTTGGTAAAATCCTTTTTCGGCCAGGAGGAATTCAGAACAGACCTCCCAAAATTCAGCATGACAGGATTTTGTTTGATGCATGGTGCATAGGGCAAACAGGTATTCCTTTCATCGATGCAAATATGCGTGAGTTGCAGTTCACTGGATTCATGAGCAACAGAGGCAGGCAGAATGTTGCAAGTTTCTTAGTCAAAGACATGATGCAGGATTGGAGATTTGGGGCAACATGGTTTGAGCATCACCTTATTGACTACGACGTAAGCAACAACTGGGGCAACTGGGCATACGTGGCCGGTGTGGGCAATGACCCACGTAGTGACCGGTATTTCAATATTTTGTCTCAAGCTGAGCGGTACGATCCCGAAGGTGAATATGTGAAGCATTGGATTCCTGAGTTGAAAGACATCAGTGCTGTATTCATTCACAAACCTTGGTTATTGAATAGCAAAAGCATCAAGGAGCACGGTCTTGAAGCATCAGTGTATGCACAACCTCATTTGGTACCTACTGTCTGGAAGCTATAGTTTTCCTAACAGCTTGAAATAATCTCGGAGAATCTGTTTTGCCTTTTGCCGTTCAGCCGAATCAAGGTCCACTTTATTGCCATTATTATTCACAAGCCTAATGGAGTGTTCATTGTCCAAGGCCTTATAAATTTCCTTACCAAATTCATACTGCGATTCGTTCCAGATTTCTGGAAAAGGTATTTTATATAGCAATTTCTGTTCAAATAGTATTTCGGCACGATCCCAGCCTGCTTGATCAGGTACTGTGTCTAGTCTAATGTAGGTCTCATTCGCGCGCCAATTGCTGTAAATGGCAAAGGGCAGGATGGGGTCTATCTTATCATCTTTTTGTGCTTTAGGTCTATACACATCAAATGTACCCCCACCCTCTTCAGACTTAAAATAGAAAAAAGAGCGCATATTGGTGAAGTATAATTGGGCTGATTCTGCAGTGTCAAAGCTTACAATGTCAATTTTCTTTGTTCTAACATCTGGCTGGGTTAAGGCTATAAGTAAGACCATTCCGATGATCCAAATGATATACCAGTGGCTGAGTACGTACTTTTGCATATGGTTGAAACAAAATGCACCAAGACCTTGTTTACACTATTTGAAGAGATAAAATCTATATGGATTTGATTACGAGCAAGGGAGAGAATCTCGATGAACTGTTGGGCTCTCAGAAGTTGATGATGGTATTTCTAAGACATTTCGGATGTACCTTTTGCCGTGAGACTATGACAGAATTGTCAATGAAAAGAGCTTACATAGAAGCAACCGGAACCAAAATCGTATTGGTACACATGGTACCAGCTGAGGTAGCAGATGAGATTCTGGATGTGTATGACTTAGGCGGTGTGAGTCATATCTCAGACATTCACCAGCGGCTTTACAGAAAATTCGATTTGGGTAAGACAACGATCCTTTCATTGATGGGAATTCCTAATTGGTGGCGTGCCTTTGTAGCTGGAATATTGAAGGGACATCTTATTGGAAAACCTGCAGGTGACCCTTTCCAGATGCCCGGCGTATTTCTTATAGAGCGTAACAGGATATTGAATAAATTTACCTACAAATATGTCTCGGACCTTCCAGACTTTGCAAAACTTGCTAAGGTAGCCTGATGCTTGCCCTTTATATACTTCTTGTAATTGTCATCTTTTTCACAATGGAATTTATGGCCTGGTTTGCACACAAATTTGTGATGCATGGTGCAGGGTGGTATTTTCACCGTGACCATCACCAGCATGAACCAGGGTTTTTTGAAAAGAATGATGTGTTCTTTCTCATTTTTGCCATCCCTTCCTGGCTCTTTATTATGTTTGGTATGATGCATGGAAACGACTGGAAACTCTTTGTAGGAATCGGTATCGCCCTCTATGGTGCTTGTTATTTTCTTGTTCACGATGTTTTCATCCACAGGCGTTTTAACTGGTTTAAACACTCGGATAATCTCTATTTCAGAGCCATCCGCAAAGCGCATAAAGTGCACCACAAGCACCTTGAAAGAGAGGAAGGTGAATGCTTCGGTATGTTGGTTGTACCTTTCAAATATTTCAGAGAAGCAAAGCAAGCTGATGAAGGGAAATTGAAGCGTTCATCAACATAAGACAATTGGAAAAGTACTATTACATTTCCTTAATGCTTTTTACCTTCTCTTATCCACTTATTCGCAGTTTTGAGTCTAGGGTAAATTATGTGAGGCACTGGCCAGGTGTGTTTCTTGGTACTATCGTAATGTGGGTTCTTTTCATTCCTTGGGACATTTGGTTCACACAGCAAGGTATCTGGGGCTTTAATGAAAAATTCATTCTCGGTGAGTTTATTGCCAATCTCCCCGTGGAGGAATGGTTGTTTTTCCTTTTCGTGCCATTCTCATGCGTTTTTATTTACGAAGTGCTCATTTATTTTACACCTTCAAACCCATTGATACGCATACAGAATAAGGTCACATCCGCCATTATAATGCTCAGTTTTACACTTTCTATAATATTTGTTGACCGCACTTACACCTTCTTTACCTTTTCTCTGCTTTCACTTATGCTCCTATGGCATCTTATTGTGAAAAAGACTCAGTGGATAGGGAGATTCTACCTGGCTTATCTTCTTATTCAAATACCCTTCTTACTTGTGAATGGAGCCCTTACCGGACTCTTCACATCTGAGCCAGTTGTATGGTATAACAATGCTGAAATGATGGGGCCAAGGCTCATCACCATACCTCTGGAAGATCTGGGCTACAACATGCTAATGATCCTCATTGTTATCACTGTGCATGAAGAGTATAAGAAAAGGAGAATGATTAAGTCTGAATTGGTTCCGTAGTTTTTAGTATGCAAAAAGGAAAAATCAAAGCACTGGAAGATACGCTCAGTGAGCGTGAGCTTGACCGTATCATTGAGATGGCTTGGGAAGATCGCACACCCTTTGAAGCCATTGCAATGCAATTTGGTACAAGCGAACAAGAAGTCATCGCTTTGATGCGCAGAAATATGAAATCCTCCAGTTTCAAAATGTGGAGAGCCCGCGTACAGAACAGGGCTACGAAGCACCTTGGTCTTGTGGTTGGTAATGTGCAAAGGTTTAAGAGTGCCCGACAGCGAAATATTTCAATGAACAAAATTTCTAAAAGGTGACCACCTCAAAGAAGAATGACATACTGCATTACGAGCGACACGATGTTGATGCAGACACTCCATGGATGGTTTTTGTACATGGAGCTGGTGGAAGCGTCAGAACCTGGCAGAAACAAGTGTCTTTTTTCAAAGGTAAGTTCAACTTGCTTTTGGTGGATTTACGAGATCACGGAAACTCAAAAAATATCACAGAAGCATACAATACTTTCGGGTTTAATACGGTAGCAGATGATGTGCTTCGTACAATGGACGCAATTCAAATCAGAGAAGCACACTTCGTTGGAGTTTCTATGGGCAGCATCATTATCAGAAACATCGAACAGATGGCTCCGGAAAGGGTGTCGAGCGTGGTGCTGGCGGGTGGTATATTCAAGATGAGCAGAAAGATTAATCTGCTGGTGATTGCAGCGAGACTGCTCACCAGAGTATTGCCCTTTCACACCTTGTATCGCATGTTTGCGCTCATTCTGCTTCCGCGAAACAACCATGCAGCATCGCGAAAGGTATTCATTCGTGAAGCAAGAAAGTTGCATGAAAAAGAAGTTAAAAAATGGATTGGTCTGATGCGAAGGTTGAACAGAACGCTTCAGGAAATGTTTAATCACCGTATGTTGTCTCCTTGTTTGGTATTAATGGGGGAGCAAGACCACGTATTCCTTGAGCCAGCGCGGCAGTATGTAGCCCGCTACAATGAAGTGGTGCTTGAAACCATTGAAAAATGCGGACACGTATGCAACATAGAGAACCCCAATGAATTCAATGAAAGATGTCTGCGATTCATACTGTGTCTCGAACAAAAAACCTACATCGTAGCCCACTGATTATGGCAACAAAAGCAAAACCTAAAATTTCCGCTGAGCGCATCATTGATGCATATGTAAAGCAAATTCTTTCAGAAGGAAAATCCCCGGCATCCGTATTTTCCTTTGCAGATTCATTGGGAATACAAGAAGCTGAATTCTATAAGTACTTCAGTTCCTTTGAATCCATAGAAGCCGCAGTTTGGAATGACCTGATTGAAAGAACGCTTGGTGCAATCAAGGCAGATAGCAACTACGCTGATTTTTCAGCAAGGGAAAAATTGCTTGCGTTCTTCTACACCCACCTCGAAATCTTGTGTGAGCGCAGAAGTTTCGTTTGCATGAAGTGGACAGAAATTAAAAAACATCCTCGCACGCCCAAGGTGCTGGAAGGATACAAAAAGTCCTTTATCACCTTTGCCAAAGAAATTGTGACCGAAGGAACGGAGAAGGATGAAATTAAGTACCGCCCAATGCTTTCAGAACGTTACGACCAGGCTTTTTGGCTGCAGCTTGTCTTTATAGTAGATTATTGGTGCAAGGACAATAGTCAGGGCTTTGAGCAGTCAGATGCAGCTATAGAAAAGGCAGTGAATTTTTCCTTTCAATTACTTGGAGAAACCGCCCTTGATGGGGCCATAGATTTTGCCAAATTTCTCTGGCAAAGCAAATAAATAGTGATGAAAGATCAACACAGCATACCCGTTTCCAAGGTGCAACGAGCGGCCAGGTTTGTAACTGCTGGCGCCAAGATGGGCGGCAATTACATGAAGTATTATGCCAAGAAAATTGTACAACCTAATATAGACAAGTCTGAGCTTCACGAAGCGAATGCCGAAGACGTGTACAATGCCTTAAGCCAACTGAAAGGCAGCGCCCTGAAGGTGGCACAGATGATGTCGATGGATGAGAACATGCTGCCAGATGCTTACACGAAAAAGTTTCAAATGGCTCAGTACAATGCCCCGCCGCTCTCTTACCCCCTTGTAGTAAAAACTTTTAGAAAATATTTTGGAAAGGGCCCAGACCAAATGTTCGATACATTCTCTAAGCAAGCGCTCAACGCTGCTTCTATAGGTCAAGTGCACCAAGCAACCTTGAAGGGCAAAAAACTGGCAGTAAAAGTTCAATATCCCGGAGTGGCCGGAAGTGTATCCAGTGATTTGAAGATGGCGAAGCCAATTGCCATGAGGCTGATGAACATCAATAGTAAAGACCTTGACAAATATCTCAAAGAAGTGGAGTCAAAACTACTTGAAGAGACAGACTATACGCTCGAATTGGAAAGGTCGAAGGATATAAGCAAGAAATGTGCGTACATACAGAATATTGTATTTCCTAACTACTATGCGGAGCTATCGTGTGAGCGTGTACTTGTAATGGATTGGATTGATGGTCTTCACATTAATGAATGGATCAGAACAGAACCTTCACAAGCTCTTCGGAATGAAGTAGGGCAAGCACTTTGGGACTTTTATGACTTTCAAATACATCAGCTGCGCACAGTGCATGCAGACCCACACCCCGGAAACTTTATCGTTACCCCAAAAGGAAAGCTGGGCATCATAGACTTCGGTTGTGTGAAGGAAATCCCTTCAGATTTCTACAGCTCTTATTTTAGGCTTATGGAACCGGGAGTTACCAATGATGCAGTGCGCTTTGTAGGTTTGCTCGGTGAGTTGGAGTTTTTCCTATCCAGCGATTCTCCGGAGGAGAAGCGTTACTTTATCAACTTATTCACCAAAATGGTGGCACTTTTAGGAAAGCCGTTCGCAAGCGAAACTTTCGATTTTAGCGATAAGTCCTATTTTGACCAGATATACATGCTGGGAGATGAGATATCATCTGATAAGCAATTTCGAAAAAGCAATGCAGCCAGAGGATCCCACCATGGCATTTATATAAACAGAACGTACTTCGGATTGTACAGCTTGCTACATCAGATAGGAGCAAACATTCATACAGGTTCTCCTTTTGGTGAAAAGAAACAAAAGAAGGCTTCCTAGACGGTTATCAATCCCTCATGCGCATCTCCAACTGAGAAACTGCTACCATTGTCATCTCTTCGGGCGCTGCAGAGCGCGAGCAAGGCGTCGATGTGGTGCCAACTTTGGATATCAATTTCCTGATGAGTGATATCATATTCAGATGTTATGATTTTAGCACATGAGAGCATTTCACTTAGGCCGCCCTTTTTGTACTTGTATGTTTTTAGATTCAACACTTCCGCAAGTGCGGCAGGATACGTTTCATAAACATGGAACCCCGCTTTTCGAAGCTTTATAGAAAGCTGAATGGCACGTGCGGTAAGTCCTCCCAGAAACATTGGTGACATTGCCCCGAGGGCCCTGTCGCATGATCGATAAAAATGGTCTCCCTCACCAGATGAGTTAAAATATGCTTTCGGCAAACTTAAGGGTGCGTCCAGGAAAATAGGTGCCGGCAGCCTGTTGGAGAAAAATTCCAGAAGAAAACCATCTGCATCCATACGCTTTTCGGTTGCTGCGAAAAGCACCTGCTTGTTGCCTACTGATAGGTAGGCCACCACTGTGGTTCCAGCCAGTTTGGCGCCGTAATCTACCCCGTACATGTACTCCAAACATAAGGCATCCAAAAATTGTTGAACCACCATGCGAAATAAAACCCTAAGGCTCGTACTGGGAGATCAACTCAACATCAACCACAGTTGGTGGAGCGACGATCCTTGTTCTTTCACAGTTCTGATGGCTGAAACAAGATCAGAAACAGGGTACGTGAAACACCACATACAAAAGGTCACCGCCTTTTTCCTAGCAATGCGAAAATTTGCAGAAGCCCTTGAAAAAAAAGATATTGAAGTAATATACCTGAAACTTGATGACCCGCGCAACCAACAATCTATTGGCGTCAACATCAAATCTCTCATCGAGGGAGGAGCTTATTCAAAATGGGCATACCAGCTGCCCGATGAATACCGTCTCGACAAAGAACTAAGGGATTTGACTAACGCTCTTCAAATTCCATGTGAAGTGTATGATTCAGAGCACTTTCTCTCAGGACGCAAAGACCTTGCAAAACACTTTGAAGGTAAGAAGACCTATGTAATGGAATCTTTTTACCGTATGATGAGGCGAAAGCATGAGGTATTAATCGTTGACTCAGAACCAGCAGGCCATCATTGGAATTTCGATAAGGAAAATAGAAAACCTATTCCTGAAAAGATGCACATTCCGCCGCCCAAAGTATTTCATAGAAGTGTAAGTGAGATCACCGATTTGCTAGTCAGAATGGAAGTGGAAACCATAGGAAGGATAGACACTGAGAATTTCATCTGGCCAGTAACAAGGGAAGAATCGCTTGAAATGCTCGATTACTTTATTGAAAATCTACTCTATACCTTCGGAAATTATCAGGATGGAATGTTGAAGGAGCATTGGTCTCTTTATCATTCTCGAATTAGCTTTGTATTGAATGTTAAGCTTATACACCCTATGGAGGTGATTCGCAAGGTGGAAGTTGCTTGGCGTATGAGCAAAGGCGATGTACCAATTGCATCCGCAGAAGGCTTTATTCGGCAAATTCTTGGTTGGCGTGAGTACATGCGCGGAGTTTATTGGGCGCAAATGCCCAAGTATGCAACCTTGAATTACTTTGGCCACAGCCGTAAACTACCTTCTTGGTTCTGGACGGGAGAAACCCAAATGGAATGTATGCGCTCAGCGATAAATCAATCGCTCGATCATTCCTATGCGCACCATATTCAGCGGCTTATGGTAACTGGAAATTTTGCGCTAATGGCAGGAATTGACCCTGATCAGATTGATACTTGGTACTTGGGAATATACTTGGATGCTATAGAGTGGGTTGAAATAACCAATACCCGAGGTATGAGTCAGTACGCCGATGGCGGCTTGGTGGCCACCAAGCCTTATGTTTCAACTGCCAATTATATTGACAAGATGAGCAACTACTGTCAGGGATGTTACTACAACAAAAACTTGAAAGTCGGTGAGAAATCATGTCCATTCAATGCACTTTACTGGGATTTTTATGATCGGAATAAGACGAAACTGGAAGACAATGCCCGCATTGGATTCGTGTATCCTACCCTCAATAAAATGAAGAAAGAATCCTTAACTGCAATTCTAGAACAAGCGAAGAAACATTTGGATAATATCGAGAATCTATAAACTCAAAGTAAATTGTACCAAATGATGGGCTGCTTAGTAAAGCATCTCTACTTGGGTCTGAATGCGTTTTATAATCAAGTTTGTGATCCTCTTATTGATTTCGTTTTTATTGATGCAGTAAAATTCATATTCAGGTAAGGTCATTAATCCTACAACCGTAGCAATCATGCTATTTTTGAGCCGAGGGTCTTTTTTCATAGCTTCATCTACAAAGCCCAGCTGGGCTGTGCGGGCATATGCATTGAATACGGGCTTAAATTTCTTTATATACTTACTAAACTGGGCCAGAACTATTCCATTCTGAAACTTCAGTATTGGCCTTAAAGTTCTGCTTTGGAACGATTCAATATCACTTTCTCCAAGCATTTCTGTTTCGATAATTGGCCTAAGCCTCAGCAACTGATCGTCTCTCTCACTTAACAGCTTTGTTTCCATCTCCGCAATTTACAAGAAAAACAATCGAACACACATTCGGGTTCATACTTCTACGAGTAAAAGTTGCTGATAAGATAAAATGGAATGTTCAAAAATGAGACAGATGATATTCTAAGTAAAGCCAAAGAACCTATCTATTCAGTACCATCAATGGTAAGGATTGAACGGAACCGGCTGATCCTTTTACAACTACAAAATATGCACCTGCAGCCAAGCTACTGTGGGGAGTAACAATCATTTCAGCGTGCCCAGCGCTGTGTATGTCAATGGCAACTTTTCTTCCAAGCTGATCGAATATTTCAACTGTATGCAATTCCGATTCTCCCTGGTTAAATGTTAAAGTAATTTGGCTATCCGAGTTCATTGGATTCGGATATATCTCTGCGTCATCTTGGGGTAGGTTCTGCAGGTCAATTGAAAAGTTGGATCCTATGGTAGGGGTCGAGACAAATGTCTGAAATATGCAAGGGGTGCTAAACTGGCCTAAAATTGGACCTTCGTACATTATTGCCCTTGCCCTAACCTTATACGTTTTGTTTGGTTGGAAGTATATATTCGGGTTAGAGATATTAAATACCGGTGGTATGTTCCCAGGCAAATCATAAACCACTGGTGATGCTTGATTTGTAAGATTTGTAATTTCCAGTTGCCATTTTACAAGATTGTCATAGTTAGACAATGGCACAAGCTGTAACTCGTAAGGAAGAGAGAGGTTCAAATTGTTGCACGTAAGTTCAGAAACGGAAGTGGCTGGTACCCGTAAAACTCCAGCCTGAATAAGGGTATCTGAAACGTAAGTCAATGAATTGTGAAAAATACGCACCAAATATTCTGCTCCGATAGTCAAAGATGTTGCTACTAGAACTGATTTTAAGCCAGGATTGTTGCCAGCTGTGCACGCTATAGCTGGAGTATTGCAAGCCTGGTACAATTCAATTCCCCCAACAAAATCTTGGTTACCTTTTGCCCAGATATTTACTTCTTTGGCAGGTGCTGTGAATTTAAACCAGCCAGTTAATATAGCGGCAGGTTGCGCTATAATGGTGCAGGGCGATTCTATTTCTGAAGGAACAAATGAGAGGCCAACAGTCGCTGCTGAAGAACTCGGGGTATCGCCAGGAATAAGCACTTGGGCATTTTCGGCGTTGCAACTTAACGAGGTTCGGACTAGGACGTCTTCAACAGAGATATTTGCAATCTGAAAGCTTCCTGTACCTGTGCTTTTAATCTCTAGCCTCCTTGAATAAGGATCATCATTCAGCACTTCAGTAAATTCAAAACAGTACTTTGCCCACTCTCCAGTAGGCGCAATTGAGAAGCTGTGGAGCACAGTGCTGTCCTCTTCGGTATCTCGGACAATGCGCACAATAATATTTCCGTCGAACGCAACAGCCTTTGCATTTAGGCAGAGCTGATACGTGCGATTTTGGCTCAATCTTATATTTTTATTTACAAAGGTGTACGAGGTTGAAGGAGCATTTATTGTTGCAACATACTCAATCTCAGAAGCGCTCGGATTTTCAGTAATTGTAGCAGTTACGTTAGGTGATCCCCCTTTTTTCCAACCATTCAGTTTTTGAGAAAAGTCTCCGTAATACAGATTCTGATATGGTTTTGCGAACTCGACTTTGCCGTCTAGTACAGTACTTATATAATTCCTGAATTCGTTCAGATAGCTCTGATGTTTGGGAGAATACAGGAGGTTATAGAGCTCGCGAGGGTCATCGAGATAGGAGTACAATTCTTCTTCACCACTGGAGTAATAGTTGTAATGCATGGTTTCACTCATCAGTGAATAATGTTGGTGATGTGCTTCTGCAATGACATTATCTGGAATCAGTTCATCGCAAGCTACTGCTGTTAGCGCATAAGGACTTCCATCCCAAGAACCTTCAGGATTCTGCAACAATGGAACCATTGATGTGCCATCAAGTGTATGTGTGAAAGGTTGCTGGACCCCGCTCAATTCAAGGATGGTTGGATATACATCAATTAGTGAAACGGGTGTAGTACAAACTTCTCCCTGCGCTATCCCAGGGCCTGAGATTATCATAGGAACCAATGCCGACTTATTCCAAAGAGTGGTTTTTCTTAATCGGAGTTTATCACCAAGATGATAGCCATGGTCGCTGGATAAAATTATCACAGTATTATCAGCATAGGGAGATGCATCAAGTTCATCAAGGATTACACCTATCTGATGGTCTAAGAATGATACAAGTGCATAATATCCGTGCACTACTTTGCGAAGCAAATAGTCTTCGGTAGCATAATTCATGTTGGCGATTTGAATCTTCTTATAATCATTGTAGCCACCTTCGAAATTCCATCTGTTCTTTTCACTCGCAATTGGAAATGAACGCGAATCTTCAGGAATCAAAGTAGAGAGTTCCAGCGAACCAAAGTTATATAGATCGTAAAAGGAATCTGGTGCGTATAGTGGTGTGTGAGGGGAACGGTAGCCAAGGGTTAAAAAGAAAGGGCTGTTTTGTACGGAATTTAAAATGGCCACTGCTTGCTGGGTTATTTGCTCGTCTCCAAATAGCGAACGGTTGTTCTCATCTATATAGGTAAAGGGTGTTCCATTGTTAAAATACCAATCATAGCCTGGGTAATTTTCAAGTTCAGAAAGACTCAGTATGGTACCATACAAGGTAGGATCCAAACCATCCACAACTCCCGGTAAAGGCGGAACATTTCCCTCAGTTGAAACCCCCGGAATGCCATTAGATACCTTGGGGCCGGGATTGTTATTGTTCAGAATATTGAAGTCGGAAGCGTTATCATCACTTTTATGAAAAATCTTACCCAATCCATAAACGCTGTATCCGTTGCTCTTCATGTTGCTAAACATGGTGGTAGTTTCACTGAGCACAGGATTGTTAAACCAACTGTTTACACCCATTCTATAGCCGAAATGGCCACTGGTATTCGGCAAAACTCCTGTAAAAACACTGGCTCTTGAAGGCCCACAAACAGTAGCATTGGCACAAGCCCTTTCGAAAGTCACCCCTCTGTCCTTGAGCCGTTGAATGTTCGGTGCAATAATTTGACTACCACCACCTATGGCATCAGTGATGGCCATAAGGTCGTCAGAGAAGATGAATATAATATTGGGTTGCGCTTGTACACCAAACCAGCATAGGGATGCAGTCAGAACAAGAAGCATTGATAAGAATTGTCGCATGTACTGAATCATGAAGCCACCAAAAAATGTACATCAAAAGTAAGCCATAGATTTCCAATGGTCAAGGCCTTAAGTACTTTATATACAAATAAGCTTTCGGTGAACTATGTTGTATGGTTTTCTCAGCCATTTCCTGACCCTCACAAGAGTAAGGAGCATTATTTAAGAAAAGACTCATATAACTGCTGGTATGATTGAATAATAGCGTACCTCTCGGTCGTATACAAATAGCGATTCATTGGCATATTCCCATCCGGTCAATGGATATTGGTCCTATCAAAAGGATTCGGTAAGGAATAGAATTGCAATGCGGAGAGAATATTTAGGATATAAAGAATCTAAATTACATGTAATCAGCATGATGTATTGATTCAAGATATAGCTTCCATTTTGGTACCTTCGCACTTCAAATTTTTTAAAATGTCATTGTACAAGGAATACCAGGGATTGGATCTATCTAAAGCGGCAGATGAAGTGTTGTCACTTTGGAAGGAACGCGATACGTTTCATGAGAGTATCCGCACACGACCGGAAGATAAGCAGTTTGTGTTCTTTGAAGGGCCACCTTCGGCCAATGGTCTTCCTGGTATTCACCACGTAATGTCACGAAGTATCAAGGACATCTTCTGCCGGTACAAGACTTTAAAAGGCTTCAGGGTAGAAAGAAGAGCAGGTTGGGATACACATGGTTTGCCCATTGAATTGGGTGTTGAGAAAGAACTCGGCATTACCAAGGAAGACATAGGGAAGAAAATTTCTATTCAGGAATACAACGATGCTTGCCGCAAAGCAGTGATGCGCTATACCGGTATTTGGAATGATCTTACCCTGAAAATGGGGTATTGGGTAGACATGGACACACCCTATATCACCTATACGAACAAGTATATGGAATCAGTATGGTGGTTGCTGAAAAGGCTGTACAACAAGGAATTGTTGTATAAGGGATATACAATTCAACCATATTCCCCAGCGGCAGGTACCGGATTGAGTTCTCATGAACTTAACCAACCGGGTACCTACAGAGATGTAAAGGACACTTCGGCCACTGCTCTTTTTTTGTTGAAGGAAAGCGCACAGAAATTCCTGAGGAGTACTACAGGGAGAACAGACCTCACTTTCCATGTTATGGCCTGGACTACCACACCATGGACCCTTCCGGCAAATACTGCACTTGCAATAAAACCTACCATTAAGTACGTTGCGGTGGAATCGTATAATCAGTATACCCACCAGAAAATGGCTGTGATTCTGGCTGAAGCCCTTGTTGCATCTCAATTTTCTGGGAAGTACAAGCTTGCGGCATCCCAGGAAGAATTCGAATCTTATCAAACGGATGACAAGCAAATACCTTACAGGCTTTTAGCCACTGTTGAAGGAGAGCAATTGCTAGGATTTGAATATGAGCAACTACTACCTTATGTGCAACCTATGCACACCCCCGAAAAGGCGTTTAAGATTATTCCGGGAGCATTTGTAACCACTGAGGATGGTACCGGTGTGGTTCATATTGCGCCCACATTCGGAAGTGATGATGCTGAAGTAGCGCGCCAAACTGGAGTGCCTGCAATGCTACTGCCTAATAGCAATGGCGACCCAGTTCCCATCGTGGATTTGCAAGGCCGCTACATACAGCAAATGGGCGACCTTGCAGGAATGTATGTCAAAAACGAGTATTATGCCGAAGGTCAGGCACCAGAAAAGTCTGTAGACGTGCTTATATCCATTAGGCTAAAAGAAGAAGGAAAGGCTTTCAGGGTAGAGAAATATGAGCACAGCTATCCCCATTGCTGGCGCACTGATAAACCTATACTATACTATCCTCTTGACTCTTGGTTTGTGCGAAGCACAGCAGCCAAGAACCGCATGATTGATCTGAACAAAACCATCAACTGGAAGCCCGCAAGCACAGGAACCGGACGTTTCGGGAATTGGCTTGAGAACCTTAATGACTGGAACCTTTCAAGATCCAGATTTTGGGGCATTCCAATACCTATTTGGAGATCCGAAGATGGTAGCGAGTCCTTATGTATAGGCAGCGTAGCAGAACTGAAGGTGGCTTGCACTACTGCAGTAGGAGCAGGCCTAATGGGTTCCAACCCATTCGAAAGCTTCGACCCTGCGGATATGACCGATCAGAACTACGAATCGTTTGATCTCCATAAGAATTTTGTAGATGAAATTGTCCTACTTTCGCCAAGCGGAAAACCTATGAAGCGTGAGGCCGATTTAATTGACGTTTGGTTCGATTCCGGAAGTATGCCCTATGCACAATGGCACTATCCTTTCGAAAACAAGGAGAAAATAGACAATGGAATTGCTTTTCCAGCTGATTTTATTGCAGAAGGAGTGGACCAGACCAGGGGTTGGTTTTTTACGCTTCATGCCATTTCAACCATGTGCTTTGACTCAGTGGCATACAAAGCTGTGATATCCAATGGTTTGGTTTTGGATAAAAATGGCCAGAAAATGAGCAAGCGCTTGGGAAATGCCGTAGATCCTTTCCTTACAATTGCTAAATATGGCCCGGATGCTACGCGCTGGTATTTAATCACCAATGCACAACCCTGGGACAATCTCCGCTTTGATGAGCAAGGTATTGCCGAAGTACAGCGCCGCTTTTTCGGAACGCTGTACAACACCTATGCATTCTTTGCCCTGTATGCAAATTTGGATAAGTTTAGTTTTAAAGAAGAACGCATAGAGATTGCCCGCCGTGCGGAGATGGACAGGTGGATAATTAGCCGTCTCAACTCATTGTGCATAGCTGTTGATGCAGCGTATGCGGATTACGAGCCAACCCGCGCAGGCAGGTTGATACAGGAGTTTGTGAATGAGGAGCTCAGTAATTGGTATGTGAGGCTTTGTCGCAGAAGATTTTGGAAGGGAGAATACAACCACGATAAAATATCCGCCTATCAAACGCTCTATCAATGCTTGGAATGGATTGCCATAATGGCTGCTCCTATTGCGCCATTTTATATGGACCAACTCTTCAATGATCTCAATACAGTAACAGGCCTCCAGAAAGTTCACTCCGTGCACTTAACCAACTTTCCAGAATCCAGCACCTCGCATATCGATGTTGACTTGGAGCGCAGAATGGAGATAGCACGTCGTATTAGTTCACTGGTGCTGGGACTGAGAAAGCAGCACAAGGTACGTGTGAGACAGCCCCTGCAGAAAATGATGATTCCTATACCTGATGCCACCTTTGAGCGACAGCTTCACGATGTGGAGCACATCATACTGAGTGAAGTGAATGTGAAAGAAACCGTATATCTCACCCACACAGAAGGGGTATTTGTAAAAGATATAAAAGCTGATTTTAAAAAGCTCGGCTCCCGCCTTGGTAAGGATATGAAGGATGTGGCAGCTTCGATTGCAGCTATGAAGCAGGATGAAATCACTGAAATTGAAGCGACAGGGAGCAGCCATATTTCCCTTTCGGATGGAAGGAAATTTTTAATTACGGCCGATGAGGTCCTTATCACAACCCGAGATATACCTGGATGGGTGGTCGCTACGGAAAGCGATTTGACCGTTGCCCTCGATATGGAGATTACAGAAGTCCTTCGCGATGAAGGTATAGCACGCGAATTGGTGAACCGGATACAGAATCTGCGAAAAGAGAGTGGTCTTGAAGTGACGGATCGCATCAGAATAGCGGTTGAAGACCGCGCCGAAATCGCACAGGCACTCACTAATAATTTGGATTATATTTGCGCCGAAGTTTTGGCCGACTCTTTGGAATTGGTCCAGAATTTGAACCCTTCACTGGCCCATCAGGTGGAGATAGAAACTGGGCTGAGTACCTTTATTACCCTACAGAAAAGTTGATTTAATACATAGAAAATGAGTGAATTGAAAACGCGATATTCAGACGAAGAACTCGTTGAGTTCAGAGACCTTATCGATAAAAAACTAGCAGAAGCCCGCGAAGATCTCAGGCAGTTGAAACAGTCTCTTTCCTATTCTGACGACAATAGTACCAACGATACAGCTTCCAGCTTTAAAATGATGGAAGACGGCTCGGAAACCATGTCGCGTGAGGAGACTGCACAGCTTGCATCAAGACAGGAGAAGTTCATCCAACACCTTGAGAATGCCTTGATTCGCATTGAGAATAAAACGTATGGAATTTGTCGGGATACGGGCAAACTGATCCGGAAAGAACGACTAAGGCTTGTTCCTCACGCCACACTGAGCATTGAAGCAAAGCAGCAAAAAGATCGACGATAAGCCCGAGAAAACGCTTATGCGCCTTGCCATAATTGTAGTGGTGCTGGTGCTTATTGCCGATCAGGTGTCCAAGATTTGGGTGAAAACCCATATGTACCACGATGAATCTATTGTGGTTTTTTCCAATTGGTTCATCATCCATTTCATTGAAAATCCCGGAATGGCGTTCGGGTTCGAATTCGGAGGCGCTACAGGCAAATTGTTGTTGAGTATTTTTCGATTGGTTGCAATTACCTTCATTGCCATTTATCTCAATAAAATGGTGAAATCAAGGGCGCCCAAGGCAATGATTGTTTCATTGTCCCTCGTGCTAGCGGGAGCTTTTGGAAACATAATAGACAGTGTACTCTACGGAGTTATTTTTAGCGAGAGTCCACGGTATATTCCCCAAATAGCAGAAATGTTTCCGCAGGAAGGAGGCTACGCCGGTTTCCTGCATGGCAAGGTGGTAGACATGTTGTACTTCCCACTCATTGACACCACTCTGCCCTCATGGGTTCCCGTTATTGGTGGTGAGCCATTTCAATTTTTCAGGCCAGTATTCAATATCGCTGATACGGCTATAAGTTTTGGAATGGGCCTGATTATATTGAATCACCGAAGGTTTTTCAGTGAGCCAGCCAAGGAAGTATCCACTTCACCTGCTGAGGAGCTCCAAAGCAAGCAACACAGCGAATAGGTGAGTGGTGCTGTAAGGCCCTTCTACCAAGTATAGCGCATCGGTGGAAAAGGTACTCGATCCATTGTAAATTATACCTTCTTTTAAGGTGTAAAGCACATCAATCAGAAAGTTGCTGTCTCCTTTATATATCCTATCTCCATCGAAGCTATACACAATCTGCGAGCTGTAAAATGCATCTCCCCTATACAACTTTCCTTCCCGAAGGGTGAACGCCAAGTCAAACTCTGATCCCATGGGACCATCCATAATTTTACTGCCTGCAACGGTGTACATCGCGTCATTTATGTTAAAGCTGTACGGGGGCAGTACGCGGTTGTTCTCTACTTTCATTATCAACTCTGTGAAGTAATGGCCATTTCCGGCATATACCCTTATTTGTGCGCTGCTGGCAGCAGCAACAAAAACGAGTAGTAGCAGAAGAACACAGTATTTTTTCACGGTAGCGAAGTTAGCGAAAACCCTTCCAAAGTTTATTAGGAAACACATAATTTACAAATGCATAAGAAAATTATGTATGTTTGGGGCATGAGTAAGAATCATCTCTACAAAGGAGCGATTTCATCAGTATTGCTAAAACTTCTTGAAGAAAACGGTAGAATGTACGGCTATGAACTGAGCAAGAAAGCACTGGAAGCAACATTTGGTGACCTAGAAATTACTGAAGGTGCTTTGTATCCTGCCCTTCATAAACTTGAAGCCGAAGGATTCATCTTATCTGAAACCGAAATGCACGGAAACAGAATGAGGAAGTATTACAAGCTTACTGATATTGGTGGGATAGAGGCGCGAAACCGCATTGAAGAACTTTCTCAGTTTGCAATCAACCTACAGAATTTTCTAATTCCTAAGCCCGCCAATGGTTAAGGTGTTGACTCCATATGAGTTGCGGGAGCTTACCCTATTTCTGAAACGTTGGGGAATAGACCATCCTGAGTTACTTGCTGAAATGGTAGATCACTATGGTGAAAAGATGCTCAATGAAATGGCCGAAGGCAGAAAATTCCAGGAAATTTTAAGTAGCTGGAAAACCAAAACCACTTTCCACGCCCTACGCCATATTCAACGTGAGTATGAAGAAATCTATCCTTCGCTCTGGAGAAAAAACCAATGGAAGGTTGCAAAGAGCATTTTATTCGGACACGACGCTCTCTGGTACTTTCCCCTTTTGGTAGTGCTCATTTGGCTATATAGCTTTCCTTCACTTATTGAGAGTTTTCATGTGCTGCTCATTATGAAGATTATAGCTGCATTTGGCATCATAATCTACTTTTTAATACGCAAACGGACCAGATATATATTGTCCTTTAGGAATTTTGGAGCCTACTACATTTTCTACACTACCATATTTCAAACGGCATTTAGGCTGGTTTGGAAAGAAGACCCTGAGTGGCAAAGCCCAAATATGGCAGTACCAGTAATCATTTGGGTCAGCATAGTCATTGATTACGTGTACCTTCAGTTGTGGAGAAAAACGCTGGTAGAAACTTCGAGCCTGACCATGGAAATGCTCGAAGAGCATATACCTAAACACCAGAGCAGCCTACAAAAACCATCGAGATAGTGCATTTGGCGCTATATAATACGGGCAAACAGTTAATCAAAGTAGAGGAAAACGGCCATGCTTGCAGGTGGTAAGGTTGAGTACAGGTAGGAAGGTTATTGGGTCTTCACCAATTGTTTTTCCATTAAAATTTCTGCAATCTGTACTGCATTTGTTGCCGCCCCTTTCCTAAGATTATCAGCCACAATCCACAGATTTAGACTGTTGGCCAATGTATGGTCCCTTCGAATACGGCCTACAAAAACATCATTCTTGCCCTGTGCAAACCTGGGCATTGGGTATATATTTACCTCCGGATTGTCTTGTAGCACCACTCCTGGAGTCTCATGGAGCAACTTTCTCACTTCACCAAGCTCAAAATCCCGGGCGAATGTGATGTTCACTGCCTCTGAGTGACCGCCTACTACTGGCACACGTACGGCCGTGGCTGTGACTTTTATGCTATCATCACCCATGATCTTCACTGTTTCCCGGGTCAACTTCATTTCTTCTTTGGTGTATCCGTTGTCTTCGAATACGTCGCAGTGAGGGATGCAATTTTTGTCAATGGGGTAACTGTAAACCATAGGCCCATCCTCCCCAGAACGCTCTCTATTAAGTTGCTCAACTGCTGCTTTCCCAGTGCCAGTTACTGACTGGTATGTAGAAACGACAACCCGCTGCACTCCATATACCTTGTGCAGGGGAGCCAGCACCATTACCAATTGTATGGTAGAGCAATTGGGATTGGCAATGATCATATCCTCGTCGGTCAGACTATGTCCATTTATTTCGGGTACTACCAGTTTGTACCCGGAAACCATTCTCCACGCGGAACTGTTGTCTATAACCCGTGTACCGGCTTCGGCAAATCTGGGTGCCCATAGCTTGCTGGTTTCTCCACCGGCCGAAAACAACGCGATATCACACTTTGCAGCCACTGCCTCTTCCATGCTGTGTATTCGGTAGGTCGTGCCTCCAATATCGCGTATCTGACCTGCGGAGCGCTCTGATGCCACGGCAATAATTTCACTGATCGGAAAGTTTCTTTCTTTCAGCACTTCAAGCATGACTCGGCCTACCATTCCAGTGGCCCCAACTAAAGCTATACGCATGGTTATTAAACTTGTGTTAATATCAAATCGGGGTCAAAAATACTATATTTAGGCCCAAGCCATTTCGATGTATAGGAAGTTATTTTCGGTCTTCTTTTTTATCATTTTTTTTAGCTGGCAGCACCTCTTTGCCCAGGTCAATGATAATTTCTCTGATGGTGATTTTACAAGTGCACCTACCTGGACCGGTAGTGATGCTGATTTTGTAGTAACCCCTTACATACTCGATGCAAGCAACCTGATGCTGCGAAGCAACAGCAGTGTTGCAGCTACTTATTATCTGTCTACTCCCAACAATTTGCTCAGCAATATTCAATGGGATTTTTTTATGAACCTCCGTTTTTCTACAAGCGGAAGCAACCTCGTCGATGTGTTTCTTGTAGCTGATGACAGTGAGCTTACCAATGTACTGAATGGTTACTTTTTAAGGGTGGGGCGCACACAAGATGATATATCCTTTTGGAAGCGGCAATCAGGAGTGGACGTTATACTTATTGATGGGGTGGATGGACAAGTGGGTAGTTCAACAAACAATCCTTTTGTGTTCAGAATATTGAGGACCGATGATGGACTTTGGACAATTTTGGTTGACGAAGATGGCAGCGGTAGTTATGTAGAACTGGGTTCAATAACCGACACCAATATCGCCACCACTGCTGCTTTTGGTTTTCTTGTTGTGCAATCCTCCGCAGGTAGCGTTATTAACGGACACTGGTTTGACGATATCTCTGTGGGTGAAATACCAATGGACGAATCGCCTCCTTTGGTGCTCTCGGCAGAAGCCTCATCTTTAACCCAGATTGAAATTTTATTTGATGAAGCTGTTGATGTGGCTTCAGCTGGCATTCTCAGCAACTACAGCCTTGATGGTGGTATTGGTAATCCTTCGCAAGCAGCCGTGAATGCTGAGAATTCACAGCAAGTCGATTTGCTTTTTGCAGAAGCACTACAGAACGGACAGAGCTATATTCTTACGGTTCAGGGTGTTCAGGACCTTGTTGGCAATGTCATGATTCCTCAGAATTTTGATATTCTTTACTTTGAACCAGCCATTGCAGAATTCCGCGACATCGTGATCAATGAATTAATGGCCGACCCTACCCCAATAGCAGGTATGCCTGATGCGGAGTTCATTGAGCTTTTCAATTCAACAACCGACAAGTTTTTTGACTTGTCGGGTTGGGTTTTGGTAAACACGACTACCAGTCGCACACTTGGATCTGGCGTGATCCCTCCGGGGGGGCATATTATTCTGTGTAACACAACAAATACAACTTTATTCGAACCATTTAGCGAAGTATTGGGTATTGCATCATTTGTAGCATTGAGCAATGATGGCGATAGCCTTACGCTCCTGAATCCAGATGGTGAACTCATCGATGCTGTAAGCTACGAACTTACATGGTATAACGATGCGGTTAAAGATGATGGTGGATACACACTTGAACAGATCAATCCATTTGCCCAATGCAGTGGCATACAAAACTGGAGCGCAACCAATAGCATAGAAGGCGGCACACCGGGTGCGCAAAACAGCATCTTTGACGATACGTCGGATATTATACTCCCTACTATTATAAGTTTTTCCAACCCTAACCCTGAGGCCCTGACAATAATGTTTAGTGAAGCTATGGACGTGGAAAGCTTGCAGAATGCACTTTTTGTTTTCGACCAAGGCCTTGAAGTACTCGGTGTGCAAGTTTCAAGCAGCCAGTTATCGGCAACACTTACCTTGAACCAGCCTTTGCAGACAAGTGTGTTGTACACCATCGGCATTACCGGGCCTTTGGATTGCGCAGGAAATGCACTCGCTCCGGGTACAGTTGTGGAAGTATTGCTGGGTGAAATTCCGGAATTCGGTGACTTGGTCATCAATGAAATCATGGCTGACCCTACACCAGCTTTAGGCCTTCCCGCGCAGGAGTATTTTGAACTCTTCAATGTGAGCAACAAGGTGCTACAGATTCAGAATTGTGCCATCGACGACAGGCTATTCGCTGCACCACGGATACTTATGCCCGGTGAATATCTGTTGTGTGTATCATCTTCGGTTATTGCTGATTTTGCTGACTTTCCAAATGTATACGCGGTTCAATCTCTGAGCACCTCCTTTTTTACTAATGATGGCAGAGAAGTGAGTCTTTTCAACCCCTCTGGAGATGTGATCTATTCAGTGACCTATAGCCTGGGCTTCTACAAGGATACGGATAAGGATGATGGTGGCTGGTCGCTGGAAGTTATCAATCCATTTGCACCATGTAGTGGAATTCAGAACTGGAGCGCATCTGAAGCAATAGAAGGCGGAACACCCGGAACACAGAACAGTGTGTTCGATACAACGCCTGATACTACCCCTCCAATAGTAACCTCGTTTGAAGTACTATCTGGCATCGATGTGCGAATTTACTTCAATGAAATTATGGATGAAGTTTCGCTCTTGGCAGCCACTTACGCTTGGAATCAGGGCATACAAACTGCAAGTGTAGTTCCTGATGAAGGGCTTATTTCTGTAACACTTTCACTCACTGAGCCCATCGAGATTGGGGATGAATACACCCTTACGATCAATGGTCCTGCTGATTGTGCGGGAAATTTGCTTCCGCTCAATACTTTGGTGGAAATCCAGATTGGAGAATCACCGATGGAGTTCGATGTGCTTATTACAGAGATTATGGCCGATCCATCGCCTGTAGTTGCTTTGCCAGATGCAGAGTATTTTGAATTATACAATGCAAGTGAGAAGGTGCTGGAATTAATAGGATGTACGATAGCTGGAGTACCGTTGACTGCCAATCGGGTGATGCAACCAGGCGAATACCTTCTGTGCACTAGTTCTGCAAATGCGGGCATATTTTCAGATTTTCCTCATGCGTATTTCATCGATAATTTCAGTACAACTTTTCTTACCAACACAGGCCGCGAGCTTCTCTTTACAAATGCAGGTGGAGAGCAGGTAGACCGTGTAAACTATGATATTTCCTGGTACCGCGATGCTGCTAAGGATGATGGAGGCTGGAGCCTTGAAAGGATCAATCTTGAAGAGCCTTGCAGGTTAGGGGATAACTGGATTGCTTCAACCGCAGCCATTGGCGGCACACCTGCATCTCAGAATGCAGTGCTCAGCACACAGGCTGATATGGAGCCCCCCATAATTGTATCCGTTTTTGCAGTAAATAGCAATGCCATCGAAGTTCGATTCAATGAAGCGGTAGATCAGCTTATCGCGACAATGGCAATCATTGATATTTCAGGTATTGAAGTGGAATCCTTACAGTCAATAGGTCCGGAACATACAGCGATCATGGTAAGTCTTATCAATCCATTGGTGTTCGGACAAGTATATGATATGTTTGTAAGCGGAATTGCTGATTGCACAGGTAACTTGATGGTAGCAGCGGGCCCACTGCCAATCGCTCTTCCCCAGGAAGGCGACCCCGGAGATATAATTATCAATGAGGTGTTATTCAATCCACGAGATGGTGGGGTCGACTTTGTAGAGATTGTTAATGTATCAAGCAAGGCAATAGGGCTTCAGGATTGGGTATTGCAAAACCAGGATGGCAGCAGCAGGGTGATCTCAGTAGACCCAATTGTGATTTTTCCCGGAGCATACGCTGTCTTAACTTCTAGCCCTGAAATCATTGCAAGTGAGTATCCAACTGGTAATTCTCAAACATTTGTTCGTATGGCTGATGGAACACCTTCCTTCAGCAATTCGAGTGGCACCGTAGTGCTTGCCGACCCTGAGTTAACCATTGTTGACAGGTTCGACTATTTTGATTCTTACCATCTCTCATTGCTACAATCCGTGAAAGGGGTTTCCTTGGAAAGGCTTAGTTTTACAAGGCCTACTAACGATTCTGGCAACTGGACATCTGCTGCTGAGGTTTCGGGTTTTGCGACGCCCGGATACCTCAATTCACAGTATGCTCCTGAAATCGAATCATCAGGTAATTTCACCCTGCAGAATGAGGTGTTCAGCCCTGACAATGATGGCTTTGACGATGTGCTATTAATAAACTACAAACTTGATTTCCCTGGAGCTATAGCTACCGTTCAGGCATATGACCGGCGTGGCAGGCTCATTAGAACCATCACCAACAACACCCCTCTTGCCACAGAAGGCACGCTATCATGGGATGGAACCACAGATGATCGGTCGAAAGCACGAATAGGGCCGCATATTATCTATGTTGATATTTTTGACACCACTGGCAGGACCCAAACATTTAAGTTGGGATGTGTAGTAGCGGGTAGACTCAATAATTAGCATCCTTTTCTACCTTTGCCCCGCAATAAACAGACTATGCTAGCTCCGGTAGACCTTCACTCAAAGTTGCCTAAAGTTGGCACTACCATTTTCACCATTATGAGCAGAATGGCTGCTGAGCATGGAGCCATCAACCTCTCACAGGGTTTTCCCGATTTTCCGGTTGATGAGAACCTGCTTTCACTCGTGAGCAATTATATGCATGCAGGTAAAAACCAGTATGCACCCATGGGAGGTGTACCGGAATTGAGGCATGCAATTTCCCGAAAGGTAGAGTTAACTTATGGCAGGCAGTATAACCCCGAAAAGGAAATTACGATCACTGCAGGTGCTACCCAGGCTATCTATACCGCCATCACAGCATTGGTAAGAGAAGAAGACGAAGTGATTGTGTTCACCCCTGCATATGACTGTTATGTACCCCCTGTTTTGTTGAATGGAGGCAAACCAGTATACATTCAATTGAAAGGCCCAGACTACAAGGTAAATTGGGAAGAAGTAAAAAAGGTAGTAAACCGACGAACCAAGCTCATCATTATCAACACCCCCCATAACCCTACAGGCACTATCTGGAGCGATGAGGATATGCGTGAACTGGAGAAGCTTGTCATAAATTCCGGTGCCATTGTTCTCAGCGATGAAGTGTATGAGCACATTTTGTTCGATGGAGCAAAACACCACAGTGTGGCGCGATACGAGGAGCTGTCAAAAAGATCGTTAATCGTGGCTAGCTTCGGCAAAACATTTCACGTTACAGGTTGGAAATTAGGCTACATATATGGACCCGAAAACCTGATGGAAGAGTTCAGGAAAGTACACCAGTATCTTGTATTTTGCGTGAATGCACCTATGCAGTATGCCATTGCTGATTATCTGGAAGTTCCCGAGCGCTATCTCAATCTTTCCCAAATGTACCAGCACAAACGAGATGTTTTTTTGGGTGCACTTAAACCTGGAAAATTCACCGCACTGCCCTCTAAAGGTACTTATTTTCAATTGCTTAATTATAGTGGAATAAGCAAGAAGGCAGAGTTGAAATTCGCAGAAGAACTCACGAAGAAGCACGGCGTTGCATCCATTCCGGTATCAGGTTTTTACCACAAGCCTGTGGAGCAGTTTGTGCTTCGCTTTTGCTTTGCAAAATCGGATGAAACCTTAATGCAGGCAGCCGATAAACTGAATGCCTTATGAAAGAGCCCGGCCAATTGCTTGTTGCGCTGGTTCAGACTTCTTTGGAGTGGGAATTTCCCGAGGCCAACAGGAGCCACTTTGAAGGCCTCCTAAACAGTATAAGCTCTGAGGTTGATCTTGTGTGCTTGCCTGAAATGTTTTCTACCGGCTTTTCTATGAACGTTGAAGGATGTGCTGAGCCAGTGGACGGACCCACCGTAACTTGGCTGAATAAAATGAGCCTGGAGAGAAGTTTTGGTGTGTGTTGCTCAGTGATGACGAAGGAATCTGGGAGGTACTATAACAGGTTCTATCTTTCTGAGAATGGCGCTATAACTTGCATCTATGATAAACGACACCTGTTTAGGATGGCAGATGAGCATTTGGCATACACCCCTGGCAAGGACCCTGCTATTTTTGATTTCAGGGGCTGGAAGGTGATGCCCCGGGTGTGCTATGATCTTCGATTTCCTGTATGGAGCAGGAGCAGCGTAGCTCAGGTGCAGATTTATGTTGCCAACTGGCCCGAAGCACGAATTGCTGCCTGGGATAAACTGCTCATGGCGAGGGCCATTGAGAATCAATGTTATGTGATAGGGGTAAATCGCACAGGAACGGATGGTTCAGGAAAGATCTACCCAGGACACTCAATGGTAATAAACCCATGGGGTGAACCTATCGCGGAATATGTAAATGGAAAAGACGAGATTATTGTAGTGACCATAGATTTGAATGTAGTGAATGGTTTTCGCGAAAAGTTTCCTGTGCACATAGACGCCGATCACTTTGAATTGAAATTTTAGTCAAATGGGTTGGTAGGTTTCCACTCCAACTCCAAATCCCAATTGGACCGCACTTCAACTGGTCCATTATAGATGGACAATTTTTCTGGTTGTTGCCTCTTTCTATAATTGCCTGGATCCCATTCGCCATTCAGGTTGGAATCATGTAATATTCGTAATCCATACTTACCAGGACCCAGCTTTCCAAAATTGACTTCATTGGAAGCATCAAGAATATATTCATTCAGCACGCCTCCCTTGGTATCTGTGAGCTGAATAATACGTTGTCCATTGTTATCACTCTCATTGGACAGTATCCGCACTTTCAAATTTCCGAAATAATCTAACTCCTGCAATCCGAAAGCAAAGCCCGTGCTATCGCTGTAGTTCCCATACACATCCCTAAAAGCGCCTTTAGAAGTTACCAGATTGTAATTTGAAGTTCGTTTGAAAGGATAACCAATTCCCAACCTTCTGAAAATATCAAGCTCCTCGAATGCCGTGATGGATACCACCGTGCTGTCTTCAAACAGAGCAATCAGCGAAGTATCGATATTTTCAAGTGGGTTGGAGAACTTCAGTTCAATATTTCTACCTGGGTCTAGCTTGCCCCGAAGTGAGTTTGATGAAATGGTGAGCTTCGATTTGTCTTTGAATTTCGGATCAGTTTCCAAATACCAGATGAGTGTGTCAGCATAGGAGCTGTCATACTTTACGAGTACCTCAATTTCTTCCGGACTTACCTCGGGTAGTTTTATCCAACTTTGCAACGTATCACCTCCACTGCTCAACAGATTGACGGCTTGCAGCGCTTCTTCAGACCCTTCGGGAAGGAAAGTAATTTCCGGATTACTTGTAGGGATATTGAATACGATTTGATAATAGCCATAATCCTTTCCATAAGAGGAAGCGATATACTGAATGCTGTCGGGCTCGGTATACATGGAGATGTTGTGATTTATAATCGAGTCTCCGTATTGAGCGTAAACTACACTATTTAGAAATCCTACTTCTTCCGGTGGTCCATCGTAGGTGTAATTGTTGTTTTCTTCTTTTAATACGAATATTTGAAAGGTATCACTTGGCAAATAGTTTACGCTGAAGGAGCCATCTTCACGTGATACTGCAAAATAGTCAGGAAGTGCCCTGCCCGGCACAGTATCATTCAAACTTCTGTAGAGAAGTACCGAAGCCTTTGCCACGGGCTCGTTTGTCAAGGCACTATACAGCTGGCCTTTGATTAAGAGAGAGTCTATAAAATTGCCAGTGGAAAAAACGTAGGTTAGGTCAGTATTGGAATTTGATTCATTTACATCCACAACTCCCTTTCCAAAATTGAATTGGTACGTTGCATCAGGCAGGAGCTCCTCTTCCCAACTTATTTTCAATTTTCGCCCACGAATTTGATACGATGGTGGGTTTTTAAGAGGAGGCGATATGATAAGTTGGCTTATTAGGTTGTCAGCGCTGATGTACTCATCAAACTCTATGATGAATTCTGATCCTTCGAATAATGTGGTAAAAGCTGGTGGATCTGTATATAAGGGTTGAGGTGGAAATATATCTTTATCTCCTCCCGAAGGAGAGCTCTGTCTGGCGCAGGCCAGAATTAAAAATATTCCACAAGTACAAAGCAGGGTATGAATTCTCATGCTGGAATTAATGCTGTAATCATCTCAGCTACTTTTTCTAGCGCAATTGCATCTTCCGGGCCAAAGGCGTTCAGAGAGTCGCTATCAGCATCAAGTACCATCGTCACTTTACCTGCTTTGTCTCTTATGGGTACTACAACCTCACTCTTACTGGAAGCATTGCATGCAATGTGACCCGGAAATGCATGTACATCAGGAACCAATATCGTTTCATTCTTCGCCCAAGCAGTGCCACAAACTCCTTTTGCGAAAGCTATACGGGTGCAAGCAACAGGCCCTTGAAAAGGACCCAATACCAGCTCTTCTCCATTCACATGGTAAAAACCAACCCAAAAATAACCTTCTATTTCCTTGAGTATGGCGGCGATATTGGCAAGATTGGCAATCAAATTGTCCTCTCCAGAAACCACGCCTTCTATGTGCACCAAGGTTGTGTTGTAGTCTCGTTGCATTGAATTCATAGGGCAAAGATAGGGCAATTAGGCGGTGGCGAGTGTGGCGACATAAAGACTTCGGGCACCCGCTTCGAGTATACTTCTGCCGCAGGCTTCCAAAGTAGCGCCAGTAGTTACAACATCATCAATAAGAAGGACTGATTTACCTGCGATTTTTTCTGGTTCCGCAACATTGAAAATAGTTTCTACGTTGGTCCACCTGTCCATCCTTGTTTTCTTAGTTTGGGTAGCGTTGGCAACTTGTCGCTGAACCGATTCAATCGAAACTTCGCACCCCAGATATTGGTGCATTCCCCGGGCAATAGAATCACATTGATTATAGCCGCGCATTCTCTGTTTGGAGACGTGCAAAGGGAGCGGAATGATTAGCTCTGCCGGGCAGCAACCACTGTCAGCGAGTTCTTTGCCGAACATCATTCCCAGTTTTTCACCTATGTCTTGTCGGTTGCGGTACTTTAAGTTGTGCAACAGCGCCTGGGTGGCATTTCCTTTCCGGAAAAATAAGTAAGAAAAAGCACCGTTTATTGGAAGCCTTCCCCAGAATTTTTGTGATACAGGACTGAATTTCAATTGATGATATTTGGTATATGGCAAGCGGTAAATGCAGTGCAGACAAAGGATATCTTCTCCTTTCAGCAGGGAATTTCCACAGCAAGGACAAATTCTTGGAAATAAAACAGCCCCAAGGTCATCGATCCAACTGAAATAGTACTTTTGTATGAGCATTGCCGAAAGTCGATAAAACGCTTAAAGGTAGAGTTTTAACATTAAATAACAAGTTCTAAAACTGCAATAATCACCCTCATGAGCAACAACCCTAATCCTTCCAACAACAGGTACAAAATAGCAATAGCTATTCTTGCAATTCTAACCATCGTTTTTGCTGTGCTCTACATCACCAAGGAGAACATAGTAGTTGAGAAGACTGAGATGATATCCAACCTTGAGCTTGAGCAGCTGCAGTTGAAGAGTGATTTGCAGGATATGCTTATTCAGTATGATACACTTACCGTTCAAAATGATCAGATCAATGCAGAATTGTTGGCGCAGAGAGACCAGATACGCGATATGCTTAAGCAAATTGAAAAGCACAAGGATGATGCATATATAATTTCGAAGCTGAAGAAGGAAGCCAAGTCTCTTCGTGAAATCATGAAAGGATATGTGGTAACGATAGATTCACTGAACACGTTAAATTTAGACCTCAAGAAGGACAACATGTACCTTGTAGAAGAGCTCTCCAGTGCCAAGTCGCGCACCCAGGAGTTGGAGTCTTCAAAGAAGGATCTTGAAACCATAGTGGCCACTGGATCGGTACTCCAAGCCCAGAATACCAGTTCGGTAGCAGTGAGGGTTCGCAGCAATGGCAAGCAATTAGAAGTAAATAGGGCTGATAAAGCGGAAATGATCCGAACCTGTACCCAGCTAATGCCAAATAAAATTACGCCAAGCGGTAAGAAAACCCTTTATCTAAGAATCATTTCTCCGGATGGTGTGGTTTTGGATGCTCCCGCCGAAGAGGATGGTAGGTTTGATTTCAATGGAGTAAGTGGAAAGTACAGTGCAAAAAGAGTAATTGACTACCAGAATGAGTCATCAGATGTCTGCATTTTCTACAACGTATCTTCTGAAATGTCCACAGGTAAGTATATTGTGGAGTTGTACGAGAGCGGTGCGCTTATCGGCAAAAGCGATCTGGACCTGAAATAATTAGAAGAAGGCCCTTACCTGAACATTGCCTGTGTGGATAGATTTAGTATCCTCAGATTTACGGCCATTGTAACCGAGATTGAGCTGTAAATTATTACCTAGGGTTCTTTGAATGCCCGCTCCCCAGGTGAAGTTTTGGCCATTCTGTAATCCATTCAGCATTTCGTAGGCAAGGCTGTTATTGCCATCACCATTGTAGTTAATGTTGATGAGGTTGAGCTGAATAAAGATGGTTCCCGACTCTAATTTATTCAACCTTCCATCCAATCCAAAATCAAGGATTTTCGCCTCTTCGCCACCGTAAATTTCAACGTTCTCCTTCTCAGTGTAATTTCCCGTGAGGCTTAACCTAAAAGCAGTGCCAGGTTGATAAGAAAAAGTTTGTTTGAACGAGTAGTAACCAATTTCGTAATCCCTTCCTTCAATAAAGTCGGAATTGCTCCGCTGCTCACCGAGTTCATTCTCAAGAAGAACGGAGTACGTTGCATTGATGTTGTAACGGATCCTAAGGGCATTTGATAGCGAAGACCTACCTTCAAAGCCTGTGGTAAGCGGACTTTTGTTGAACTGATTGCTATAGGTATAGTCAACGCCATACTTGCTGGATGTACGGTTGAAGAACAGCGTATTTCTCCAACTTGAAGATTGCGAAATCAATGTGCTGTCTGAAAGGGTTTGAACGAATGGATTATATCGATCAACCCCATCCTCGAGCCTGGTACGTCGTTGAATCCTGTACGCTCCCTGATAGCTAAATTTGGACAACGCGTGCAGAAGGCCAGTTTTGTCAGACCAACTACCCTGGGGTTGTAGGTTTACTGTTTGTGAGAATTGATTGCTGTACGCCCGTTCGTAAGTGTCTGTTGGTGTTGAAAGTTTTAGATACCGCTCCCCATCTTCAGGACGCGCAAGTTCGAATTCATTTAGGTCCTTTATACCATCTCCATTGTAGTCAATCCAAGTGTATGGACCCTGTCCGGTTGGGTCGAATAGATATACAAATTCCTGTCGACGCTCTAAGCCAGACCCGAGTTCGTAAAAGGTACCCAGTACGATGCTGTTCCTGGCAAGCCGTAAATTGTAGTCTAACCTGGATAGCAATGTTCTCTCCGGAGCTTGGGTGGTGAGTTCAGGATTTGTAATGGTAAGTATGCGGTTGGTCAGGGAGGCGCGAAGTTGGCTATTTGGATTTTGAAGCAGACCCAACTCAGCTCCATAGTTTGATGCATGCGTACTTTCTCCCACCTCGTTCATGAATGCATTATAGTCAGTTCGTTCTCTGTAAAATACTTTGTACTCTACAGCCGACGTATCTACATTTTTAAAGTAGAACTGCCAATCATAGAATCTATAGGAGCTGGACGTGAGCGAATCTGTTCCTGGAATGAACCGTGAATTGTCCTCGCGCTCATCTTCAAATCCGATTTTTGTAAATATTACTGACTTCTCCAACTTTGATTTGTGCCTCACAAATCTTGTTTTCTCTACGCCCTTGGTCTGTAAGGCGCTTCCGCGAAACCAAATATCAAAACCTTGATAAGCTGCATCGGCATTTAGGATGTTCTTTATGGCTTCATATTGACTTTTGCCAGCATTAAAGGTGTTGATGCTGTATTGAAGGTTGAGTAATTTTTCCTTTTTCAGACCCAGTCCCGCCGTCAGTATTTCTTGCCTCCGATCTAGCAAACCCGCAGGCAAATTCCAATCTCTATTGAACTCCACAGAACGATAAGGTTCAATAGGAGAAAATTTATCACCGATGGCTTCAATCATAGCGCTTGCGCTAAGCATCATGGGCTTTGGCTTATTGCTCAGCATCTGATCGTGTTTGAGGTGTGCCATAAATGCATAGGCAAGGTTTTCTTCATTACCAATGTCTGAGAATGTGTTTTGATCGCTGTTGCTAAATCCGATCTCTCCTTCTGCGGTGGTGTTTTTTGTGATTTTATAGCTTCCACCAGCCATCAATATTTGATTTCTCTGAGGCGCAATGAGTTGCCGCACGGGCAGATGCGTTCCGTTGTGCACAAGAGTTCCTGCGATTGTATCTGGTGCTACCCAGCGGAATATTCTGCCAGTTGCATCAAATCCATCCTGTACATAGTCGGCATTCCCTGTGTTTACCTCACTAAAAGTAACTTGAAATACTGCCGCACCTGCCCCCAATGCTCTCACAAATACGGAATCATATCCCAAGCTGTCAACCAAATTGTACAATACCTGATCGTTATTGAATTCTGCAATTTGCTCAAATGAAGGAACCACGGCCTGTTCCGTATCATTGCCAGCAAGTGAAAGTGCAGCCCGATCACTATCTGAAAGGTCCTGCTGCAGTGGTTGGTTTTTTGAATCCTGCTCTGAAAAGAAATTTACATACACCTTGTACCTGTCAGATTCTAGTCCAGTTGATGTTTGAACCATGCTTCTGGCATAGTTCGCATCGGTGTACTGGAATTCTATGGCTATGCGTTTGTCCTTTGTGATGAGCTGCCTTGCGGTAAAGATGATCTCGGCAGTGTTGTAGTCTATTATGTAGTCGTTTTCTTGGCCACGTGCCATTTCTCTTCCATCAATAAATACCCTTTCTGTGCCAGCAAGAACAATGATGAAAAATTCATTGCTATTCCCTCTCAACCTATAAGGGCCTTGATTGCCTTCCTGACCTTGAATTACGTTTCGGGCGAACTTACCTCTTGATACTGCGGCGCTCGTTTCAGTAAAGAATTTAGTTGCCCCAACACCTATTGGCTTTCGGGTGCTGAACAAGGCGCCTTGAGCCCTTTTATAGTACGTTGTGAAGTAACCTGTAGGTCGCTGAATAAAAAAATCACCGGCTACGAGTTTTGACTCCTCGTCAAAGAGCTGTATGTATACCTGGTCAAACTCTTGCAGCTGAGCAGTATTCCCATCTGGCTGAATGGGGATATTATCGTCGGTAATAGAAGCCAGAATGCTGATCCGCTCATTTAGTTTGCCACTAAGCTGAAGGCTCAAGGTGCTATTTACCGTAAGGTTTTGGTTGTTACCAAACCCCACACCTCTTGATATACTTCCTGTTTTACTAAGGTCGGTACTTCCGAAAATGGATTCTTCTATCATTTCATTCCGGTAGAGCAGCGGAGTCACCTTATAAACATCTTCAGGTTGTATAATGTCGGTACTCCTTCTGCTATAACTACGTGTAAAATCTAGTGAAAAAACCCTGTATGAAACATAGAGGGAGTCTGGCTCCGAAGGACCTGTCCATTGAAGCATTGATGTTGCATAGTCTATACTGAAATAGCTTGTATCTACTGGTTCGCCAGTGAGTTTTTGTATACTCAAGGAACCCGGAACAATGCTCATGCTATCTAACTTTACTGAATTATTGGATGGCAGAATGAGTGATGATCTTTGGTTGCTCCAGAATTGAGCAGAGCTGGTAAATGGCACCAAGAGGAAAGCCAACAATACACCAGATAGCAAGGATTTCCAACCCAGTGGAAGGATTGACATGGGTAATCTTTGGATTCTTATACTTTTGTCCCGGTGCAAATCACATTGGTTGAAGAGCTGAAAATTAACAATACGAATTTTGTCCCGTAAAATTATATCCTATAATGTGAACGGTCTCAGGGCCGCCCTAAAAAAGAATTTTGTTCAATGGCTCTCAGAGGAGAATCCAGACATACTTCTATTACAAGAGACCAAAGCAACACCCGAACAACTTAACCTGGCAGATTTTCATAAGTTAGGTTATCACACCTACTTGCATAGTGCTGAGAAGCTTGGTTATTCAGGGGTAGCTATCTTCTCTAAACAGGTTCCTGACAAAGTCGTTGAAGGATGTGGAAATAGCAGGTATGACAGGGAAGGAAGAGTACTCAGGGCCGACTTTGGCGATCTCACTGTGGTCTCCTCCTACATACCATCCGGCACCACAGGTGGAGAAAGACAATCCTTCAAAATGGAGTTTTTAAGTGAATTTTATCAATATACAACCAACTTATTGTCGGAGCGTAAGCGAACCATAATTTCTGGCGATTACAATATTTGCCATAAAGCGATAGATATTCACAACCCGGTAGCCAACAAAAATTCAAGTGGATTTTTACCAGAAGAGCGTGATTGGCTCACGAATTTTATAGACCTTGGCATGTTGGATTCATTCAGGTACTTTCACGCTGACCCGGGTATGTATACATGGTGGACAGACAGATCGGGCGCGAGAGCAAGAAATTTAGGATGGAGGATAGACTATCATATGGTATCAAAAATGCTTGAGAAGCAAATGCTGAACGCTCGAATTCTTTCGGATGTGTATCACAGTGACCATTGCCCCATTTTATTGGAAATTAATGGGTAACAGAAGTATATTGAATCGACTGATGTTGACGGGTATTTGGTTTACACCCGTCGTTGTAATCTTTCTATTGGGGTTGGTTTCCTGTACGGGAAGCAAAGAGCCTACAAGGCCCCCGATCCGCGTAACAGAAGATGGAAAAATATACGGAGGGGTGCTTCGGATCAATATTTCTGATGAGATAAGAAGCATATTCCCCCACAATGTGGTTGATGCTTCAGCATTTACAATAATGAACCAGGTATACGAGGGTCTTGTGTTTCTCGAAAGATCAACCAACTCCATCAAACCCGCCATTGCGAGCAGCTATACCATAAGCCCCGATGGAAAGGTATACAGATTTGTACTTAGGGAAGATGTGTTATTTCATGATGACAAAGTGTTTCCGTCGGGCAAAGGACGGTTGGTTAAAGCCCAGGACATTGCCTTCTGCTTCGAAAAACTTTGCGAGCCAGCAGAGCACAACCAGTTGTACGCATTTGTTGTAGATATTATTGCCGGAGGCAGGTCCTATTACGATGCTGTTGAGAAAGGAAATCAAGGGGCACCCAAACCACATGGAATCAGGGTGATTTCTGATTATGTACTTGAAATAGAGCTAGAGTACGCCAACCCAACTTTTCTCACTATTCTCACCCATCCTTGTTGTTGGATATTCCCTAAAGAGCTGTACTCCTATGGTGATGACATCAATAATTGGAGTATAGGAACAGGACCTTTTCGAGCGCGAACTATCAAAATGAATGATGTGTTCATTCTAGAGAAGAATAGGTCCTATTGGAAGCAAGATTCTAATGGAAATGCCCTTCCATACCTCGATGCAATCAGATGCAATTTTGTTCAAAGTGGGCAGAGTGAGATTTCAGAATTCAACAATGGAAACCTTGATCTGCTGCTTAGTGTTCCATTCGATCAGATAGAAGTACTGAGCGGATCGATGGATAAAAATCATGGCAGTTCAATGTATAGAATTCTAACAGCTCCGGGATTACGTACTGAATATTACGGATTTCAACACCGAAATACCACCTACAGCAGTGAGCTTGTGCGAAAGGCTTTTAATTATGCCATTGATCGGCAATTCTTAGTAGACACCTTGCTCAGGGGCTATGGAATACCTGCTACCAGTGGATTCGTTCCGCCTACTTTGCCTGGGTATGGCATTGATACTGTTCAAGGATTTAATTTCGATCCAGAGAAAGCGAGAGCACTTATTGCTGAAGCAGGCTATCCAGGTGGAAAAGATTTTCCAGTAGTCACGCTCCAGCTCAACGATGCAAATGCCACAGCTCTAAAAGTAGCCGAAGCAATACAGCACATGCTCGCTGAGAATTTAAACTTGACTATAGAACTTGCGGTGCTTCCTAGGGATAAGCACTACGACAGTATTGAAGCAGGGAATGTTGGATTTTGGAGGGATGGTTGGATTGCCGATTATCCCGATTTTGAGAATTTCCTAAAACTCTTCCACGGTAAGCTGGTACCAGATGATTCTGTAAGAGCCTCATACCTGAATACGGTGAGGTTTAATGACCAAAGATTTGATGAATTCTTTGAAGAAGGAATCAGAGAGACCAACGCCAAAAAAAGAAGAGAACTCATGCTTAGCGCCGATGCAGAAATTATAAGTCGCGCAGTAGTGATTCCACTCTACCACGAGAAATGGGTGTGGTTAGCATCCAATCGGGTTAAGAACCTGCAAGTTGGTACCATGGGAGAGCTGAATGTATCAGAAGTGTATCTTCAATCAGGTGCGACGAAACCTTAGATGACCTGCGCTATGACGTGCTGTTTTGCCAGGGGCAACAGCGTTTCAAATTGAGGCAACTCAATATTGGTTTCCACCAGATAAGCATTGCAAGCAGATGAGCTCTTGCGGATTAGATTCCATTTCAATTCACCGTAGTTGGTAAAAGTTCCTGTCTGAACTTCTTCTAGAAAAGTTGTCACCACATCTTTATACGATTCATCTGCAGCAGGACGGTGAATGTATCTAACATTGTAGGAGTATATACGTGTGTTCAGTGACCTTTTGAATAGCAAATATCCATTTCGGTAGTGTGACATCACTATGCCAATTGGACGTATCTGTATTTCCTGCTGTGTGCTGGCGAGTTCCTGTCTGCCAGTTTCATATGCAGCAGAAAGTTCTCTTTCTGCGAAGCGAAGTATCTCTATAATTTCGGACATCAATCCAGAGTTGTCCTTTATCGGTTCTCGAATTATATTCGCACGTAAATGGTCTATTTCTTTGATCTCTCTTCGCAGAGACTCTTCGATCTCAAACTTTCTAATATTAAAACTTTGAATTCGTGCGAGATGCCTGTTCAACTCATTGAGATATGGATAAAACTTTCTATCTGTGAAGTTCTTGATAATGTTTTGAGAATAAGCCAATAGTTGATACGATTTATATTCGTAGTCAAAAAGAGGCTCTGCGTACCAAGAATCACTCAGGGTTACCATACTAATTTTACCTATTTTGTTAAAAAATAGTTTCGAAGGTCAATTTTACTTAAAAAAGGAACCAATTTTGCGCGACATATTACCATTCCAACTAATTATGATCTACAATTTAAGGGTATTTTTTTCAATTGTATTGGCCGGGGGCATTATAGCTTCATGCGTTCCACATCAAAAATTCCAGCAAACGCAGGCGAGGCAGCTAGCGTGCGAGGAAGAAAATAAGCAACTAAGAGCTGAAGCGGAGAAGATGCAAACGGAATACAAAGAGTTTAAATCAGGCTATGATCTTCTGGAGCGCAGAGCCGATGCGCTTGCATCAGATACTTCTGTAATGGGCAGTTCACTTCGGATTTTGCGAAAACAATATGATAAGATCAATTCACTCAATGATGAATTACTCAACAAATCAACCATGCTGCGTGAAGGCTCAGAAGCTGATAAGCAGAAATTGATGGGGGAACTTGAAGAGGTCCGAATTTCACTTATCGCAAAGGAGGATGCGCTCAACAATCTCGAAGAAGCATTGAACGCCAAAGAATTGGAACTTGCTGAACGTGAATCCAAGTTACAGGAGCTTCGGGCAAAGATGAACGAGAAAGACTCTGCCATGTTCGCATTGAGAAAGAGTGTGAGCGATGCGCTCATGGGATTTGAAGGAAAAGGACTGACTGTGGAGTATCGCAATGGAAAAGTATACGTGAGTATGGAAGCAAAATTGTTATTTGCAACTGGGAGTACAGAAGTAGACCCCAATGGGAAAAAGGCAATCATTGACCTTGCACGAGCGATACAAGGACAAACCGATCTACGTATAATGGTTGAAGGTCATACTGATACAGATTCTTTCAGCAGGACGAGTTATCCTAGAAACAATTGGGATTTGAGTGCATTGAGAGCTACATCAGTAGTAAGTATTATGGTTGAAAATTCTGAAATTGACCCTTCCATACTGACCGCTGCGGGTCTCAGTCAGTATCAACCAGTAGATCCGGCAAACAAAGCCAAGAACAGACGTATTGAGGTAATCCTTACACCAAGTCTTGATGATCTTATGGAAATGTTAGATAGGGAAGAGTAGCATTTAAGAGTGATGCTTAACCGAATATTTCCCGAAGCAACTGCTGCACGTGGCTCACACCTTTGATTTCTACTCCCTTCATTGTGGGTTTTAGATCTTTTTGTGCTGAGGAAACAAACAATCGCTTTATACCTAGCTTTCCCGCTTCCGAAATTCTTTGATCTACCCGTGTTACCGGACGTATTTCGCCCGATAATCCAACTTCCGCAGCGAACCCAATATTTCTGGCTAAACCAAGGTCTTCGGAAGATGAAAGAATGGCTGCAACGACCGCCAGGTCTAAGGAGGGGTCGTTCACTTTGAGTCCACCTGCAATGTTTAAGAATACATCCTTTGCCCCGAGTTTGAAACCACAACGTTTTTCTAATACAGCCAGCAACATATTCAGTCTTTTAACATCAAATCCTGTAGCCGATCTTTGTGGAGTACCATATACTGCTGAGCTTACAAGGGCCTGTACTTCGACAAGAAATGGCCGAGCACCTTCCATGATTGCCGCTGTTGCGGATCCACTCAATTGCTCATGGAAAGAAGGAAGTAAAAATTCAGATGGATTTTCAACAGGCATTAGACCACCACTCTCCATGCGGTAGATACCCAACTCATTGGTACTTCCATATCGATTTTTAGTACACCTTAACATTCTGAAGAAGTGCTGACTGTCCCCTTCAAATACTGAAACCGTGTCAACCATGTGTTCTAGCACTTTCGGGCCTGCTATAGAACCATCTTTGGTAATATGTCCAACAAGGAAAACTGACGTGCCTGATTGCTTCGCGTATCTGATCAGCACTCCTGAACTCTCGCGAATTTGTGTAATTGATCCTGCTGAACTTTCCACCCATGAGCTCATCAGCGTTTGGACAGAATCTACAATTAGAATTGCGGGTTTCAATTCTTCTGCTCTCGCAATAATTACGGTTGGATCAGTGCTTGTAAGCACGTATGGGTCATTTGTTGATATGCCCAACCTACGCGCTCTTTGAGCTATTTGCTCCGTGCTTTCCTCTCCTGATACAAACATTACTTTTCCGGTTTCGAAACCCAAGGCCATCTGAAGCAACAAAGTGGATTTTCCTATCCCTGGTTCGCCGGCTATGAGTATTACAGACCCGGGAACTATGCCTCCGCCAAGCAATCGGTTTAATTCAGAATCGGGCAATGCATACCGCTCCACGGGCGCTTCAGGCAATTCGCTAATCAAAGTTGGAATTTGAGAATCACGCATTTCACGGCTTAGTGAAGCACTTCTGAGATCGAATGCCCCTGATTTTGAGCCCGTTGTGATGGTTTCCTCCGCGAATTGATTCCACTCTCCGCAAGAGGGACATTTGCCCTGCCATTTTATGGATTCAAAGCCACAGTTTTTGCAGAAGAAAACCGATTTGGTTTTAGCCATTTGATAATTTCTTCACAAGCGAAGTAGTAGAGTATCCTTCTACCAGGTCAATGGCAACGACCGATTTACCCGAGGCCAACTGCAAATCGGAACCTACAATATACTTTGGGTTTGAAGGGTCAGTTATAGAAGGGTCATAATCTCCTCCTTTAACAACCACATCAGGAGCCAATATTTTGATAATGCCATAGGGTGTAGGATCATCAAAAATGATCACAGCGTCCACCATTTCAAGGGCAGCCAAGATAAAAGCCCTGTCATTTTCGGCGTTCAAGGGCCTTTCAGGTCCCTTGCCAAGGCTATGAACAGAACGGTCACTGTTTATTCCCACAATTAGTTTATTGCCTTGTGCCGCAGCCTCCGTGAGAAGTGTGATATGGCCTTTGTGAAGTACGTCAAACACACCATTGGTGAATACGACTTTTGCTCCTTTCACACGCCAGGCGGCTACCATGTAGTGAGCGGTTTCGATAGGCCGAATTTTACGATTAATTGATTCTAGTAGCGACATCATTCTGAGATTTTTTATTTTGAAAAATTGGCAAGAGCAGCATGCAGAGCCCCCCTACCACTACAATCATTGTGGTTTGCGAAAACCATAATATCCACCCTAGTGCAAAACCAGTTTCTTGTGCAATACCGTATAGGACCAGCACCTCCATAATCCCCACTGGAAAGGCACCTATTCCTCCAGGAATGAGCACTATTGCAAAACTCCCTATTACGAATCCGGCAAAAACGGCATCAGCACCAAGATGTTTAGTTTCCTCAAGAGCAAAAAAACAACACCAAAACATTGCTATGTAAAGCAACCATATGGAGAGGGTGGAAATGAGGTACATGCCCCGCTTTTTCATCCTGAATACACTTCGTAAACCTACAAGTAATCCTTCAATAAATGTGAATATTTTGCCAGGTATTAGCTGAGAACGCATCTTTTTAAGCCACCAGATTAGCCACAAGGCTGCAATGAACACCAAGAGTAGAGCCAGCCATACTAAAGGTGACGCCAAGCCCGACAGCACAGTGTCTTGTAATGCATCTGCATATTTTTTCAATGCATTGTATTGAATGGTGACTGTTACCGCACATATGACGAGTAAGATTATAAAATCCAAGGCCCTTTCGGCCATTATGGAACCAAACCCTTTATGAAATGGGATTCTATGATGGCGTTGGACAATCATGGCCCTGGATACTTCTCCAACCCTTGGAAGTATCATATTTACAAGGTAGCCGCTCATTACAGCCATAAAATTTATTGAAACTTTCGATTCATAGCCCATGGCCTCGAGCTGATAACCCCACCGAAATCCTCTGATGTAATGGCTTAGCAATCCGAGGCAAAATGACAGGGCTACCCAAAAGTAGTTGGCACCCCTGAAGGATTCGAATAGTGCTGTGCGCTGAGATTGGTCAAGTTGAGAATATATATGCACTACAAGATAGACACCAAGCCCTACTGGAAGGGCAATTTTGAAGATCTGGATTAAGCGATTTTTCAAAAAGTATAAATATTGGGTTAAATATAAACATGATCCATTTTAGGGCAACCCTGGCGGAATAACATGTTAAACAATCTCCAGATTGTCGATAAGCCTAACTCCGCCAATTTTCACCGCCACAAGTGCACGCAAAGGTTCGGTGGATACAGAATCTTTGATGGGTGCGAGATTCGATGAAGTCACTACTTCAAGGTATTCCGTTGTAATGGTTGGAAACATGTCCAAATGTGCTTTTCCGATTGCAGAAAGCTGATCTAAACGCACTTTTCCATATGCTATTTTTATTTTGGTGAGCGCCTTAAACAACTCAGCGGCAACAATCCGGTCTTCAGGATTTAAAAGAACATTTCTGGAACTCATGGCAAGCCCATTATTTTCCCTTACGATATCACATCCAACAACCTGGACATTAAGATTAAATTTTTCTACAAGGGCTTTGATCACAAGATACTGCTGGAAGTCTTTAAGGCCAAAATATGCTCGAGTTGGATTGACAATATTAAAGAGACGACTTACAACAGAAGCCACGCCATTAAAATGACCCGGCCTGAACGCACCTTCCAGTCTGGTTGTAATGTCACCCAGATCATAAATTCGGGCATCAGGAACAGGATATATTTCCTTCGTTAGTGGTGCAAATAATATGTCACAGGCTGCATCGGCAAGCAATTCTGAATCTGTATCAATGGTTCGGGGATATCTATCAAAGTCTTTAGGATCATTGAATTGCGTGGGATTCACGAATACCGAACAGATGGTTAATTGATTTTGTGCTTTAGATTGCTCAACAAGACTGAGATGTCCGGCATGAAGAGCGCCCATAGTAGGAACCAAACCGATGGACTGATTTTGTGGCCCCGAAGCCAGTGCTTTTATTAGCTCCCCGATCGATTTATATACTTGCATTTCAGAGACTTACAATTATATTGTACTTTTGCATCTGCAAGAGCAAAGTGGCCAAAGCTAATTGATAAGCTTGATAAACCGGGAAAAAATCTTTAATTTTGTACACTAATTCAGACACACCAAAGCTCTTTTATGAAGAAGACCAAGGTTCTTTATGTATCACAGGAGATTACTCCTTTCCTTCCAAAAAACGAAATATCAGAAATATCAAGAAACCTTCCTCAGGGCATCCACGAAAAAGGCAAAGAGATTCGTGTATTTATGCCGAGATATGGTGCAATCAACGAACGTCGCCATCAACTTCACGAAGTTATTCGTCTGTCGGGTATGAACTTGGTTGTGAATGATACCGATCATCCACTCATTATTAAGGTAGCGTCTATTCCTACTGCTAGAATGCAAGTATACTTCATCGATAATGAAGACTATTTTCAGCGCAAAGCAGTTTTGAGCGATAAGAATGGGAAACACTTTAGCGATAATGATGAGCGCTCAATGTTTTTCTGTCGTGGGGTCTTAGAAACTGTGAGAAAATTGGGCTGGGCTCCTGATATTATTCATTGCCATGGTTGGTTTACAGCCCTCCTTCCACTTTATGTGAAAAAGCTTTACAATGAGGATCCGCACTTCGCGGATACCAAAGTTGTGTTCTCCGCCTATATGCCTGAACAAACCGGTTCCCTCGATTCAAAATTGGCACACAAGCTAAAATTAGATGGCATCCTTGAAAGCGATCTTGGGCCGTTGAAGTCGCCGTCAGTTGCGGATTTGTATAAGTTAGCTCTTTCTTTTTCAGATGGGGTAGTTCACGGAAGTAAGGAATTAAGTGCAGAAATCACGGATGTTATCGAAAAATCAGGTCTTGCTACATTGCCATACTGCGAGCCAGATACTTGCGTTAAGTCCTATAGTGACTTTTACGATGCAATTCTTGAAGAAAACTCTGTCCTTGCAGAATAAATCTGTGGCGCGTATGATGCTATCACAGAAGCGGCCGAGCAACTGGGCCGCTCTCTTTTTTTTATCGCTCACCTGCACATTTGTAGCTTGTGAAAAACCTGAGAGAGATCTTGGTTTGGATCTTCAACCTGAGGAGAGCATTCTTGGGGTAGGTACTGTGGACACATTTACGGTAATAGCTTTTACGCTGCCAGAAGACTCTATACGCTCTGACAAGGTGACTCCTGCTCTTTTGGGAGCATATATTGATCCTGCATTCGGATTTGTGAAGGCTGGCCACGTCACAGAACTTCGTTTGTCCAGCAGTGGTCCTGTTTTTGTCCCGATCGGTTCTAGCGTCAACGACATTCAAGTAGATTCGGTTGTGCTCACCCTTGCATACAATTACACAGAGGCTTTTAATACGAATTCAGCAAATTACGGAGGTCTGGGTGCTCAATTCATACAATTGTTTGAAACCACGGATAGTCTGGCCGCAGATTCATCCTATTTCCATACCAAGAAACCTCGCTATATTCCAGAAGATCTGATAGTACCAGGAAATAATCTGGTGATCCCAGCTCCGGCTGATTCAGTAATTGTTGGCGGGGTTAAAATTGGCCCTGAGATCAGAATCAGACTTAAAAATTCATTTTCTGATCGCTTCTTTAACCTCGATCCTGGACAAGAACTAACTGCAACGGAATTTATTTCCTTGCTAAAAGGCATTTATGTAACAGTGGACGAAACCCAGTTCGATACCCACAATTCCGGGATCATTTATTTCGACACCTTCAATGACAGAAGCAAAATTACTATGTATTACCGCAACACCCTTACTGAGGACACGGTTAGCTATGCTTTTGAAATGAGGGGAAACACAGGCAAGTACAATACATTTGACCATGATCGCACACTCGCTGAAGCAGCGCTCTACCAGCAGGTTGTAGAAGGTGAAGATGCCCCAGGATTGAATGATCTTTATATTCAGGCAATGGGAGGGACTAAAATCCGCATTGATTTTCCTCATTTCAATGACTTACGCAGCATTGAGGGAATATCTATTAACCAAGCGGCCCTCTACCTTCCTTTGCGAGAGGGTTCAACAAAGAATTATGCACCTCCTGAAGGTCTTTTTGTACTGGGCCTTGATGTTGATGGCAATGCATTCCTGATTGATGATCAGCTGGATGGATCGGCGTTTGTGGACGGAATTTACGATGCTGATAAGAATGCGTATCGATTCAAGATTTCCAGGTTTTTACAGCAGGTACTGCTTGGGGAGAAGGAGTTGTATGGGTTGGAAATAGTAACGAGTAGAGCGGCTTTTTCGGCCAATCGGGTTCTATTAAATGGCCCGGAGTATCCCGATCCATTAAGTCCCGATAAGAACCTTAAATTGGCAATCACATTTACCGAATTCTGATATCCTATGTGTGGAATCGTTGGTTATATTGGTCAAAGGGACGTTTACCCAATTCTTATAAACGGTCTAAAGCGATTAGAATATAGAGGCTATGATAGCGCTGGAATAGCCGTGATCAAAGATGGTGAAATCATCGTCAAGAAATGCCAGGGAAAGGTGGCAAATCTTGAAAGCATCGTTGCCAAAGGCGGAGGTCTCGAAAGCCATATTGGTATAGGCCACACGAGATGGGCAACCCATGGTCCACCCAATGATATAAATGCCCATCCTCATAGTTCTGATTCTGGTAACATGGTAATGATACACAACGGAATCATTGAGAATTACGGCTCATTGAAGGAAGAATTACTCCAACGCGGTCATCAATTTAGGAGCGATACGGATACTGAAGTTCTGGTGCATCTCATAGACGACATCAAGCGCAATGAGAAGGTTTCAACCCTTGAAGCGGTGCGCATTGCACTCAATGAAGTAATTGGAGCGTATGCAATCGTAATCCTTGATAAGGATGACCCTTATCATCTTATTGCAGCTAAGAAAGGCAGCCCAATGGTGATAGGAATAGGAGAAAAGAACGAATTCTTCATCGCATCTGATGCTACACCAATAGTAGAGTATACTAAGAATGTTGTATACCTGGATGATGAAGAAATAGCGATCGTAGGACTTGAGCAGGGATTTAAGCTGATGAACATTAAGAATCAGCAAAAAACTCCTTACGTTCAGGAGTTAGAACTGAAGCTTGAGGCACTTGAGAAAGGTGGTTACGATCATTTTATGCTCAAGGAAATTTACGAACAGCCGCGCTCTATCCGTGATAGTATGCGAGGAAGGCTGCGCGTGAGCGATGGATTGGTTGAGCTTGGCGGTATTCGCGATTACATGCAGAAATTTGTGAATGCCAAGCGGATCATAATTCTTGGATGCGGCACAAGCTGGCACGCTGGTTTGGTAGGAGAATATCTCTTTGAAGACTTAGCAAGAATTCCTGTTGAAGTAGAGTATGCTTCAGAATTTCGTTATAGGAACCCTATAATTTATGAAGACGATGTTGTTATAGCCATTTCTCAGTCAGGCGAGACAGCCGACACCTTGGCAGCTATAGAACTGGCAAAGTCGAAAGGCGCTACAATTATCGGAATATGCAACGTAATTGGATCATCGATTCCTAGGGCCACGCATGCCGGTTCATATACCCATGCTGGACCGGAAATTGGGGTAGCCAGTACAAAGGCTTTTACAGCACAAGTCACTGTACTCACGCTAATGGCATTGCATGTTGCCCATCAGAAAGGCTCTATTACAAACAGCCGCTACCATAGATTGCTCATAGAACTTGATGCAATTCCGGGAAAGGTAGAACGAGTTCTAGGGCAGAATGATTTGATTAAGAGCATATGTGCTATATATAAGGATGTCCCCAACGCGCTGTACCTTGGAAGGGGTTACAATTTCCCGGTTGCGCTTGAAGGTGCCTTAAAGCTTAAGGAAATATCCTACATACATGCAGAGGGTTATCCTGCCGCAGAAATGAAACATGGACCAATTGCACTTATTGACCATGAGATGCCAGTATTCGTTATTGCACCAAGGGCAGGAGCATATGAGAAGATTGTAAGCAATATTCAAGAAGTAAAAGCCCGCAGTGGACAAATAATTGCCATTGTCACTGAAGGGGAAGAGCAGATTAAGAAAATGGCGGATCATATTATTGAGATTCCTGATGCAGACGAATGCCTGATGCCACTCCTTACGGTGATACCACTCCAGCTTTTGAGTTATCACATAGCAGTAATGAGAGAATGTAACGTGGACCAACCGAGGAACTTGGCGAAATCAGTTACGGTAGAATAAATTTTCATAAAAATAAATCAAGTGTCGCAAAAGTGATTACCTTCGCGCCCTGTTTTGAAACTAACATAAAGCACTATGAAAAAGTCGATTGTAGCAATGTTTGCTATTTGTGCTATGCTTATCGCTTCTTGCGGCGGTAGCACAAGTAAAGTTGAAGATGCCAAGGAAGAAGCTCAGGAAATGACTGATGAGCTAATGAATGAAATGGATGAAGCTACTGAAGCTGTAGAAGAAACAGTTGATACTCTTGCTACTGGCATTGAGGAAACTGTAGAAGAAGTAAAGTAATTTGTTCTTATTGAATTAAAAGGGGCTGTCTCAATACTATGAGACAGCCCCTTTTTAATTTCACGAAGCAATTATTTAGATGATCATGCCAGCACCAACAGTTTTGTTTGTAGACTCATCTATAATTATAATACTTCCAGTTATTCGGTTTCTATTGTACCGATCAAAGAACAGCGGGACAGTAGTTCTTATGGCTATTCTTGCAATATCATTTGGCTTGATCACCTTATCATCCTCAACCCGATGAAGGGTGTTGATGTCAACTTTATATCTGATATCTTTAATGATGCAGCGCGCATCCCGGGTGGTGTGCTTTATGGCATATTTCCCGTTTGGAACTAAAGGCTGATCGCCCATCCAGCAGACCATCATCTCAATGTCCTGACTGATTTCTGGAGAGTTATTGGTTCTCACAATCATGTCTCCTCTGCTCAGGTCATAATCATCTTCTAGGCAAATTGTTACGCTCATAGGTGCGAATGCTTCATCGATACGTCCTTCGAAAGTATTGATTGAAGCAATTTTGCTTGTAAAACCCGAAGGTAATAGCATAACTTCATCTCCTTTCTTGAATATTCCTCCAGCTATTCTGCCTGCGTAGCCTCTGAAATCATGAAATTCTTTGGTTTGAGGCCTTATAACATACTGCACAGGAAACCGGCAATCTACATGGTTGTGGTCTCCAGAAATATGAATATTCTCTAAAGTGTACATCAATGTTGCACCCTGATACCAGTCCATTTTTGTAGACTTGTTCACCACATTATCGCCTTTCAACGCGCTAATAGGGATGAACCGAATATCATTCACCTCAAGCTTGGAACAAAATGCTTCTAATTGCTCCTTGATTTCATCAAACCTATCCTCACTGTAATCCACCAGATCCATCTTGTTGATGCAGAAAACTATGTGAGGTATTTTCAACAATGATGCAATGAACGAGTGTCTGCAAGTTTGTTCGATCATCCCTAAGCGCGCATCTACAAGAATAATTGCCAGATTGGCTGTGGATGCACCAGTTACCATATTTCGGGTGTACTGAATGTGTCCTGGCGTATCAGCTACAATAAATTTGCGCTTAGGAGTTGCAAAGTATCGGTATGCAACATCTATGGTAATTCCTTGTTCCCTCTCGGCCCGGAGTCCATCAGTTAACAAGGCAAGGTTAACTTCTTCTGCACCGCCTAAGCGAGAACTTGCGCGTTCTATGGCCTCCATTTGATCCTGAAAAATACTCTTACTGTCGTAGAGCATTCTTCCAATAAGTGTTGATTTACCGTCATCGACACTTCCTGCAGTTGTGAATCTAAGCAGGTCCATGTCCAGGTATGAATGCTGTTTGGTCATTCCGTTGTAGTTGTAAATATGTGATTAAAAATATCCTTGTTTCTTTCTATCCTCCATTGCGGCTTCGCTTCTCTTGTCATCAGATCGGGTGCCGCGTTCAGTGGTTCTTGATGATGCAACTTCATCTATGATTTTTTCAAGTGAGTCCGCATTTGATACAACAGCTCCAGTACAAGTCATATCTCCAATAGTTCGAAACCGAACCACTTCTTCAAAAACCATTTCTTGCGGTTTTCGCTGGATGACTTCTGTTGCGGCTAGTAATGAGCCATCGCGCTCAAACACTTGTCGTTTATGACTGAAATATATAGAAGGGATGGCAATATTCTCATGAAGAATGTATTGCCATACATCCATTTCCGTCCAGTTCGAAATAGGGAATACCCTAAAATGTTCTCCTATGTGTTTCCGGCCATTGAACATATTCCACAACTCAGGCCTTTGGTTTTTAGGGTCCCATTGACCAAACTCATCGCGATGACTGAAAAAGCGTTCTTTAGCCCTTGCTTTTTCCTCATCTCTTCGCCCACCGCCCATGGCAGCATCATACTTCCCTTTTTCAAGAGATTCAAGCAGCGTGACTGTTTGTAGTACATTTCGGCTTGCGCCAAATCCTTTCTCTTCTACTGCTTTCCCCTCGTCAATTGATTGCTGAACGCTCCCCACAACAAGCTGAGCACCGGTTTCCTTTACCAGCCAATCTCTAAATTCAATTGTTTCTGGAAAATTATGACCAGTGTCTACATGCAACAAGGGAAATGGAACCTTTGCAGGCCAAAATGCCTTTCGGGCGAGGTGAAACATCACTATAGAGTCCTTGCCACCGGAAAACAACATTACCGGATTCTCGAACTGGGCCGCAACTTCACGCAATACGTAAATTGACTCCGACTCCAATTCTTTAAGGTGTGTTAAGCTGTATGATTGCATTCGGCAATAGTTATTAAGGGTAAAACAAAATTTAATAGTTCGTAGACTGATTCTTCAACAGACAAATTGCCTGTTTTAAGATGAATATCTGGAGCAGTAGGAGGCTCAAATGGCGAATTGATTCCTGTGAATTCCTTGATTTCCCCAATGCGCGCTTTTTTATAAAGACCTTTTACATCGCGAGATTCGCACACTTCAAGAGGAGTATCGATATAACACTCAATGAAATCTGACTTACCAATAATATCTCTGGCAAGTGACCTAATCTCTTCTGTAGGACTGACAAAACAATTAATTGTAATCACCCCACAATTCAAGAAAAGCCAGTTCACCTCAGCAATTCTGCGTATATTTTCAAACCGTCCTTCTTCTGAGAAACTTAGGTCTTTATTCAAACCATCCCTTACATTATCCCCATCGAGCAATTGAGTTAAATGTCCCAACTCGTGGAGTTTGCGCTCCAACCCTTTCGCGATGGTGGTTTTTCCGGATCCAGAAAGTCCTGTCATCCAAATGACTCTCGAATGTTGATTCAACAATAATTCCTTGTCATGACGCTGTAAAATTTCGTCGTAGATTGTGAAAATATTATTGGGCCTTTCTTTCATTTCGTAATTTGAAAGTGCAAAAGTACGAATACTTATTTGTGAAGACTTTCATTATGCACTTTCTACTTTTAATCTTAGTTTAGGTTTCACAAAAACTAAATTTTCAGTTTACTTTCGTTTCTGCTTGTTTCATTATACTTGCATTTCGTAACTTGCCATCAACCAAAGCCGTAAGGGGCACTCAGTAACCCCTTAAAATGAAGTGAATATGAAATTTAAACTCTCCAACTACGAGAAACTAATGTATCTGTTTCTCGATTTGTTGATGCTGAATACGGCGTTTGCAGTAGGTTTCAGCTTGAAGTTTAAATCTTTTGACCAACTTCTTAAGTCGGATTACCTCATACTCTTCATATTTATCAACTTCACTTGGCTACTCATCGCAAAAATTGGTGATTACAATCTGGATAACCGAAGACGAAAGACGATAGCTGTTTACTGGGATTTTATCAAAGCATTGTTTTTTAATCTGGTGTTGAGCTTGTCCTTCATTTCTCTTTTGCATGGGCAGTACAGCAGAACCTTCATACTTAAATATTATATACTCTTCTTTCTTCTGGGAGGTCTCTCAAGGATACTTTTTAACTGGTACTTGAAATTATATAGAAAGAAGGGCTATAATTTTCGAAGAATGGTTGTGGTGGGTGTAAACCCGTTCTCAATTGATTTTGTAAATGAAATCATTCAGCACCCGGAGTATGGCTATAAGTTTCTGGGCTTTTTTGGATTCAACAGCAGTGAAGAACACGAAAACATTAGGGTTCAAAAATTTGAACGCATACATAATTTTCTACTGGAGTATGAGATCGATGAAGTATACATTGCCCTGCCTTCTGATCCTGATTACCATATTAAGGAGCTTATAAAGTTTTGTCACCTGAACTATATCAAAATTAATTTCTTGAATGAGTTCATTCACCTTCTCAATAAGAAAACAATTCAGGTTAATATGGACTACAATGGTCCAACACCTATTGTTTCGGTGGCTAAAGAACCGCTTGAGGTTACCGCGAATAAATTTTTGAAGAGATCCTTCGATGTTGCGTTCTCTGCTTTTGTCTTTATTTTCATTTTTTCCTGGCTTCTGCCCTTGGTTGCTTTGATGATAAAGGCTGGCTCGAGAGGGCCGGTTTTTTTCAAGCAAAAACGCACGGGGCTGGATGGTCATTCATTCTATTGCTATAAGTTTAGGACTATGATGGTGAATACTGATTCGGATACGAAACAGGCCACCGCAGGCGATAGCCGCATTACCAAAATAGGCGCAATTCTTAGGAAGACGAATGTTGATGAATTACCGCAGTTCATCAATGTAATGAGGGGAGAAATGTCAGTGGTAGGCCCAAGGCCCCACATGTTGTCCCATACCAGAATGTATTCAAAGCTAATTTCCCCATTTATGGTTAGGCATTGGGTGAAACCAGGCATCACTGGTCTTGCTCAGGCAAAAGGATTTCGGGGAGAGACAAAAGAAGTGCGACAGATGTACCAGCGTGTTAGAATGGATGTATTTTATATACAAAATTGGTCGTTCTGGTTTGATCTGAAAATTGTTTTCATGACGGTGTGGAATATGATCACCATGCAAAAAACAGGTGCATAATTTCACATTAAGTGGCTTGCGAATGGCGAATCCTTCTCTTAGGTTTGACTTGCAAAACTTTATTTATTGTTTGATGCATCCTGAGTTGTATCTACTTAGTTTCATCCCTCCCAGTTCTATTCAAGTTTTGAAGCCAGAGACCAATGTATCAAAAGCTTATTAAGAAGTTCAAAAGGCGTTTTCTAAAAAAAGGCTCGAACGATGCGAATGTGAAGGAGGTGCTTAAAGGAGGCTCCATTGCATTCGTCTATCGGCTCGCTACCATGGCAGTAAGTTATGGACTGATGATCTTCATCTCAAGGAAATTGGGCGAGGAAGGAATTGGAATTTACAACCTTTCATTGGCAATATTGGGCATCTTGGTGATGATCGGCTGTATGGGGTTCAATACATCAGTTGTTCGATTCGTTTCACAGTATGCTGCGAATAGTCAAATAGGACTTATCGGCAAGCTTTTCAGTGCTATGATTCGTTTTACCATTCCGCTGAGCATCTTTATGGGTTTGGGTTTATTTTTACTAGCTCCATACCTGGCCATTGACGTTTATAAAGATCCTGAATTACAGTTGCCATTCAGAATCACCGGCCTCATAGTTCCATTTATGGTGATGGGGACGATTAATGTAGAGTTTATCAGGGGCTTTAAACTGGTACACATCAGTGAGCTGTTCCGAAATCTATTTACCCAATTTGTGTCAATGGTCGGACTGCTTGCAGTTTCGTTTGTGGCACTTTATAACCATTATCCACTCATTTTCTACGGTATTGGCTGGATGTTGAGTGCCCTGTATACCACCTTGTTCATCACAAAGTTGATTAAGCGAAAGCTGCCCGAAAGTAGCGATGTGAATGAACATTTTTCGCTGAAGTACCACTTGGCCATTTCGCTCCCCATGATATTGACGTCATTTATACAACTCATCAATGGGAAGGTAGATACAGTCATGATCGGGGTGTATGAAACCACCGCTATAGTAGGAGTGTTTTCTGTGGCTTACAAGATATCGGATATCACCAACTTCGCTCTAGGGGCTTTGAAGACTATCGCAATGCCTAAAATATCAGAACTTTTTTGGGCTGGTAAAATGGACGAACTCAATAAAGTGGTGCAGTATTCTACCAGGGTTATATTTCTCTTCTCGGCACCGGTATGCATTGTGCTGTTCTTTTTTCCTGAATTTGTGCTGAGTTTTGTTCGTGAAGAGTTCATATCAGGTGCCAGGACATTGCAGATTTTTGCCGTCACTCAACTTGTCAACGCCCTTTCCGGTATGGTAGCAGTGTTTTTGAATATGACTGGCAACCAGGTTTACTTCACCAGGTTGGTGGCCGTAACCACCAGTCTGAACATCATTCTAAATCTAATATTTATTCCATTGTATGGAATGGAAGGAGCAGCGATTGCAACTTTGATCAGTGTTGTAGCTTGGAATGTTACCGGGGCATTATTTATTTACAAAAGGTATAGCATCACAACCTTTTACAATCCTTTTCTGAAATTGAAAAAGCCTTAAGGGTTTTCATACCAGATTTTAAGATCACGGCCCAGTATTTCTTCCAATTTGAGTATGTCACTCATATAGATGGACATCAATTTGCGCAGCTGTTCAGGAGGTAGCTTTTGTCCTTTGGTTAAATTTTTGGCTTTTGCTTCTTTTCTAATTTTCTCCCGCTTTTCTTTTGAAAACATGAGACGAAAGAATGGTCTTATCAGTTTTTTCAAAGGATTCTCATGTGTAATGAATTTCTGCAGCGCCCTATTTTTAGGGTTGCCAGAAGGATTGAAAACCTTCTCAACCACTAAATCGTGCTTGGGTTGAAGGCCAAGAAATGCAAAAATATCAATCATCGCACCTTTTGGATCCTTTACAAACTCTTCATATATAAGTACTTTACAATTTTTAAATGCCTTGGAATAGGCATCTACTTGGGCAGAATAGAATCCAAGTTCTTTATGCATCCACATAAAGTCCCAACCTGCTTTTTTCCTCCCTGATTCCATATTGATGGCTTCTTCGAAGGTGGCAGTTTCGTGCAGGTCTTTCGTGAAATGCATGTATGAGGAATAGCAACGATTTGCAGGGTTGCGAAGGATGATTAATATCTTCACATCCTTGCCAAGCGTCGCCTGTATCAGCGGTATACAATGTTCATAATGGTACAAGTACCCGGTGCCTATTTCGCCTACCACCTTATTCTTCATTTCAGGGTATAAGCTTTTGTATTTTTCGAAATCCAGGATTAGGTCGTTCTTATCGCGTTGAGCAGGGTATGAAAGGGTATTTTCTTTGTAGATATCCTTCATGAAGTAGAAGGTCTCCTTTAGCGGAATGGATATCTGCTTGTGTTGCTTGAGGTAATGATAGATCGATGTAGTGCCGGCTTTAGCAGTCCCTACGAACAGGAATTCCGGTGGTTGGTAGTTCATTGGCGATTCATCATCATTTCAACCAGTGGCTTAAATCACGGTTTATTAAGAGAGTTAATTTTTCAATATCAGACCTGAAAATATCACGAAGTGCTAACCTTGTCTCAGGATTCATTTCTTCCTTGTCCAGGAGTTTTTCCATTACCTTATCTCTTCTATTAAGAAGTGACGCTTTGTACTTATCTGGAAAAATACCCACTACGGATTTGAGCATTCTGTTTTTTCTCAGAAGATTGACCAGGGTTTGGCTTTTGGGAATGCCGCTCGGATTCGCTTTAATATCCTTGCTCACATTAACAGACTCAATCCCCAATTGTGAAAATATATCATTGCACAAGGCTTGAGGGTCTTTTAAATCTTCAGTTAAGTAAATCGTACAATTGGGAAAAGCATCGCGAAAAGCTTTGACTTGCTGGTAATACATCCCATAGGCTATATAGTCAAATCCCCACCTTTCATTTTTTCGACTTGCAATGGTTTTAGGGTCAATGGCTTCTTCGAATGAAAGTTTCTCGAATCCATTTCTCACCAGGTAAGTATAATGGGAGTATGCGCGAAAAATTGGGTTGCGAAGCATGATAAATACCTTGAGCTTACTCAAAGTATCGCCATAGAGCAGCTTCATGTTGCTTATCGACTGGTTAGCAAGGTACAGGTAAGAAGTAGATGCATCGCCTAAGTACGCAGTATCCGGGGCATCTTTATACAGGTTGAGATACTCATCCGTTCGCCACACGATCTTGGATACGAAGTCTTTGTCAGTATAGGAGGGTGCCAACCCGCCAAAGCTAAAATAGAACGGCTCCTTTTTTCCGTCAGGGAAATAAATTTTAGGATGCTGCTGCAATAGTTTGTAGAGGGTTGTAGTACCGCTCTTTGCAGCTCCGGGCACGATAAAATCAGGCAATTGATAACCTGACAGCTCTTTTGACGTAATCAACATATCGGTTTGCGAAATTAATGAAAGCAGGGCTTATTAAGACCTATGATTTTCGTTATTTTGTAGAATTACTGTTACTTGCCGAAGGCATTCATTTTTTCGACAGGATTACAACAGATTTTTTACTTATGAAATTGAATTACCAGGGGCTGGATGTAAATTTTCCAGACATCTTTATTGTTGGTGCAGCGAAAAGTGGAACAACTTCTCTTGCTTTTTATTTGAAGCAGCACCCTGATGTTGCAATACCTAGAAAGGAACCTGGTTTCTTCGCATTTCACGGTAGTGCGCCGCATGAAATTCCCAGCGGAATTCGCGACCGTCAAGTGGTAGAAGTAAAGGCATTTGCAGAGCTAAACAAGTCTGTGAAGCCCAATCAGAAACTCTGTGATTCTTCAGTAGCATACCTTACAAACTATGCTCAAACAATAGCAAACATTAAGAAAATATACGGCAACCGCATAGATGAGTTGAAGTTTACCATTGTACTTCGCAACCCTGTGGACCGTGCCTTTAGCCATTACCTGATGTTTGTGAAGAATGGACTTGAAAGCTTGGGTTTTGAAGAAGCTATAAAACCGGAGGTGGTGGCGTCAAGGGTTTCAAAGCAATTGGGATTTGACTACTTAGGCAACAGCTTGTATTACGAGAGAACCAAGGCATTTTTAGACAACTTCAAACATGTGAAGATATATCTCACGGAAGACTTAAAGGACTCCCAGGCAGTGATGAAGGATTACCTGGAATTTCTCGACTTGAATAATCAGGTGAATATTAACACTGATGTGAAACTCAATCCTAGTGGGATTCCTAAGAATAAAGGTATTGTTCGCTCACTACATAAGCGCAGTAAACTCAAAGATTATTTGAAGAGGATATTACCTGATAACATACAGTACAAGCTTATTTCAGTAAAATCTCAACTGCTGGAGAGAAATATTGAAAGGGTCAATATAGACCAGGAACTGAAGGCAAGACTCGTTGATGAATATTTTAAAGAGGATATTCTTGCCATGCAAAAGCTGCTCGGTAGGGATTTAGGAAATTGGTTGAACATGCGAAACAAAGTCTAGGTAATGATGCAAGCTACGAGTATAAAGCTGCGGAAGACTGGTTCCATCTCATCCGTGGTTACACGGTCATTCTTAATGACAATATTCCTCTTTATAAGTCTAATGCTTACATATAGGGTTTTGCTTATCAGTGTTATCCCTGAAGTAGAACTTGTGCTGGAAGCTGTTTATGAAGTAATTCTGGTTTTATATTTCGTATATCGTGTCGTCAGGCGTGTTTCTATTGGTGACTTTAGATTCAATTTGTTCGAACTCTACATCTTTGGTCTAATTCTATTGCCTATTTTTTCTGCCCTGGCAGCATTAAGAGAGTTTGGACAGCCCATTTTTTATGGTTTGGCAAGTCAAAGGGAATTTTATTTGTTTTTAGGTGCTTTGGTGGTATACAATATGCTTAGAACCGGCGAGGTTACCATTAAAATGGTTGAAAGAGCATTTCTCGCCACTGCCTGGTTTTCGACTTTGATGTTTTATTTCATGACACTTTTTACCGATCCAAGTCAGTATATAGATACTGGTCTGGCTGGAGCAAATGACCTTAAAGGAGAATCGGTTTTTTACCGCTTTAATATGGTCTTTATATTTTTCGGCAGTATTTACTATTCGGTCAAAGCGTTTTTAGAGCGGAAACCATTTTATCTCGCTTACGCTGTTTTCTTCGCTTTTTATGCCATTTACTTCAGGCTTGACAGGACCACAATTGCAGTGATGGGAGCTGGCCTTGTTGCTTATTTCATATTTGAAGTAGGTCTTAAGAAAAAAGTCGCATTTATACTTGCATCACTGGTACCTGGCATACTCATAATCATGTCAGTGTATCTTTTTGCCGACAAAACCTGGGAGAAATATGAACTTATGTTTATGGATGCATTCGCAACCACAACTGGCGGAGTTTCTGAACAAGGATATGAATCTATCCGCATTTATGAGGCAGGCATCGCCAGACAGCAGATAGAAAAGAATCCTTTCTGGGGAAACGGTTCGGTAAGCCAGCAATGGGTTCCCGGCGGGTATAATTACTTCTTCAGGTATTTTTACGCATCCGATGTGGGTTACCTTGGGCAAATATTTCTTTATGGGTTTTTGGGAGCGGCATTTCTCTATGGACAATATCTCTTGGCATTATATTACATTCTTCGCATACGGTATCTCACCAACAACGTTTTTTTATCTACTCTGAAGTTTTTCTTGTTGGCCCTTGCCCTCGACTCAATTACTACAGGATATTTGACCGTATATTCTGCTCAAACGGTAACGGTGGTCATGCTCCTTTGTTATTTTTTCGAAATGGACCGCAAGGCTGCCCACGAAATTTATCTATCACGCGCCCAGCTCAAATTGGCAAAAGTGAATGAGGAACATGGCTAAAAGGAAAGAAAGCGGTTATTGTATTTTTCATTCTACTTTCAACTTAAGCTATATTGAACAGACAATATTAAAATTGAATGACTAGAACAATAGAGAGGAGTGATTGGCCATTAACAGGGATCCCTAATTTCTTTGTAATAGGTGTGGTTAAGGGCGGTACAACTTCCCTTTATCATTATTTAGATCAACACCATCAAATATACCTTCCACCTATAAAGGAAACCAATCACTTCGCGCAGCAGGATGTGAATGAAAAGCACTTTTTGCCAGGCTATGCACTCGATGTAAAAATTGACATTCCTTCGTACATCGACAATGGTATGAAGGAGATTATTCATATTGCCCACGTCAATGATCCCCTAAATTACCAGGCTCTTTTCAGCAAGGTGAGCGGGCATAAGGCAATTGGAGAAATAAGCAATTCCTATATGATTTGCCCTTCTTCGGCAGGCGCAATCCACCGTTTTAATCCAAGAGCAAAGATTATAGTGATGCTCCGCAATCCAGTGAGCAGGGCATGGTCACAGTATCTCATGAACCTACGTGAAGCAAAAACATCGGAACTTGATTTCCTGACGGAATTACAAATCGATGCAGCGCGTGAAAGAAAAGGATGGGGCGTAAACCACCAGTATTTGGAACTTGGGAAATATGCAACTCAACTGAAACCATACTTGGAACTTTTCGGAAGGGAGCAGGTACTTCCCCTGTTTTATGAAGAATACAGGGCCAACCCAGGTGAGTCACTTGCTAAAATCTGCCACTTTCTGGATGTTGAATCTGGGATAGATTTTGATTTTACCATGGAATCGAACAAAGCCAGTTTGCCAAGAAACAAAGCGCTTAACAAAATGCTGGTGAGTTCTGGCTTTATGAAGCAAATGAAGGATGTGATACCTAAAAAGTTCAGGACGAAGTTGGCAGATATGCTGTATACATCCAAGGGATTACCTTCAATACAACAGAATGAAGTGGAGTTCTTAGTAGAATATTATAAGAATGAAGTAGAGAGTCTTGAACTTCTGTTGAAAACCAATCTCAAAGTGCTGTGGAAGGAATTCAACTGATAGAATTGACTCAACACCGCAGTGCTGCAGGGCTCTCGCGCCTTCCGGTATTCTTTATCATTGGAAACAGCAGGAGTGGAACGACCATGATGATGCGTATCATGAACAATCACTCAAAGGTTTGCAGCATCAATGAGCCTCATTTTTTTGAGAAGATGTGGACTCCGTCAGATGAGGGAAGAGCGATTGATCAAACCATGACCCGATCAATTTTGAATAAGCTCTTTACTGGTCAAAGAGCGGGCTTCTTCGAAGATGTTAGAGATCATAAAGATGAGTATAAAAAAGAAGTAGATGCCATACTTCAAGGCTTTGAAGGTCCTTTTACAAGGTTAGGCGCCTATACTGCTTTTCTTCATTACGAGTCTGCAGCCGAGGGAAAATCTATACCCTGTGAGAAAACACCGCAAAATGTTTTTTACATCGAGGAGATTTTAAACCATTTCCCGGAGGCGAGAATTATCAATATGATACGCGATCCAAGAGGGGTTATGCTTTCGCAAAAAAAGAAATGGAAACGAAAATACCTGGGCGCCACCTTTATTACCAGAAGGGAAATGATGCGGCTTCGGGTGAATTACCATCCCATTACGATTGCAAAGCTTTGGAACGCAGCACTGTCCTCATCCAATAGATTTAAAGACAACCCGCGTATTCTGAATGTGAAGTTTGAATCACTCGCCCAAGAACCCATTGGCACAATGGAGAAGGTTTGTACTTTCTTGGGAATTGCTTTTGAAAAAGAAATGCTCCTAATTCCACATGCAGGCTCAAGCACACAAGCCGATGAAAGTGAACATCTTGGAATTAGAAAGCCGCAAAAGCGCAGTTGGACCGAAAAAGGTCTTTCCCGAACTGAAGTCTACATTTGTGAAACTATTTGTGCAGAATTCATGAACCAGTATGGCTATTCGTCATCTGCGCCCAAACCTAATCTTCTGATGCTCATTTGGCACTTTATGATTTTTCCTTTCAAATTGGTGCTTGCACTTTTGGTTAATTTTGGTAGGATGCGAAGCCTTGCAGATACCTTGAAACGGCGACTTAGTTCAAAGCGATGAAAACCGTTGTTCTCTTTGATTTGGATTTTATTTCGGACCAGGATTATGACGCGGTTATAGAAGAAGTTTTGGATTGGAAGGAAGGTTCTTCTACAAAATTGCCATTGCTCATTACGCCGAATGTGGATCAAATTGTGAAGATGCATAGAAGCGAGAATGGGTATATTTCAAATCTATTAAGTGAAGCTCAATGGGTCTTGCCAGATGGACAGCCTTTGGTGTGGTTGAGCAAGGTGATATATGGTGGCAATGCGCTTCAAAAGAGGCTTACAGGAAGTGATTTTTTTCCATTGATCTGGAAATCTATTCAGGCAACAGGCCGCAAGGTTTTTTTTGTGGTGCCAAATGAGGCGCTAGGACTTCGTTTTAAAGAAGAGTATAAAGGCTCAAATTATTACTGCCCACCTTTTTTTAGTGTTTACAATCCGGAGGAACGCGACGAACAGTTTGCCAAGGTAATGGAGGCAATTTCATCATTCAAACCTGATTTTCTTTTCATTGGTCTGGGTTTTCCCAAGCAAGAACTCATGGCTTCTTTTCTTCTTGATCGTTTGTACTCTACAAATGCTACCCCACCCGTGACCATGCTTCTAGGAGCATCCTTTGAGTTTTATTTTGGCACAAAGAAAAGGGCCCCAAAGGTGTTTCAGAAGCTTGGTTTGGAATTCTTGCATAGGCTCCTTTCCGAACCTAAGCGCATGTTTAAAAGATATTTGGTAGATGACCTGGCGTTTTTTCCCCTTGCATTTAAGGAATACAATCGCCGTAAAAAGAAAGCGTAGACCCAATTATCATTTGGAATGTTCCAGGATATTCTCAATTAAATCATCATGTGCTTTTAATAGCGCATCCCAACTGTACTCTTTGGCTTTTAGTCTACTTGCATCTCTCATCATGGTCCATCTGTCCTCATTGCTGAGCAAGGTGAGCACATCTTGGCCGAACTTTTCGGGATCCGATGTGTAATACAGTTCCTTACCGCTTTCCAACTCCAACCCTTCGGTACCTATGGAAGTAGTAACGGTTGGTATACCTCTGTACATTGCATTTAGCAACTTTACTTTTATGCCGCTCCCAAACCTTAAAGGAACAATGAAAACTCGGCCTTTGTCATAATATGGCCTCAGGTCTTCTACAAATCCTGCTATTTTTACCCGAGCGTCTCCTCGGGTAGCTTCTAAAATCCTATGGTCAGGATTCTTGCCGATAATGGTTAAAGACACCCGGTTATTTTGAGCTTTTACTTTTGGCCATACCTCTTCAAACCACCACAGCAGCCCGTCAATATTTGCTTCCCAAGTCAAAGTTCCCACAAAGAGAATATTCTCATCCGTTTCATGAAATGCAACGTTTGGCCAACTGAGCATTTCATCTTCTCCTAGATGATAGGTTGTTTCGAATTTGGCGAGGCTAGCACCTATTTTTACCAATTCATCTCTGTCGTTCGGTGCGGCCAATGTTTTGTCGCTTCTTTCGATATATTTTATTTCAGTGCGGCCTATTCTCCGCGCTTCGAGATTTAAAATCAATCGCTTCAGCGGATTTGATTCTATCTCTGCAAGGCGTTTCCACATCACATATTCTGCATTGTGCTCATGCAAAATCACTTTTCCACGGAACCCGGCTGGCACATATTGCCCCATTTCATAATGGTCTATAAAGATGATCTCTGCATCGCGAGACCAGGCATTTACAGCATCACCCATCTTTCGTGTAGCATTGCGATACACGTTCAATGTGGACGAAGCCAGGTAACTTTTAAGCAGGTTAAGAGCCGTGCGTTCTTTCTGAAATTCAATTCCTTTAAATTCGATTCTCCCATTGAGATTACTCAGGAAAGAACCAACCATTTCAGCGTCATCATTCTTCAGTAGGGTTAGTACCTTTAAATCTGCTTGTACCGCCCAATGGTTTACAAGTCTCCAGGTTTTTATCACGCCTCCACTTACCGGTGGGTACGGAAGTTGGGTGGTTAGAAAAAGTATTTTGCGCTTGCGCACTTGTGTGTTATATCCTGTTATAGATGTACTTTATAGTGCCCACAATACCTTTCGGCATATCGCGCACATAAGCATTTTTCTTTGTTTTCAGTCTGAGACTCATTTCCAGTGGGAAATTTTCAGTAAGCATGATCACACACTTTCGAAGGATACCTTTTTGAGTCAATTGCTCCAGTGCAGCGATGTTATCATTCGTGGTGTGGTTTCTACGTGAACATAGGAGAGTGAGGTCAGCATAGCTCAGTATGTCTACACTTTCACTTACACGGCTTATAGGCGAATTGTCAATGAATACGTAATCATATCTTGTTTTTAATTCATCAATAGCCTTTATCAGTATTTTCGCCACCCTGTCATTGAGCAAGAAGTCCTTACCGACTGTTACAAAATCGAGGTTCTGTATTCCAGTAGACTGAAGTGCCTCAGATGGCTTCATGTTGCTTTGGAGCACCTCGCGCAAATTGGTTCCCATACTTACTTGAAAGTGCTTGCTGCTTTCTGGATTTTTGACATTACAATCAACCAGAAGGGTTTTATAACCCAGCATGGCTGATTTGGTTGCGAGCATGGTTGCAATGAAGGTTTTGCCTTCTTTTTCTTTGTACGAACTTATTGCAAAAGTATTTCCATTATTTGAGGCAGTTTTCAAGTTGTAGAAGATGGTACCAAGTTGCTGAGAAGTTTGAGAATCTGGGTACTCAAGCAACTTCTTAGAAGAGTCAACATTGGTGAAATACACGTTTCCGGAGTAGGGAATGCTTGGCGCGAATTTTTCAAGATCACTTTCATCATCAATCCCATTATTGAAAGCCCAACGGGAAGTAATAATCACGAATGCGATAAGGAATCCGATTACGAAAGCACCGAGTAGGGTTAGCAATGCGGTTGGGAAAATAGGGTCATAATCTGTTAAGTGAGCCGGTTCTACAATAAGGTAGTCTGGCCCTATAGCCACAAGGGCAATTTCTGCTTCAGCTTTGCGGTTTGAAAGAGATTCGTATAGACCAGCATTCATCTTGTAGCTCCTTTCTAATCTAGCCAACTGACGTTGTAGTGCTGGCATATCCTTCATGCTCTCGTCTACATCGGAGATCCGTTTATCGAGATTTTCGAGCATCAATTTGTTGTTTTTTTGAAAGCCTTCAACGGTTTTCAATAAGGTAGCCCTATTTGCCTGAATTCTTGTGTTGATTCGGTCGTATAAAGGGTTTGATTCATTTCCTTGTTCCAGGATACGATCCTTATCTTGCTGAAGCTGTATAAGCTCTTCTGTGAGTTTAATCATAAGCTCGTCTCGTATACCAAATACTTGTGGTGAAATGAGTTCGCTGAAATCTGTTTTTTCTTCAAGGTATTTCCTTAAGTACGTGAAATACTGATCATTGACGAGATAGCTTACCTTATTGTTTTCAAGCTTGACAGTTGTTTCAAATAGAATCACTGATTCTCCCGTAAGACCTGTAACACTATTAGAAGATTTGAAGATTTCTATCTCCATTTCCTGGTTTTCCATCTCAGAATTCAATTGGCTCATTTCCGATTTCAAAAAGTCGATAGAGTTCTCGAGAGCTACCTTTTTGCGCTTGAGGTGATTTTCTATAAAAACTTCTCCCAAAAGATTCAGAAAATCAATTGGTCTTTGGTATGCACTTCCCGTCATTTCTACACCAAACGCTGAAGACTCAAGTTCTTCGGCAGCTATTTCCATTGCATCTATATAGTCTCTGACCATATCATCGATGAATCCCAGCACAAAGAAATAGTCGTCTTCTTCTGTATCATTGAGTGTCGCAATTAGTGGATTTGCGATCGTGTCAGCCTGAAGTACCCTGAATCTAAACCCATTTAATTCTATCCAGTCGCCAAAGGTTATTTCGTCTTCAATCGAAAACTCCATTTGAGTAACCGGAAATTCACCTTCTGCTTCTAAAGAAAACTTATTATCCCCCAAAAAGCTGAGGTAGAACGGTGTGTTGTATGGAGTTTTGTGCCTTTCAAAAGTGTTATAAATAGAGTCTACTTCCACTATAAATGGCGTGTTCTTATATAGCTCCTTGTTAAAAAGACCAGTTTTGAAGTAACTGATAGTGCCCATTCTTTTCAAGGCTTCTTTCACATGAGGAACACTTCTGAAACTAATTTTTTGATTGTTGTAGTAGAAGTCATCCATTTTGGGAATAGTGACCATGCGGTTTACTACTACCGTTGGATCTGTTGGACCAAAAGGCTTGTCTATGACTATGGTCGATTTGATGCTGAAGATTGGAGGGACTGTTAGTAGAAAAATAACCCCTAAAAGAAACACGAAACCAATAGAGGCAGCAATGATTGGCCAGCTCCTAAAATATCGATTGAAGATTCTTCTAAAATCTATTTCTTCCTTCCTTATGAAGTCTCTTTCGTTGATCATCTTATTCTTTGGTTATGAGTAGATAAAGAGTAGCCGCTGAAATTACAAGAGCCAAACCATTGTAGACGTTTTGAATATCGCGTGTAGCGTATTTCTTTCTTCTTTGGGGTTTCACAAGAACAATGTCATTGGGCTGTAGGTAGAATGCTTCAGAAGCCAGTATATTCTGATCCGTAAGATCAATGTGGTACAAATGGTTTTTTCCTTCCCTGTTTCTAATTACCTTAATCTCTTCGCGAGATGCAAAGTCGGTCGCATCATTTGCATAACCCATAGCTTCGAAAATATTAATTCGGTGGTTGTACACAGGATACCTTCCAGGCCTGTTTACTTCACCTAATATTGTTACAAAGTAGTTGAGCATAAATAAGCGCACTGCGGGCTCTATAAAGTACTTTGCAGCTTCTGCATCTACAATCTTTTCTGCTTCAAAAATATCTTTGCCTGCCAGGGCTACTTTGCCTATAATTGGGAACTCTACTTCACCATTTTCATCGATAGTATAGCCAGCAAGTACAGGCAGTGCTTGAATAACCCTGGTTTCGGCCATATAAGCGTTGTCTGCACCACCAAACATTTTGGAAACTTCAGGGTGCTCAGATTTAAAGTACACTATGTCACCCTGCTGCAGACGGTAGTCAATAGCAGGAGCTAAGAATGTTGTGTCAGCAAGATATAAGTGAGGTTTATCCTTTGAATAGTCCTGCACATAAACGATCTTCTTGTTTGAAATACAGGATCCCATAAGGGCTCCAAGAATAAAAAGGGGAATAAGTCTTTTAAAAACTTTCATTAAGGGGCTTGATTAGTTTGTCAAAGATGTAAGTAAGTGTTGATTTTCAGACTGTGTCATTCGGTTTTTATGAACACTTCAGCGTAAATTAGATATTATAGCCAAGGTGTTCATGTATTCGTTTATGATTGAGTTTTGGTTACATACTTTGTGTCATTAAAATGTTTCCAAGTTTTAGCAGCGGTAGTTGAGAATCAATACTATGCGAACTTGGTAAATTTTGCACAAAACTAAATGCTTTTTGGTTCTGTGATCAAGTAGTTGGATATTTTTGGGACAAGCCTGCCAGATAAGCCGAAAGGAATTATAATTGGAGTATAATAGTCTGTAGAGCAAGCAAATATGAATCACTGAAATTTCTTGCACGGCTCACATCAAAGCTAGAGACAAAAAATATTGCCCTAAACGCTTGAATTTTCTCAATATTTGCCACTTCAAAATAAACGAATTCATGAAAAAGTTACTTAAAAAAGCGTTAGAGGCGGCGTATTTGGGGGGGGTAGAGATTATGGATGTTTATAATTCAGATTTTGCGGTTGAGACGAAGGACGACAAGTCGCCACTTACCCTGGCTGATAAAAGAGCGAATAGGAGGATAACTGAGATTCTTGATGAATCAGGTCTTCCAGTTTTGAGTGAGGAAGGTAGAACGATACCCTATGAAGAGCGAAGCGGTTGGCATCAATTCTGGATGGTAGATCCATTGGATGGAACGAAGGAGTTCATCAAACGGAATGGAGAGTTTACTGTGAATATTGCCTTGATTGAGAATGGGGTATCTGTGGCTGGGGTTATTTATGTTCCCGTGAAGAAAACAATGTACTTCGGAATTATTGGTTGGGGAGCGTTTATGATACAACTTGACGCTGAACTTGCTAGCTATGATCCTGATGAACTGGCTGCAAGCGCTACACCTTTGCCAAAAAGTAATGCTGGTAGAACATTCACCGCAGTTGGAAGCCGTTCACATATGAGTCCCGAAACGGAAGTGTTTTTCGAAACTTTACGCAAGGAGCACGGTGATTTTGAAGTAGTGTCAATGGGAAGTAGTATCAAGATTTGCCTTGTAGCTGAAGGAGTAGCGGACGTGTATCCAAGATTTGCGCCAACCATGGAGTGGGATACTGCTGCTGGACACGCGATTGTGAGCTCAGCCGGTAAGCACATTATTGATCATATCACCGGAACTGAAATGAAGTACAACAAGGAGAACTTGTTGAACAATTGGTTTGTGGTTCAGTAAACATCCTTCTTGTCAACTGCTTCACTATGTTGGGAAGGTGCGCATGGGTTCTCTATCAACGCTAATTTTCCGAAGGAAGTAATGTGATCTTATCAGTGGTGGAGAGCGCAACCTTTGCTTCCTTTAATACATTGTCGTCCTGGTTCATAATGGCGTAATACCCGTCATTGCCCCACAGGTTACGAGCGATGTATGCTTTAATCCTCAACTTCAAAGTGAACATAGATTGTTTGATGCCGATGGAGTCGGCAGGGATACCTTCAGATGATGCATATGTAGTGAAAGCAACCACCACATTCGGACCTGCTTCCCAGTTGGAGACAAAATTCTTTAAAGAGTTATATTTCATCAGTTCGTCCCTGTTTTTGTCAGCGAAATCGAATCCAAACTGATTGAGTACGCCTAAATAGCTCACCTGATTTAGATAGTGAGATGCTCCAACAGTATCGAGTCCAACAAAGATGTCGGGCATGATCCCACCGCCACCATATACGATTCTGCCACCAGGAGTGGTGTACTTCAATGAATCGCTGAAATGAATGCTGTCAGCACTAGATAACTCGCCATGAATGTAGCGGCTTTCATAGTCATCTTCATATTCGATCTCGCTTCCATAAGGCTTTTGGATACTTCGTCCGGTTGGGGTGTAATACCTTGCCACAGTGAGTCTAAGGGCGGAATTGTCGCGAAGGTTTAGATGCTCTTGAACAAGTCCTTTTCCAAATGATCTTCGCCCGACAATAATGCCCCTATCATTGTCCTGAATTGCACCTGCTAGAATCTCAGATGCAGAAGCCGACCCCTCGTTTATAAGCACTGCAAGGGTCATAGCGGAGTACTTACCCTTTTTTTGAGCAAAATATGATTTTCTGGGGCTGGCTTTGCCCTCAGTATAGACTATAAGCTGACCTTTCTGCAAGAACTCTTCTGTAATCTGTACAGCGGCGGTTAAATACCCCCCGCCGTTGCCTCTGAGGTCCAGAATGAGTTCAGTCATTCCTTGTTTCTCCAGCGATGCGGCATGGGTCATGAACTCTTCATAGGTATTTCGGGCAAAACGGGAGACTTTAATAAACCCTTGATTTTCATTTAGCATCATCGATGCAGCCACACTGTTCAATGGAATAGTACCCCTCGTGATCTCAAATTGAAGTGAATCTTGTTTGCGAAGAATGCCCACTTTCACATGTGTGCCGCCGGGTCCTTTGAGCTTGCTCACTACAGCTTCATTGGTAATTCCAATTCCGGCAATCTTCTCACCGTCCACATTTAATATCTTATCGCCGGGTTGAATTCCCACTTTTTCACTTGGGCCACCTTCAATGGCAGCCACAACACGAACTGTGTCGTTCTGAATAAGAAATTCTACGCCTATGCCATCGAAATTTCCTTCCAAAGGCTCAGTAAATGCCGCTAATTCTTCTGAAGAAATATAGTACGAATGCGGATCTAAGCCTTCTAGAATTGCGGCGATGGCTTTATCAATCAGGGCATTTCTAGCTACAGAATCAACATACTGGTCATCGATATAATTGATGATTTGAGCAATCTTGTCTGCGCTGTTTACTGAACGTTGAGTTATCAAGAATCCATTTCGAGATCCATCACTGAAATAGCTTCCGATGTATATTCCCAATACCAACATTCCCGCTAGAAATAGAGGATAGTAGATGGTAAGCTTGCTTCTATTTTGATTTTGATTCATCTTCTTCAAAAGGAATATGTTCCACACTTATACCAGCTTCCTGAAGTAAAGTTATGCCTGCGCCATCTTTATAAAGCTGGGCGAAAACAACCCTTTTTATTCCAACCTGCAGAATCATTTTACTGCAATCCTTGCACGGTGAAAGTGTGAGGTACAACGTAGAATTCTCGGCATTGTTCGTACTTCTCGCCACTTTCGATATGGCATTTGCTTCAGCATGCAAGACATACCAATGCGTTTGCCCATTTTCGTCTTCACAATTATTCAAAAAGCCGGAGGGAGTGCCATTGTATCCATCGCTAATAATCATGCCATTTTTTACGATGATGCTACCCACTTTTTTACGATTGCAGTGAGAAAGTTTGCTCCATTCTCTTGCCATTCGCAAATAGGCAACATCATAGCGCAGTTGCTTTTCATTATTGGCATATGTCAGAGACCCGTCTGCAATCATTTGGAGATCAAAGGTACACCAAAGGGAAATGATGAAACACCACCTTTCTCAATGGATTAGTTAAATTATTGGAACAAAAAAAAACGGGGAATGTGCTAACACATCCCCCGTTTGGTGTACCCGGGGTGGGAATCGAACCCACACTCCGTTGCCAGAACAGGATTTTGAATCCAGCGCGTCTACCAGTTCCGCCACCCGGGCAAGGCCCATTGTAATGGAGCGCAAAATTAAATATTCTAAGATGCTAAGCAAGGAAAATTCGGCGTGCGGATCAAAAGGTTTTCAGCGTGCTTGGTATACAAGAGTATAATCCTTAGCTTTGCAGCCCTTTTATGGGGTCTATTGTCTGATGAGCAGTTCAGTAAAAATATTTGCAGGAAGTGCATCTGAGGTTCTCGGAGCGAAAATAGCACGTGCTTTTGGGCAGGAACTTGGCAATGTGAAGCGTTCGCGCTTCAGTGATGGCGAATTCCAAATATCATACGAGGAAAGTATTCGCGGCAATGATGTCTTCATCATTCAAAGTACGATGCCTCCTACCGATAACTTGATGGAATTACTGCTTTTGGTTGATGCCGCTAAAAGAGCATCGGCCAACAAGATTGTAGCGGTTATTCCATACTACGGGTTTGCACGGCAGGATAGGAAAGATAAACCAAGAGTTGCGATAGGGGCTAAATTGGTTGCAAATCTGCTCACTGCAGCCGGAGTAGACAGGGTGATGACAATGGATTTGCATGCTGACCAAATACAAGGGTTCTTTGAAGTACCTGTAGACCATCTTTTTGCATCGTCTATTTTTCTACCATACATTGATTCTCTCGATACCAGCAACTTGGTAATGGCCGCTCCAGATACAGGGGGTACCAAAAGAGCGAATGCCTATGCAAAGTATCTTAATGTGGACATGGCGATTTGCTACAAGCAAAGGAAAGTGGCCAACGAAATTGAGAATATGACTGTGATAGGCGATATAGAGGGTAAGGATGTATTGCTGGTAGATGATATTATCGACACTGCAGGAACGCTCACTAAAGCAGCCGATATGATGATGGATAAAGGCGCAAAAAGCGTTCGCGCCATCTGCACACATGCAGTTCTTTCGGGACCCGCATATGACCGCTTGGAGCAATCGGCCATAAAAGAACTGATAGTAACTGATACAATTCCGCTCAAGCAGAGCAATTCAAAAATAAAGGTGCTCACTGTGGCTGATCTTTTTGCCGATGTAATTCACAGTGCCATCAATTACCAGTCAATCAGTAAGTATTTTATCGTTTCTTAAACAAAAATCAAAATGAAAACAGTATCGTTGAGCGGTCTTCTTAGAGAAGGCGTAGGGAAAAAAGATGCTGCTACACTCCGTACCCAAGGCCGTGTGCCTGCAGTGATCTACGGTGGCGAAAAGCAGATTCACTTCTCAGTAAATTTGATTCAATTCTCCAAATTCGTGTACACTCCGGATGTGTTCAAGTTCGAACTTGAAGTGGGAGGGCAGAAGTACGAGGCCATTCTAAAAGATCTTCAATTCGATCCGGTTAATGACCGAATGATCCACGTGGATTTTATGCAATTGCTGCCTGGCAGGGCTGTGAAAATCGAACTTCCTTTGCGTATTTCTGGTAGTTCTATTGGGGTGCGCAACGGGGGTAAACTCGATGTAAACTTCAGAAGGATTATGGTGAAAGGTTTTCCTGACAAACTACCCGAAGTATTTGAGCTGGACATCACTAAATTGAAGATAGGCCAGTCACTTCGCATCAAAGACCTGAAAGGTGCAGGTATTGATATTCTGCACGCAGCTGATGCTGTGGTTGTAGCTGTACGAAGAGCTCGAGGTGCCGTTGATACTGCAGAAGATGCTGAATCTGAAGAATCTGCTGAAGCTACAGCCGAAGCTACTGCTGAAGCCTGACAAAGTCAATAATACGGAATGAAATACCTTATTGCCTGTCTAGGAAATATTGGTAGTGAGTATGCGGAAACGCGTCATAATATAGGATTCAAAACAGCAGACGCCCTCGTTCGGGCGTCTGCTGTTTTGTTAAAAACCGAAAAATATGGCGAGATTGCTGAGGTGAAGTACAGGGGACGTATCCTTATAGTTTTAAAGCCGAATACATACATGAATCTCAGTGGAAAGGCGGTAAGATACTGGATGCAAGAGGAAAAAATTCTTCTTGAAAACCTGCTTGTAGTTACTGATGATACTGCTCTTCCTTTTGGTACCCAACGCCTCCGTGCCAAGGGCAGTGATGGAGGTCATAATGGTCTGAAAAGCATTACAGAAATACTGGGAACACAAGCTTACGCAAGGCTTAGAATGGGTATAGGGAGCAACTATGGTCCCGGACAGCTCGTGCAATATGTGCTTGGTGAATGGAATGTGGAAGAAAAAGCCGGCCTACAAACAAGGTTAGACGTAGCGGTAGAAACCATCAGATCATTTGCTACGGCTGGCGTTGCCCGCAGCATGACCGAATTCAATAACAAGTAAATCTGCCTAGATAGATCTGAGCAGTGTTTTCATTGATACCCTCTCTCCGACAATACCAAGAAGGGCTTCAACAGATACCCGTTCCTGCTTCATGGAGTCCCGCCCTCTTATAGTAACCATATTGTCATTGAGCGATTCGTGGTCGATGGTAATACAAAACGGTGTTCCAATAGCATCTTGTCTTCTGTATCGCTTGCCAATACTGTCTTTTTCGTCATACTGGCAGTTTAAATCAAGCTTTAGACTGTCCATTATTTCTCTAGCTCTTTCAGGTAAGCCATCTTTTTTTACTAAAGGGAGCACTGCCACTTTAATAGGTGCAAGCGCCGGAGGAATGCGCAGGACGATACGTTCAGTCCCATCTTCAAGTTTTTCTTCTTCATAGGCAGCCGAAAGTACAGCGAGGAAAAGCCTATCAAGTCCTATTGAAGTCTCTACTACAAAAGGCACATAGCTATTGGAGGTTTCAGGATCAAAATACTGCAGCTTTTTACCACTGTGTTGCTCATGGCTGCCCAGATCAAAGTCAGTTCGTGAGTGAATTCCTTCTAATTCTTTGAATCCCATAGGGAAGTTGAATTCTATGTCACAGGCTGCATTGGCATAATGCGCAAGTTTCACATGGTCGTGAAATCTATAATTAGATGCACCCAATCCAAGTGCATTGTGCCAGTTGATGCGCCACTTCTTCCAGGTATTGTACCATTCCAATTCCGTTCCCGGTTTTACGAAATACTGCATTTCCATCTGCTCAAATTCCCGCATTCTGAAAATGAATTGACGGGCAATAATTTCATTGCGAAATGCCTTTCCTATTTGGGCAATGCCAAAAGGCAATTTCATTCTCGCACTCTTTTGTACGTTCAGGAAATTGACGAATATCCCTTGAGCCGTTTCAGGCCTTAGGTAAATAGTACTCGCATCGCCGGCCAATGATCCCAGCTCTGTTTTGAACATCAGGTTGAATTGCCTTACATCCGTCCAGTTCTTTGAACCTGTTTCTGGATCTGCAATCTCTAGGTCTTCGATCAGTTTCTTCACCAAGCCTAGATCGCCTGAGCCCATGGCCTGTTTAAACCTTCCGGTTATCTCATCAATGGTCTTCTGATTTCTAAGTACATTGGGATTTGTTGCCATGAATTGGGCCTCATCAAAAGCACTACCGAATTTGGCTCTTGCCTTCTCAGTTTCTTTGGCAATTTTCACTTTGTACTTTTCCACATGCTCTTCAATGAGCACGTCTGCACGGTACCGTTTTTTGCTGTCCTTATTGTCTATCAACGGATCGTTGAAGGCGTCTACGTGACCTGAAGCCTTCCAAGTGGTGGGATGCATGAAGATTGCAGCATCAATTCCAACGATGTTCTCGTTCATTCTTACCATCGCTTCCCACCAATAGTCCTTAAGATTGTTCTTCAATTCTACCCCGTAAGGTCCATAATCATATGTAGCACTAAGTCCATCGTAAATTTCACTCGATGGAAATACAAATCCGTACTCTTTGGCGTGGCCAACTATTTTTTTCAGCTTATCTTCCTGTGCGATCATGGCCGCAAAAGTAAACCAAATGAACGTACGTCACCAATTGCTTTTTTAATGTTGTGGAGGGCATGCTGCCCGCACAGATCCCTTTGCTGACAGGTACATTCATGTACTATTTTAAGCTGCGTGGTTTAATGAACTGTCCTGACTAACTTCGTGCCATGATAATTGTAGACAATGCGCTAATTTCTGAAGATGTGTTTGAAAAACGCTTTGTGTGTGATCTTGGTGCCTGCAAGGGAGCCTGCTGCGTGGAAGGAGAAAGTGGGGCGCCATTAGAAGCCGGTGAAATTGGCATTATAGAAGATGCACTTTCGGAAATTAAGCCCTACATGAGGAAAGAAGGGATAGAGGTTGTGGAGAAGATGGGTGTTTTTGAAGTAGATAGTGATGGTGATTATGTAACACCGCTAGTGAATGGAAAGGAATGTGCATTTGTGAATTTTGATGGAAAAGGCATTGCCAAGTGCTCAATCGAGAACGCATATAGGGATGGTAAGATTGACTTCCCCAAACCGATCAGTTGCCATCTTTATCCAATCAGGCTTACCAATCTGAAAGACTTCATTGCTGTGAATTATCATCATTGGCCCATATGTGACCCCGCCCGTGCTTGTGGCGGAAAGCTCGATGTGAAGGTATATCGCTTTCTCAAGGAGCCGATCATCCGAAAGTTTGGTGCAGAGTTTTTCGAAAAATTGATAGCTGCAGAAGAGCACCTTGAATCTAATAGACCCCTTAAGGATTGATTATCACTTGTATTTAATGTACAAGTATTGTTCTCCTAACTTTTAAACAAAGCCTTCAACTGAAGTATTTTCCGCTGATATACAGTGATTTGTATTGGAAATATATTTTCACTTGAAGGGGTTCCTGCTTAAAATTGTGCCAGATTCCAGACGATCAAATCTGGTTTGGAGTAAATCATTCAGGGTCTATATTGCGGAAAGCTGGGCTGTCATTGGCCTAAATGGTTCTCCTGAAATGTGGTGTTGAAAACTTAGACCGAATGTGAATTAAAAGCGTTTGACACCCGCTGCTTTTTTGTCAAAATTTGTCTGCGGCCGAAGTCAACCCGCCCAAACTCCAAAGGGCCTTATTCGACTGATACGCCACACCTTCTTATTGTAAGAAGCAGTATAGCAAGCATTTACATTGGATTAACCATTTTTTTAGATAAAAATCAACATTTTATCATGGCAGAAGTAACCCCTAAACCGAACGCAGTGGACATCAGCGATGTACTACCAGAAAACACAAGTGTGTACGAGCCGATCTTGGCCGAAAACAAGGATCGATTCGTACTTTTCCCTATTGTACACAACGATATTTGGCAATTTTATAAAAAGTCTCAAGCCAGTTTCTGGACAGCCGAAGAAATAGACCTAAATGCTGATCTCAGCGATTGGAACGACAAGCTAAATGACAACGAACGTCATTTCATTAAGCATATTCTTGCATTTTTCGCAGCAAGTGATGGCATTGTAAATGAGAATCTAGCAGAGAATTTCCTGGCTGAAGTCCAATATACTGAAGCAAAGTTTTTCTATGGTTTTCAAGTAATGATGGAGAATATACACAGTGAGACGTATTCTCTACTCATTGATACCTACATCAAAGACAGCGCTGAGAAAGACACACTTTTTCGAGCTATGGAAACCATAGATTGCGTGAAGAAGAAGGCTGAATGGGCGCTTAATTGGATAGACAAGGGCTCATTTGCAGAAAGGCTGGTCGCTTTTGCTGCAGTAGAAGGAATATTTTTTTCAGGATCTTTTTGCTCTATATTTTGGCTTAAGAAGCGTGGATTGATGCCGGGCTTAAGCTTTTCCAATGAGCTCATTTCCAGAGACGAGGGTATGCATTGTGATTTTGCTTGTTTACTTTATAACAAGTATCTCAACAACAAACTTTCAAAAGAGACCATACGACGAATTATTGCCGATGCAGTAGAGATTGAGAAGGAATTTGTAACCGATGCCTTGCCAGTAAAACTCATAGGCATGAACGCCGAACTAATGCAACAGTACATTGAGTTTGTAGCAGATAGATTATTGGTGGAGCTTGGGAATGAGAAAATTTACAATGCGAGCAATCCATTTGATTTTATGGATATGATCAACCTTCAGGGTAAAACCAATTTCTTCGAGAAGAAGGTGGGTGAGTATCAGAAGGCAGGCGTGAGCAACAAATCTTCAGACGACAAGAGTTTTACTGTTGATGCAGATTTCTAAACAATTGAAGCAAAAAGAATTATAACCACTTAAAACCAGGGAGGCCCATTTTATGTCGTATGTAGTAAAGCGCGATGGACGCAAGGAGGTAGTGAAATTTGATAAGATCACTGCGCGAATCAAAAAATTGTGCTACGGACTTAACGATGAAGTTGATCCGATAGAAGTTGCCAAGAAAGTGATCAACGGTATATTCGAAGGGGTATCCACAACTGAGTTGGACAATCTTGCTGCCGAAGTAGCTGCTACCAACACAATCAAGCACCCCGACTACGCGCTCTTGGCAAGCAGAATAGCTGTAAGCAACCTTCATAAAAACACGAGAAAGTCATTCTCGGATACCATGACGCTCCTCTATGAATATATTGATCCCAATACTGGAGAGAAAGCGGGCCTTCTGGCGGATGATGTACATCAAATCATCCGGGAGAATTCTGAGCTACTTGACTCAAGCATTATATACGACCGTGATTTTAACTACGACTTCTTCGGTTTTAAAACTCTTGAGCGCTCTTATCTGCTCAGAATAAATGGCGAAGTAGCCGAGCGTCCACAACAAATGCTCATGCGTGTTTGTATTGGGATTCACAAAGAGGATATCGACGCGGCCATAGATACGTACAATCGCATGTCGGAAGGCTGGTTCACCCATGCTACACCGACTTTATTCAATGCGGGTACGCCAAAGCCTCAAATGTCATCCTGCTTCCTTCTCACGATGAAAGAAGACAGTATCACAGGCATTTATGATACCCTGAAGCAATGTGCTCAGATATCTCAAAGCGCTGGGGGAATTGGCCTTTCAATACATGACGTTCGCGCCAAAGGATCTTACATTCGAGGAACCAATGGAACATCAAATGGGATTATACCGATGCTCCGCGTATTTAATGATACTGCGCGCTATGTAGATCAGGGTGGTGGAAAGCGAAAAGGCTCATTTGCAATATACATTGAACCTTGGCATGCAGATGTGTTTGATTTCCTGGAAATGCGAAAGAACCACGGCAAAGAGGAACTTCGGGCAAGGGATCTTTTTTATGCACTTTGGATTCCGGACTTGTTTATGAAGCGTGTGGAAGAAAACTCCACGTGGACCCTAATGTGCCCCAATGAGTGCCCTGGACTCTCAGATGTATATGGCGAAGCCTTCGAAAAGCTCTACCTCAAGTATGAGAAAGAAGGAAAAGGCCGTAAAACGATTAAAGCCCAAGAGCTCTGGTTCAAAGTACTCGAATCGCAGATTGAGACCGGAACGCCTTACATGCTTTACAAAGATGCTGCAAATGCCAAATCCAATCAGAAGAACCTTGGCACCATTAAATCATCCAATTTGTGTACGGAGATCATTGAATATACAGCTCCCGATGAAGTGGCTGTATGCAACCTGGCTTCCATAGCCCTTCCAAAGTTTATAGCGCATGGAAAGTTTGACCATGATGAGCTCTTTGAAGTGGCGTATCAGGTGACTAAAAACCTGAATAAAATAATAGACAACAATTACTATCCAACACCCGAAGCCAAACGCAGCAACATGAGGCACCGGCCAATTGGTATTGGCGTGCAGGGATTGGCTGATGCCTTTGTAATGTTGCGATATCCTTTTGACAGCCCTGAGGCGCGCAAGCTGAACCGCGATATATTCGAGACCATCTATTATGCTTCACTCACGGCCAGCAAGGATCTGGCTAAAGAAGATGGACCTTATGAAACATATCAAGGTTCACCAATAAGCCAGGGTATTTTCCAATTCGACATGTGGAATGTAAAGCCTTCCGAAAGGTGGGAGTGGAAAATACTGAAACATGAGATATTAAAGTATGGTGTGCGCAATTCACTCCTCCTCGCCCCGATGCCCACTGCCAGCACAGCTCAGATTCTGGGCAATAATGAGTGCTTTGAACCTTATACTTCCAACATTTACACCCGCAGAGTGCTTTCTGGGGAATTTGTAGTGGTAAATAAACACCTGCTCAAAGATTTGGTGAAGCTGGGCATCTGGACTGACGAAGTAAGGACAAAACTTATTGCTGCCAATGGATCTGTGCAGAACATTCCTGAAATTCCTGAGAATCTGAAGCAATTGTATTGCACAGCTTGGGAAATAAGCCAAAAGGCTGTCATTGACATGGCGGCCGATAGGGGGGCATTCATTTGCCAGTCCCAATCACTGAACATATTTATGGAAAGTGCCAACTTCGCAAAATTGACTTCTATGCATTTCTATGGATGGAAGAAGGGATTGAAAACAGGGATGTATTACTTGCGCACCCGTGCTGCCGTAGATGCTATAAAATTCACGTTGGACAAATCAATGATCAGTGCTCCCACTCCCGCACAAGTTGTGCAGCAGGTAGAACCAGATGCTGCAGCAATTCAAGCATGCTCCATTGAGAATGGCCCAGATTGCGAAATGTGTAGCGGATAAGGGTATATACTTGTGTGTTAGCTATAAAGAACTCCCTGATGCTTCAGGGAGTTCTTTGTTTAGACCCTTTCTAAATTACTTATCATGACATTGGTATGACAATCCTTCGGGGCGATGGTGTGAAATTTGCACCTGCATGCAGAAATTGTCATTAAAAGAGCTTCAGATCATTGCCTTCACGCACAAGTTGATTCCACTTGAGCTTATAGGAAAGTTCTATGTTGAAGAAGAGCTTAAGCAGCAAAGGTTTGAAATTTTAAAAGATACGCTTGGGCTCGCTGAATTTATGTGCATATCTACCTGCAACAGGGTGGAGTTTATTTTTGTTGGCCCCACCGTTTCTGTCGCTGAGCTTGTAGCAGCCACAGGGGCAATATTTAGTGATGATGAGCAAAACTTCGTTGTGAACAATGCTGAGACTTTTCGGGCCGAAGAAGCCGTGAAACATCTTTTTAAAGTTAGCTCTTCACTCGACTCCATGGTGATTGGTGAAAGGGAAATAATTACACAGGTGCGCAATGCTTATGAACGCTCTGTACAAATGAAGCTTAGCGGTGAACTCCTTCGCCTCATGGTTAGAAAAACCATTGAGACTGCCAAAGAGGTCTTTACTGAAACTTCTATTTTTAAAAAACCTGTATCAGTGGTTTCCCTTGCTTTTCACAGATTGCGTGAACTTGACGCTCAGGGCGACAGCCGCATTTTGATGATTGGTGCAGGCAAAACCAATAAGGCGATGGCTCGATTTCTCGTAAAGCATGGCTTTAGAAACATCAAGATATACAACCGCACTCCCGCAAAAGCGGCTGCACTTGCCGCAGAGGTAGGCGCACGCTGGGATGCCCTTAGCAACCTACCGCAACACAGTGAAGGGTTTGATATACTCATCTCCTGCACCGGCTCAGGGCAGGTGGTTATTGATAAACAATTGTTTAGTAAACTTTTGAATGGAGAAACAGGACGGAAGATCGTCATTGATCTTGCGATACCTGGCGACCTTGATAAAGCTGCGATTGCTGAGGCGAAGTGCCCAGTAAAGTATGTGGATATTGATGAGCTTAAGGCAACTGCGGAAAAGAATCTTGTTGATCGTTCCCGTGATATTTCACGATGCGAAGAAATTATAGACAAACATTTACTGGCATTTCACGATATTTTCAAAGCGCGACAAGTTGAACTAGCGATGCGAACAATTCCAGAAAAGGTGAAAGAGATTCGGGAAAATGCTATCAACACAATTTATGCACGGGAGATAGAAGCCTTATCACCTGAATCCCGAGAAGTCCTCGACAAGGTTGTAGCATACCTTGAAAAGAAATACATCTCCGTACCTATGAAGATGGCGCGAGAGGTAATGTTGAATGACAGCAAGTGACCAAGCTAAAAATTACAATCGGTTCGCGTGGTAGTGACCTCGCCTTGTGGCAAGCGAATCATATTCGAACGAGGCTTGAGGCGGAGGGCGCAGAGGTGAACATCACGATTATAAAAACCAAAGGCGACAGAATTCAACATTTGAGTTTTGACAAAATCGAGGGAAAAGGTTTTTTTACCAAAGAACTTGAAGATGCCCTGCTTGCAGGACACATTGATTTGGCCGTACATTCTTTTAAAGATTTGGAAACCAATCAGCCTGAAGGTCTGGAGATTGCTGCGGTTTCAGAAAGAGCCGATCCGGCAGATGTCTTGCTCATAAAGAAGACGGCAGTTGCCAGTGGTGAGCCTTGGAATTTGGCTCAGAATGCACGGGTCGGCACTTCGAGCAGTAGAAGAAAGATGCAACTTAATCTCCTAAGACCCGATCTTGACATTCTCGATATTCGGGGCAACGTACCCACAAGGATTGAAAAGCTTCGTTCTGGAAATTACGATGCAATAGTGCTTGCCAAGGCTGGACTTGACAGACTCTCGTTGGATGTAAGTGATTTACATGTCTTCCGATTTGACCCAACCCAATTTATTCCCGCACCTGCTCAAGGAGTGTTGGCATGCCAGATTAGACGTTCGAATAAAGCATTGGCCCAATTTCTAAGTCCTCTAAATAATCATGAAGAGGCTGCTCAAGTAAGTGCTGAGCGAAGGGTGCTTAACCTTTTTAAAGGAGGCTGTCAGCTGCCACTAGGAGCATATTGTACCAGAGAGAATGGGATCTATGTATTGAGGGCCATTGTAGCTGACACATATGGAGAAAAACCTTCCAGGGCCATCCTTAAGTCAGAGAGCTTGCTTGAATTGCCTGAAAAAGTGGTAGATCTACTAAAAAAAAAACGCCATCAGTAAGCGTCTTTCTCAGCAGAAATGAAGCAGGTGAATTTTTCCGTTCATTGGTCAATTCGGGTAGAATAACGCTCGAGTTGAATGCCTGTATAACAAACTCTTACATAGAATCGATACCGCATCAAAACACAGATTGGATATTTTTTAGTTCACCCACTGGAGTGGCAATGTATGCAGGTAAATATGAACTTCCGGCTCAGGTAAAGTTGGCGGCACTCGGTTCAGGAACAGCCAAGGCCATAGGTAAAAGACTTTTCAGAACACCCGATTTCATAGGGAGCTCTTCAGATCCTGCTTTGGCAATACAAGAATTTGTTCCCTTTTTGAGACCATATATGAAGGTGCTCATTCCACGGGCAGAAAAGAGCATGAAAAGGCTCAATGAAGCCTTACCTGCAAAAGCCATTGTAGATTGGCCTTTCTATTCAACATACAAGGCTGCGCCTGATAAGCCATCTCAATCCAAGTATCTCATTTTTACTTCTCCAAGCAATGCTGAAGCATATTTGGAGAAGCATGAAATTTCGAGCAAGCAGACTTGCGTAGCAATTGGTGCGAGCACAGCATCAATGTTTGTCTCAAAAGGTGTACGCAACTATTTGGTGAGTGACACTCCAACAGAAGAGTCCATGTGGTCAGCTATTCTACAAAACAAGAGGCTTATTTAAAAGCACTTTCACCTGTAATATCGTGGCCTGTAATGAGTAGATGAATGTCATGCGTACCTTCATAGGTTACCACGGACTCCAAGTTCATCATATGTCTCATAATAGGATACTCATTTGTAATACCCATAGCGCCATGAATTTGCCTAGCTTCCCGCGCTATTTTTAAGGCCATATCTACGTTGTTTCTTTTAGCCATCGAAATCTGTGCAGTGGTTGCTCGGTTCTCGTTTTTAAGTTGTCCCAACCGGAAGGTGAGTAATTGTGCCTTCGTGATTTCAGTGATCATCTCAGCAAGTTTTTTCTGCTGAAGTTGGAATCCTGCAATAGGGCGGCCAAACTGCTGACGTTCTTTGGCATATCTCAAGGCAGAGTCATAGCAATCGAGCGCTGCACCAATGGCACCCCAAGCAATTCCATAACGCGCGCTATCGAGGCAACCAAGTGGAGCGCCAAGACCCGATTTATTCGGAAGAAGGTTTTCCTTAGGAATTTTCACATTGTCAAAAACAAGCTCACCTGTATTGCTTGCTCTCAGGCTCCACTTCCCATGTGTTTCCGGTGTGGTGAAACCTTCCATGCCTCGCTCTACGATCAATCCATGTATGCGGCCCTCTTCGTTCTTTGCCCATACCACGGCAATATCTGCAAATGGAGAATTGGATATCCACATTTTAGCGCCATTGAGAATGTAGTGGTCACCAGCATCTTTGAAGTTGGTAATCATACCACCCGGGTTGGAGCCATGATCAGGCTCAGTAAGCCCGAAACAGCCAATCATTTTACCAGAAGCCAATTTTGGGAGGTATTTCTTACGTTGTTCTTCGCTTCCATACTTCCAAATAGGGTACATCACAAGGGAACTCTGAACCGATGATGTAGACCGAAGCCCGCTGTCACAACGCTCCAACTCTTGCATTATCAAGCCATAAGAAATCTGATCCAGACCCGCTCCTCCATACTCTTCTGGAATATAAGGTCCGAAAGCGCCAATTTCAGCCATACCCGAAATCACCTGCCTTGGGAAAGTGGCTTTCTCAAAATATTCTTCAATAATCGGAGACATTTCCTTCTTCACCCAAGCCCGAGCCGTATCTCGCACAAGCTTGTGCTCATCTGTGAGCCACTCATCCATCAAATAGTAATCGTGTCCTTGATATTGATCTGTACGCATGATGTTAATTTTAGGCGTGCAAAGTTACGAATATGCGTTGTAGTAAGTCGCTAATTTTTTACGAGTTTTGCCACAAAGGAGCTGATCTGAATTGACACTAATAGTGGATATTGAACCCATTTTACGGCCATCACCGAATCTCTATGAATATTGGATGTTTCCGGTGCTCTTGGCTATTTTTATAATATTGGCATATGTGCGTTTGGCTTATTCAAAACGATTGCCTCGTATTTTCAGCAGTGTATTCAGAATACAGATTATGCGCCAAATGATGCGTGAAGAATTGGTCTTTTCACACAGGGCTTCTGTTTTGCTCTTCGTGAACTTTGTGCTTGTCATATCCCTAATTTTATACTCTTATGCAGATTTTCAGGGGTGGAAATTAGGCATATGGCAAGGACAGTCACTGTACTGGGCAATTGCTGGTATTGTCTCATCTGTATACATCATTAAGCTGTTTGGCAACTACTTGCTTCGAAAGCTTTTCAATGACAAAGGCCTGCTAAAAGAATACATGTATGAAGTTTTCCTTTTGAACAAGGTGCTTGGGCTACTTTTCATTCCAATAGTTTTTGGGCTGATATTCCTCAATACAGCAAATCTATCCGTCTTATTTTTGGTTTTTTTGATTCTGATGGCAATTACAATTCTATACCGACTCATTCAAGGATCAATTATGTGTTCTGGTTACACTGTTTCTGCAGTGTACATTATTTTGTATCTTTGCACGCTCGAAATACTACCCTTTGCGATAGTGTTTAAAGCGATAGCCTTACAGGTAACAGAATAATATGGCAAACCCCATTGTAGTTGACAAGGTGCGGTCTATTTTGATATCCCAACCTGAACCTTCCACAGACAAATCACCTTATCTTGAACTCGCCGATAAGTATAAAGTAAAGATCGACTTCAGACCTTTTATCCATGTTGAGGGTGTCCCAGCAAAGGAGTTTAGGCAGGAGCGCGTGAATATTTTGGAGCACTCGGCCGTGATTCTCACAAGCCGGAATGCAGTAGATCACTTCTTCAGGATGTGTGAGGAAATGAGAATTGTTGTTCCAGAAACGATGAAATACTTCAGCATATCTGAATCTACTGCGTACTACTTGCAGAAGTATGTGGTGTACAGAAAGCGAAAAATATTTCACGGAAAGCAGAGCTTTGAAGATCTGATGGAAGTCATTAAGAAGCACAAGAACGAACGATTTCTTTTGCCTTGTTCAGATATTCATAAAAGGAATATCACTGATCTACTTGATAAATTTAATATCAAGTACAGTAAATCAATTTTTTACAAAACAGTGTGCAGTGATCTTTCTGATTTGGCTGATATTAAGTATGACATGCTCGTGTTTTTTAGTCCTTCAGGTATAGAATCCCTTTTTAAAAATTTCCCGGATTTTAAGCAGAACAACACCAGAATTGCTGCGTTTGGGAGTACTACTGCCAACGCAGTGAAGGATGCTGGCTTGAGGCTCGATGTGCACGCACCCGCCCCGGGCCTTCCTTCCATGTCTATGGCAATAGAGCATTACATTAAGAAGGCGAAATAAAGGTCGCGAACATCTCACAGGCGCTGCATGTCAACAGCATCTTTATTTGTATCATTGATATCATGCCACTATTATTTTCCAAGTCCGAAAGGCTTAGTGCTAAACGCGATATTGAAACTTTGTTTTCGGAAGGCAAGAATTTGCGCCAGGGGAAGCTGCTTTTAAAGTATGTTGTAGGTGGTGATGCCGGCTCAGGTTCACAGGTGAAAGTGCTTATTGTTGTCCCGAAACGCAGTGTGCGTCTCGCGGTGAATAGGAACCGTATCAAAAGACTTTTGCGCGAAGCATTCCGCATTAATAGAGATTTGATTGTAGATTTTTTGTCAAACTCTAATAAAAGTGTACAAATTGCAGTTATCTGGTCTGATGGATCTGAGTTGCTGTTTTCAGAGGTTGATCAGTTGTACAAAACCGCATTGGCAAAGCTGATAAAGGCTTTGGGTACAGCGTAAGTCACTTCTGCATCAGAATGATTCAAGAACTACTTTTTTGGTAGGAAGATTGTACCTTTATCAGTGCTAAATATTTAATGATATGAGACGAATATTTCAGAAAGTACTTGTTATTTCGGCGCTTGCAATATCTGCAACCGTAGGAATATTTGCAGTAAGTGTGAAAGACAATTTCTTTGAAATTTCTAAGAACTTGGAAATTTTTGCCACTCTGTATAGGGAACTCAATATTTTCTATGTAGACGAAACCCAGCCTGGTGAACTTATGAAAACGGGAATTGACGCTATGTTGCAATCGCTAGACCCGTATACCAATTACATTACTGAAAGTGATATCGAAGATTTTCGATTCATGACTACAGGGCAGTATGGCGGCATAGGCAGCCTCATTCGGTCAGTAGATGGAGATATATATATTTCAGAACCATACGAAGGTTCTCCCGCACAGGAATCGGGTTTGAAAGCAGGGGATAAAATATTGAGAATTGACGGACGTGAAGTTCGAGGAAAAGACCAGGAAGAAATAAGTAAGATGTTGAAAGGTCAATCGGGTACATCCCTGAAGGTGGAATACGATCGAAATGGGCAAATTTCGGAAGTACCTATTACCAGAAGAGATATCAAGATTCCTGATGTACCCTACTTTGGTATTATTGAAGGAGATGTGGGGTATATAAAACTCACAAGTTTTACAAACACGGCGAGTAAGGAAGTGCGGGATGCATTCATCAAATTGCGCGATGAGCAGGGAATGAAAAAATTGGTTTTCGACTTAAGGGGCAATGGTGGTGGATTGCTCAGGGAAGCAGTGAATATTGTAAACCTGTTCGTCCCCAAAGGGCAAGAAGTAGTGCGAACGAAAGGCAAAATCCCCGAGTGGGATCAAACGTATCTTACTGTTAACGAACCGTTGGATTCAGAGATTCCCCTCATTATACTTGTCGATCAATCTAGCGCATCAGCTTCGGAAATTGTAGCAGGAACGATTCAGGACTTGGATAGAGGTGTTGTGGTTGGAAACCGAACTTTCGGCAAAGGCCTTGTTCAGCAAACACGGGATTTGCAGTACAACAACAAGCTTAAAATTACAGTGGCCAAATACTATATACCAAGCGGACGTTGCATTCAAAAGCTTGATTACAGCCATAAAGTAGGTGACAATGCCGAAGCAATACCTGACTCTTTGCTCAAGGTTTTTTCTACCCGAAATGGCAGAAAGGTGATAGATGGCAGGGGTATTGACCCTGATCTTGAGATTGACCAAAGGGAATTTCCACATGTACTTGGGAGTCTGCTTGAAGAAAACCTATTCTTTAAGTATGCAAATCAGTATTATCTGGACCACCAAAATATTGTAGCGGCCAACCAATTTGCCCTTACCGAACAGGAGTATAAAAATTTTGTAGACTGGTTGAGTGGGCAGAATTACACCTATACCACCGACACTGAAATGGTGCTAAAGGAGCTTTCAGAAACTGCCGAGCGCGAAAAATATTATCAACTTGCCAATGAGGAATTTGATGCGTTGGTAAAGAAACTGAAGTCCAAAAAGAATGAAGATTTATGGCTTTTTAAAGAAGATATTCAAATGGTACTTGAAGATGAAATTGTATCGAGATACTTTTTCCAAAAAGGTCGTATTGAAGCGTCTTTCAGAACCGATGAATCCGTCGCATCTGCATTGGATTTGATACTGAACCAGGATGGGTACTATGCCATTTTCAAATCTGTGGACAGAAGTTCCACTATTAAGCAATAGGGTAGCCTGTGGCGCAGGTTTCACCCAAATTTGGCAAACTGTACACTGCAGTGCTGTGCATTCTAGCAGCAGGTTTGCCAAATTTGAATATCATCATGAGCGCGGGAATGATCCTGCTCGCAGCGCTTTGGCTTTACGAGCCGGGTATCAAGGCAGGATGGCTGGCATTCAAGGAGAATAAGCTTGCAATTATACTCGCCGTATTATTCATCCTTCACATTCTCTGGCTCTGGAATACGAGTGATTTTGCATATGCCTTTAAAGATATAAGGATAAAACTCCCCTTGCTCGTAATGCCTCTCGTATTGAGTGGCCTTCGGCTTACCGGCGCGCAGACAAAGCTCATATGGCTTTCGCTTGCTGTTGGCGTGAGTATTGCCATGTTGCATGGATTTTTATACTCTTTTGTCGATCCTCCAGTTGTAGGGGAGTTTAGAGACATCGTTCGGGGGATTTCACACATCCGCTTCAGTCTCATGGCGGTGCTTGTTATTGCTTCTATCCTCTTTTACTTCAAGTCAATGGGTTTTTGGTTTCGCCTTGCGTCTATAATCTTGATCGGTTGCATTCTCTGCTTTTTTAACCTTATTCAATCGGCTACAGGTTTCGTTGTACTTTCGCTGGTTATCCTCTTCTATTTAGGGTGGATACTTCGCCGCCGGAAAGTAGCTTTGATTGGTTACTTGTCCCTATTGGTCATTGTTTGCTGTACCATTGTTTTTGCAGCTAAGCAGTCTTATCAAAAATATTTTACTGTTAAAGCGCAGGATGAACTTCTGGCTGATACCACTGCTCAAGGCAATCCATATGTGCACATTATTGATGCACCATATGTGGAGAATGGAAACTACGTGTTTAGATATTTATGCGATCAGGAGTTGATTGAAGCCTGGAACGGGAGAAGTGATTACACAATCACCGAAACGGGAACCCTTAAATCAGAGCCATATCCCACACTGATAAGGTATCTTACAAGTGTGGGACTTAGGAAGGACAGCAGTGGAGTGAATGCCCTAAGCAGCAGCGACGTATCCAATATAGAGCAGGGGTACCCTAGTATCCTGTATGTTGAGAAGCATGGTCTTGCGCTTCGGTTCCACACCTTGCTCTACGGATATCATCAGTACAAACTATCCGGAAGCGCATCAGGACTATCCTTTTTCCAACGAATTGTTTATTGGCGTGCCGCGATTGAACTTATCAGCAAAAATGGCCTCCTAGGCACTGGCACAGGAGATGTGAAGCAGGCCTTTCAGGAAATATACTCAACTGAAGATTTTGAGCTGGCTCCTGAATACAGGCATCGCGCCCACAACCAGTTTCTTACTTTTTTTGTCGCTTTTGGTATCATTGGATTTTTATACGCTATTATGGTTTTTATATTTCCATTTCTGCAAATTCGTCTGGGATTTATGGAAATTTCGTTTCTGCTCATTGCCTTTGTATCTTGCCTGAGTGAAGACACACTCGAAACACAGGCAGGGGTTACCTTTTTTGCTTTCTTTTATAGTTTGTTCTTCGCAAGCAGTAAACACTCTATTGATGCAGATGCAACATGAAGAAACCACCGAGAATAGGGGTTCTAATAGGAACCAAAAAGTCTAAGAAGGAGTATTCAGTGCTGCTTAGATTGGCAGTTGGTCTTAAGAAAGCCGGTGCTGATGTGGTTATACTCTATTTTTCTGGAAGCACAATGGCGCATCTCGCTGAGAAATTGAACATTGAACGTGTAAATATTAGAGAGTTCAATAAGTCTTATGACTTTTCAGGTCCACTTTCTTTCAGGAAGGCCATAAAAAAGGCAAAAATAGACACAGTCCTTTTTAGAGACCATCGTGAAACAGCTATTCTAGTAACTGCAAAATTTCTAATGAAGGGAAAGCTTCGCTTAGTATACTGTCAGGCTGAAGCGCTTGCACAAATGAAAAGGGATTTTCTACATACATTTAGGTTCAATCAGCTGGATGCCTGGATAACGCCCTATCCAAGTACTGCTCTAGAAGTGAAGAGTGAGACCAACCTTGACCATGAACGTCTCCATGTGTTTCCAATTCCGGTGGCTGGCAAGAGCGCTTCTTCGATCAAATTAAAGGTTGGATCAAGGGACACCGCAGACTTTGCAGTTGGGTTCAATTTGAATTCGGAAAAGTGGGATGAGCTTCATCAACTCATAGCTGCAACGCTATTACTGAAGGCACGTGGTCTTGGTATTTCCCTTAGGATTGGAGTAGATGCGGATAAGGACCATCATGAGCAATACCGGTTGAAATTGCTAGAAAATGAAGAATATGCTGGCCTTACTGAAAGTGTCAAAGTCCAAAATTTGAGACGTGCTGATGGTGCTTTTTGGACAAACATCGACGCCATGTTCATCAATATGCACAGCGCTCCTTTTGACGGAGTATGTGAGCGGGCTCTGGGCTTTGGTATACCTTGTATTGCATTGAACACCATGTTGAGCAACGATATATTTGCCAATGGTAAAGCTGCAATGCTTTGCAAAAGAGACCAACCAGAAGAGCTGGCAGATAATATCGCATCATTGATTCTAAAAGAAGAAATCAGAAAAGAACTATCCACTAAAGCAGAGACACTGCACAAGGCAGAATTTTCGATGAAAAAATTCAGCCACAATATCTTAAACCTCTTAAAGGCACTTCAATGATAAACTGAGCCAGTATTGGCGACCAATGCTATAAGGTTTTTTACCCTTATTTGCTCAATACAAGCTTACCTGCCGACTGCACTTCCCCAGATCTATCAACGGTTGAAAACATATAAACACCAGATTCCAAACTACTTAAATCCAGAACGTTGGTCACATTGACTAGCGCAGTTTGCCATACAAGTTTACCTGTAACATCATATACACTGAAGATAACTGGCGAAGTTGTGTTTAGACCTGGAAGATTTACATTTAGGAGCCCTTCACTAGGGTTTGGATATACTGAAATTGCCCCTTCTCCGGCACGAACATCTGCACTCGATAGCGTAGATTCTACCAAAACGAGGCAATAATCTTCAGTTTCACCTTCGTCAAACACCTCGCATGCACCTACCGTTCCACTGCCGTTGCCTATGTATTTCATGGCCACACGCATTCGGGTTAAGCCCAAAGTGGCATCACCAGGAATAGTTATATCGCCCGAAAGAGCCTGGCTTGATCCGCTGCTAGAAGAAATGACCATCTCGGACTGACTGTACGTTCCATCATGGTTGAAGTCAATCCATACCCTGATGAATTCGTTATAAGCTCCAAAGGTAAACCCAGGTGTCACGGTAAGTGGATATTCCCCCAGAACTTCAAGCTCAATTCCAGTATCTTCAAAAAAGGCATACCCGCCATTGTTTCCGCTTTCGAAGGATAAGTCAGCAATGTCTACAGATTCAATGAATTCCCAGAAACTGTCTTCTCCGATATTCTCGCAATACTGGTTATCCAAACAGGCACCACATCCTTTGGTTCTGATGGTTTCCGTGAAGGCTTCTTCAAAGCCTTCCACGCAAGAAGGCTTGGTAAGAACTTCATAGTAGGAGCAAGCATCCAAGCCTTCAATTAGCGCAACTCCAATTGTATAATTGCCTACAAAAATCCAGGGGTTAGTTCCTTGAAGTCTGTAGTATACATCATAGGCTTCTATGCTTAAGGAGAAATCCCAAGTTAATTCTACACTGCTTTCTGTAATCACATCAACAAGGACACTTTCTGGCGCCACGCAGCAGCCTTCAGTAAGGATATTTTGGGAAACTCCATACACAGGATCACCTTCCGCACAAATTGCTCCAACTTGAAACTCATAATTTGTGCAGTACAACAAATCACTTATCGTAAAGCTATTTCCATCAAGGATGGTTTCGACCGTCCACTCTTCTTCACCTTCAATTCTATAGCGAACATTGCTACTGCCTTCATTCACAGAATTCCAAGTGAAGGTATAAACCGTATCTTCTTCGAGCGTGTAGTTAAATGAGAATGGCGCAAGACACAAATCTTCTCCGCAATTTTGCATAAGAATCATAAGACTGTTGAAAGCGTTGACACGCCCACCAGTTACCGTTTGACCTATGAGGTTTGGCACCTGATCCACCCCTTCGAAGAGCGCAAATCTTATGTAATCTGCGGCACCCTGAGGGTTTTCATGAGCCAGCTGCGCCAACGTTTCACATGGGGCAGAATATAAAAGAGCAATTATGCCGGCAGTGAGTGGCGATGCGAATGACGTTCCGCTTGTGGATGAATAGTTCTGAGTGCCGCTTGTAGTGAACACATCTTCGCCAGGAGCACCAAGGTCTACAGTCGTAGCGCCATAGCCTGAAAAAGTGCGAACATCGTTGTCATTCGTTGCCGTGACACTGATCATGTAGTCACTGGGTGCTGCAGTAGGAATATCGCCTACCACGTCAATATTTACGTTGTTATTCGCGGTTGCACCGCAATTTAGAATGCCATATTTCCCCAGGGTATCATAATATGCCATCCACACAGGCACATCGTTTACATTCCCATTATCAATGCCCCATGAAGCATTCGTTGCCACTACAAACGCCCCCTTATCTCCATTGGTGGCATCATAAAGCTGACGCATAATGAGGGGGTAAGAATAAGCAGAAACCACTGAAGCCTCGTTTGAAATGTTTTCACCAGCAACTGACATGATTTTCACATCCCAGTTTGCCCCTACAACTCCAAGCTGATTGTCACCTTTGGCACCAATCATACCCATTACCTGGGTGCCATGGCCTCCTTGTAATACACCCTGGTCATTTTGTGAAGCTACATTCCAACCAAGGTAATCATCTACAAAACCGTTCTCATCATCATCAATATCATTCCCAGGTATTTCCAAGTGATTTACCCAAGCATTGCCTTGGAGATCCGGATGGTTCAGGTTCCCTCCTTCTATTACACATACTACTATGGTATCGCCAAGGGCAGTGGTTCCTCCGGTGGTAATATCCCAGGCCAGGTCTGTATCTATATCAGCATCATTATCTCCACCTGATTGCCCTGTATTTTCGTGGTGCCACTGGGTGCTTACTTGAGGATCGTTGGGTAAAGTGCTTCTTTGGTAAACGTAATGGTTGAATTGTGCAATGCTAACATCCCGATCGGAGCGCACCGATTTGAGTATGGCATCTTCGTTCACAAAGTTTTCATTGAATTTTACCAAATAGATGTTCATCGGAACCGAGAGAAGAGTGCCAAGTTCAAGCCCAGTGTCAATTCCTCTCAAGGTTTTCAGTCTATCAACTGTCTGTATTGGATTGGTTCCTGTTTTGAACTGAACCAGAAGTTCACCCGGTTCATGCGCCATTTGCGCTTCAACATTAACAACAGTAAGGCTTAGCCACAGGGCTGCCAAATAAGTAAAGGCTTTCATAATTGCTTGCAGATTTCAGTCTCCGAATATACAAGCATAAAACCAATGAGCCAACCACAGAGCGCGCATTGACTGGTTATTGTGCCTAAATATCAACCAATACTCTTGGATTCCTATTCCTGGATGTAAACTCTTTTCACCCTTTGAGATACATGGGTGAGTATTTCATATGGGATGGTTTCAAGCGCTATTGCCATGGAATAGATGTCTGCATGATCGCCAAAGACTTCAACCCTATAGCCTTCTTTACATTCAATATTTGTTACATCAATCATACACATGTCCATGCAAACATTGCCGACTATCGGGGCAAAGCTTCCGTTTATATACACCTTCCAGTTTCCATTGCCCAGTTTTCTGGGCAATCCGTCAGCATATCCAATCGGCAACACCGCAATTTTACGAGTTGAGCTAAGAATCTGCTTTGGGCTGTAGCCAATTCCTTCGCCAACAGCAACCAGTCTGATTTGAGATACAGTGGTAATGAGTTTACCAGCGGGTTTAAGGTGCCTTCTTGCCTCCGGGTGTGATGAAAGTCCGTACAAAGCCAGCCCAATTCTTACCATGTCCATCTGTGCTTCAGGATGTCTGGTTACCCCGTTTGAGTTCAAAATATGCTTTAAAAAAGGCTCGCTTAAGTACTTCGATAATTCTCCTATTGCGTTTTGGAATCTTTCTAACTGCTTTTCAGTGAGCAACTCAAATGCTTCATCGTCGCTGGCTGAAAGGTGGGAAAACACACTGCCCACCTCCAGTAATTTGCTATGGCTTTGTAGCACTTTCCCTAGCATTGTAATCTCTTCAGGATCAAAACCCAGACGATTCATACCAGTATTTATTTTTATATGTACTGAGTACCTGCCTCCTGCATTCACTTGCTCCAATACTTTGGCAAACTGATGCAAGGTTCTGAAATTGAATATTTGCGGTTCCAGGTCAAAATCTATCATGGCTCTATAGGCGGTAAACTCTGGATTGAGAACCAGTATGGGCAGTGTAATTCCAGCTTTTCTTAGAGCGATACCTTCATCGGCGTACGCCACAGCCAGATAATCTACCCTGCTGTGCTGGAGTAATCTGGCTACCTCGTAGCTTCCACTGCCATAAGCAAAGGCTTTTACCATGGCCATTATTTTTGTGGAAGGCTTTAGTTTGCTCTTGATGAAGTTTAGATTATCGGTAATTCGGTTCAAGTCTGTTTCAAGGACAGTTTCATGCGTTTTTTCCGTTAAGCGCTCTCCAATCCGCTCAAATGCGAAGCTTCGGGCACCTTTCAGAAGAATATCTTCATTCGAAAAATGCTCTTTCATAAAGCCCAGGAGAAAGGCATCAGTGTCAATATAGAAAGCTGCGTCGAAATTGTCGAAGAGTGCTGTAAACTTTGAAATCTCTGCGCCAATTCCTATCACTCTTTCTACACCATTTGCCTTGAGCAATGTTGCAACCTTGCTGTACAACAAAATGCCCTTTTCACCACTCTGAGCGATATCACTCACTATTGCTGTTCGCCTTTTGTTCTTACCCTGCTGTCGAAGATATTCCAGTGCGATTCCCAATGACACCACATCGGAATTATAAGCATCGTTAAGCACTACACAACCGTTTATCCCCTCCAGCATTTCCATCCGCATCTCAATGGGTGAAAGCAATTTCATGGATTGGGATATTTCGGCTTCGGAAATGCCTAATTCCAGCATCAGCAGCCAGCAATGACATGCGTTTTCAATTGCAGCTGGATGCTTGAAAGGAATCCAGATTTCCATTTGGATTTCCTTATAGATACCTGTAATTGTGGTTCCATTTCGGTCATCTTTGTGTGAAATGATCTTAAGGTGTGACGCTTCATTCGTAGACCAGAATCTCAATTCAGGTGATGCCTCTCGGTTAAACTCCTTATTCACAGTTTCTGCAATCTTAACATGATCCTTGCAGAAAATGAGCATTTTGGAGTGCTTGAACAGGTTCATTTTCTCCCGAATCTTTTCTTCAGTACTCTGAAAGTTCTCCTGGTGTGCATCACCTATATTGGTGAATATGCCAATATCAGGTGACAGAATTTTTTCTAGCTTCTCCATTTCCCCTCGCAGGGAAATGCCTGCTTCAAAGATCGCGAGATTGTGCGTTTCATTCATAAGCCACACAGACAAGGGAACTCCCAACTGTGAATTGTAACTGCGGGGGCTTCTCACGATTTGATAATGTGGATGCAACAATTGATAGAGCCATTCTTTCAGAGTTGTCTTACCATTGCTGCCGGTTATCCCAATCACGGGGTATGAATATCTTTTTCGGTGACTTGCTGCCAACGACTGTAATGCCCCCAATCCATCTTTGACCAGAATAACGTTCGCATCAGGAATTTGAAGGCCTATTGGGATGTAGCTCAAAACGAAGTTACGCTGCCCTCTCTCGTACAATTCCTGCACATACAGGTTTCCATCGTGTCTATCACCTTTTATGGCAATGAATAGACTATTTGCATTTGCCTGGGGCTTCCTACTGTCTGTATATATTGGATTTACAGCAGTCTCTAAAGATCCTTTTACAACTTCTCCACCCATCATCGCCGCCACTTGGGCGAAGCTATACGATGTACTAATCATCTTTATTCTCCTTGTTCAGTGCTGATTCATCGATGGCTTTCACATAGGCTTCCCGGCTTAAAGGCTCATATCTGTCCAATTCTCCGAGCTCAATTTGAGCTTTGCCTCCTGTTATTCTATGGGAGTAATTTGCCAGCTTGCCTGTACGCACACAAATGGCATGCACTTTAGTTACATGTTCGGCAATAGCCATCAGCTCGGGCATAGGTCCGAATGGACGCCCCTTAAAGTCCATGTCTAGCCCTGCCACAATAACCCTTATACCCTGATTGGCGAGTTCATTGCATACATCGGGCAGATTATCATCAAAGAATTGTGCTTCATCAATACCAATCACATCCACATCCCCAGCAAGCAATAGTATATTTTGGGCATTGGTAACTGGCGTGCTGGGTATGGTATTTTGGTTGTGGCTCACAACTTCGCTTTCATGGTACCGGGTATCCACTTGGGGTTTGAAAATCTCTACCTTCTGCCGTGCAATGCGTGCGCGGTTTAGGCGACGTATCAATTCCTCCGTTTTGCCAGAAAACATAGAGCCACAGATAACTTCTATCCAGCCGCCACCTCTGATTTGCGCACTATGCGGGTATTCTACAAACATGTGTTGGTATCAAATGCCAGCGGTCTCTATTATTCGGATTGAACACGTAATTTTGCATGCAGCAGTTCGTGGGCGAAATTAACCATAATTACCTGCACGTAGATACTTGCAACAGTATACCTTTCGTTATCCATGGGAGAAACAAAACAGTATATGACCATACAAGCTATTGCAGCAGAGCTGGGCATGAAGGCCGTTCTTATGGAAAGAGGCCAGTTGAATGCGGAGCAAATAGATCAGCTTACTGAGCTGAGTAAGGAGCTCTATGAGCGCTTAATCGTATTGCGATATAAAGCTTTCGAAGCAATGGTAAGCGTACCTGAATCAGCCGTTTATCCGGATAATACGGCTGTATCATCCAAATCTTTTTCTGAACCAGCGCCTGATTACGAGCCTGCCGCACCTGTAAAACCAATTGAGATCAAATCGCCCATTCGCTTTGGTGAGCCCGAAGCGGGGCCGAAACAAATTTCATTGATAGACTCTATTGAAGAGATTAGTAAAATGGAGTCTGAACCAATTAGTGAGGTAAACGCAGCGCCAGGCAGAGATACAGATGACGACCCCATTTCGCTCGCGAACAAACTCAAGAACACCCGTGTCTCCAACTTGAAATCGGCCATCGGGATCAATCAAAAATTTCTCTTTATATCAACACTTTTTGATGATGATAAAGAAGGGTATAATGGTGCGATAGAGAAACTAAATAGTTTCAATTCCTTTCTTGACGCCGACGAATATGTTCAAAATGTACTAAAACAGCGATACACGTGGCAAATGAAGAACCCTGTTGTGAAAGAGTTTTTAGCCCTTATACAGCGTCGCTATCTCTGATAAAATTAGCCCTGTCTTTAGTGGTATTTTGGAATATACTACCCACTGCGGCACAGGATGTGAATTTTGTAAAAGCTGAAGTAGATGTCCTTACATCTGCAAAGTTTTCAGGACGTGGATATGTGAATGATGGCTGCAATGAGGCAGGATTTTACCTCATGACCCGTTTCAGACAGCTGGGACTGTTGCCTGCAATAGGGGGTTATGCCCAGCACTTTTCCCTTTCGGCGAATACTTTTTCAGATCCAACTGTACTTAAAGTTGATGGACAGCCTTTCGAAGAAGGAGCAGCATACATTGTTGACCCTGCTTCAGGATCTGTGAGCGGAACTTGGGAAATGTTCTTTCTTGATTCCACTCATTTTCAAGGAAGAAAGAAATTGCCATCTGCGAAAGGCCGGGTGCCAGTTATTGATTTGAAAGGCATAAATCTTCCGGATGAAGTTAGTGCTATGTATGAGTTCAAAAGGAGCATGACCACAAGTGGGCCTGTTGTGCTGTTGCAGCCCGAAAAACTTACATGGTCTGTAGGGAACCAATCATACAAGTACCCGGTATTCGAAGTTTTGAGTGATTCATTTCCAAAAAAACCGCAGACGCTGGAAGTAAAAGTGAATGCAGTACAAAGTGACCACCAAGTGTTCAATGTAATAGGTTTTATTCCCGGTCTTCGCAGTGATAGTTCCATAGTGATTACGGCACATTATGACCATCTCGGAATGATGGGAGACGCAATGTTTCCGGGTGCGAGCGACAACGGTTCAGGTGTGGCGATGTTGCTCGACATGGCCCGTCATTTTGGGAACTCTATGCCGACCTACAATATTTGGTTTATTGCTTTTGCGGGTGAAGAGGCTGGATTGGTAGGGTCTAAATATTTTGTTGAGAACCCACTCATCCCTTTACCGTCTATTAAGTTATTGCTCAATCTGGATTTGATGGGCAGCGCAGCTTCTGCAATCACTGTTGTAAATGGAAAACTGTATCCGAGATTTATCGAGAAACTCACTTCGATAAATGAAGCTTCAGAGCTTGTGCCGCGAATTAAACTCAGAGGAAAGGCCGCGAATAGCGACCACTTTTGGTTTTCAGAATCTGGGGTGCCTGCAATCTTCATATATACTGAAGGTACAGTGGAGTCCTACCATGACATAAACGATGTTGCATCTGGGTTGGACTGGGCGCGATACGATGAACTATTCACCCTGCTCACACAATTTGTGAATGAAATCTGACACCCCAAAGGGCAGACTCGTGCTTGTGCCAACACCACTTGGCAACCTGGGTGATATCACCCTTCGCTCTCTCGAAGTTCTAAAATCTGTGCAGTCTGTGCTGGCTGAAGATACCCGTACTACGGGTCGTCTATTAAAGCATTACAATATCAGTTGCGAATTGAGTTCTTTCCATTTACACAATGAACACAAGGCAGTGCCGAGAATCGTAGAAAGACTTACCAATGGGGCACTTCTAGCACTTGTTACGGATGCAGGAACCCCTGGCATCAGTGATCCAGGGTTTTTATTGGTTCGCGCATGCATTGCTGCAGGAGTAGATGTTGAAACTTTACCTGGCGCTACTGCATTCGTTCCAGCGTTGATTAATTCTGGTTTTCCAACGGATAGGTTTTGTTTTGAAGGTTTTCTGCCATTGAAGAAAGGCAGGAAAACAAGGATGGAGAGTCTCGCCGCAGATGAGCGTACCATTGTACTCTACGAGTCACCACACCGAATTGCGAAAACACTCATGCAGTTGGCAGAGGTGTTTGGAGCAGATAGGGAAGCGTCCATTTCCAGGGAGCTAACCAAGATGTTTGAAGAGAATATTCGCGGTACACTGGGTTCACTTCTAGAGCGATGTGAAAAGCAACCACTAAAAGGAGAAATTGTATTGGTAATCAAAGGCAATTCGTAGGGATGAAAGCAGTTTATCTTACCAAATTCGGCACTGCTGATTCAGCTTTTGAAACAAGGGAAGCCGATGTGCCGAAACCTGAAAGTACACAGGTGCTTATAAAGGTCGAAGCATTCGGACTTAATTTTGCAGATGTGTTGGCGAGAAAGGGCCTCTATCCTGATGTGCCGTCAAGACCTTGTGTTTTGGGATACGAAGTGGTGGGGCTCATCGAAGAAATTGGCTCAGAAGTGCCGGCCCTTTTCAAAGGAATGCGCGTAGTTGCGCTCACCCGTTTTGGAGGTTATGCCGAGTATGCAGTCACAGATTTTAGGGCACTTGCTTCAATTCCTGTCGATTACCCTGCTGATCAAGCGGTTGCAATCGGAACGCAGTTTACCACTGCCTACATATGTTTTTATGAAAGCTTGAACCTGCACCCTGCTGATAGGGTATTGGTGCATGCTGCGGCAGGTGGAGTAGGCATTGCGCTGTGTCAAATGGCCCTGGCAAAAGGGTGTGAAGTATTTGCAACAGCAGGCTCTGATGCCAAAATTGATTTTCTGAACAATCTGGGTGTTCAGCATGCTGTGAATTATTCGGAGCGCGATTATTCCACTGCGTTTCTTCAAACACTCGGTAAAGCCAAACTTGACGCAAGCTTCAATTCCCTTGCCGGAAAATCCATACCGGCTGATATGAAACTGCTCGGACCGGGTGGTAAAATGGTGATTTATGGAGCGGCCAGCCGTGTTGGTAAAAGTGCAGGTATCATAAGCAGCATTGCGCTGCTCCTTCGGTCTGGATACATTTCTCCGTTGACACTGATCATGCGGTCAAAGTCAATAATTGGCGTAAATCTCCTAAAATTGGGCGACTATAAACCTCAGCTTGTGGCACATTGCCTTGAGCAAGTAGTTAAAATGGCCTTGCCAACGGATGAGAATCCGATTGGAGTTTTGAAGCCAGTGGTTGGAGGCCGGTATAGCGTTAGCGAGCTTGCAGAAGCGCATAAGGCATTGGAGAATCGCTCCACCATAGGTAAGCTTTCTGTATTTTGGTAGGCGTCAGGCTAGCTGATGGAGGAAGAGCTTCAGGTCATCTTCAAAACTTTGGTCTGGCAAGCCAAGGAGGTCAACGACTGCATCATGAGGTTCCACCCTCACCTGTCTCAGTGAAAGTTGTTGATCCACATAAAGCATCTCCAGGTCAGGGACCAATTCTTTCAACGTGTAAGCAATGTCATTTACGGAAAGGTTATGGTCAACCAGGTTGTATACAGGCTTCCACTCTTCTTTGAAAATAAGCCTTTCCAAAAACCCGGTCACCCTGTTTATATGGACAAATGCCCTTTCTTGCTCACCATTCCCATTGATGGTAACCTTGCGATAATGCCTGGTATGAAGCACAAATCGATTTATTACTGCATCGAAGCGCATGCTCTTAGAGTAGCCGTAGACATTGGAACATCTCACTACTGATGTTTTCTTTTGATCGGCAAGCCTTCGAATATGCCTTTCTCCTTTGAGTTTCGAGATTCCGTATACTGATTTTGGATTGGGGAAGGTATCTATATCTGCAAAATTGGTTCCGGCGCCGTATACGCTTGCACTGCTTAGGTATATTACTGCTGGGCAGTCGCTTGCCTCCAAGGCATAGCTCAGTTCTGCAGTTCCCCAATTGTTAATCTGATCGAAGAGATGCGTATTCTCATCTACGAAGGGAGTGCTCACTTTGGCTGCGAGGTGTATTACAAGATCTACTTTAGCAATCTCTTTGCGGAGTGTATTGGAATCCAAAATGTCCGCGTCTATAAATCGAACTTTCGGATGGATTTTTTCTGGTCCAAGAAAGAAGTTGAAATTTTTTCGGCTGAGATTGTCATAAAGATTAATAGCTGATATTTCAGGACGGCTCATAAGTCTCAAACACAGTTCTGTGCCGAGGTATCCTGTACCACCGGTAATAAGTATTTTCATTGCAATTTATTATTTCACCAATTCAGTGTGAAGTCCACATTCTGTTTTACTAAGCCCAAACCACCTTGCTTCCCTAGGATCATCCAGAGATGCTTTGCGTGTGCAGGGTTCGCAACCTATGCTCAGATAACCATCTTTGTCAAGTGGGTGACGTGGCAACCCGTGCTCCCTTATGTAATCGTAAACATCTTTATTGCTCCAATCGAGCATGGGATGATAACGCATACTGTGTTCACCTGCCAGCTGAAATTCCTTCATGGTTTTACGATTGGCGTTTTGATCGGCACGAATTCCATTGATCCAAACATCGTATCTATCCAATAATCGGGATGTAGGCTCTACCTTGTTTATGTGGCAACAATAATCCGGATTTGAAGTGAAAAAGAAATTGCCATTTGCATCACGTTGCTGAATTTTAGGGATTGAGGAAAACACGTTAAGAATTTCAATCTCAAACTGCCTGGATATTTGCTTCGCGAATGCCAGGGTCTCAGGCATTAGAAAACCCGTATTGAGACAATACACAGGGATATGCGGTTGGCTGCGCGATATGATATGAAGGAGTGGAATAGAATGGGTTTGAAAAGAGGAAGTCACAAACATGGATTTTCCTTCTGTCTTCAAGGCTTCCAACGTCTCGAGAATCTTTGCTGCTTTCATAGGAGTTACGAAGGTATGGAAATAGTGTGCAGGGGTATCTTTCTACGAATGCTTTGCTCAAGGGAAATCATTGTCTCGGTGCGCTGAATGCCTTTGACTGCCTGAATCTTTTCATTCAGAACTTGCCTCAAGTGGTTGGTATTGGCACAAACTATTTTCAGAAATATGCTGTATCCGCCAGTGGTGTAATAGGCCTCCAGTATTTCTTCAATGCGTTGTAGTTCTTCGACCACTTCCTTGTAGGTAGCTCCCTTTTCAAGAAACACCCCAATAAATGCAGTTAGATCAAACCCAAGTTTTGATGGATTCACAATAAGCTCTGAACCCGTTACAACCCCCATTTGTTCGAGTTTCTTCATACGTACATGCACAGTGCCGGGCGATATTATCAGCTTCTGTGCTATTTCGGTATAAGGTGTTCGCGCATCTTCCAGGAGCATGGCCATGATGTTGCGGTCAATATTGTCGATGTGATAATCCATAAGTATTTTTCCTAAATTAAAATATGATATTGACAAAGATACTTACTTGAATTAATAAATCGATAATATATTAAGCAAAATGTAAATTAATTGGCAATGAAACGTATACTTCCCTATATTTGACATATCAAAATAACCCAACACTGTGGGGTGATGAAATAGGCAGACATGCCCCCCTGTCCCGGGGGTGGAGGTTCGGAAGAAACCACGCATTGCGCGGCTAACCACTCTATGAAGGTTCGAGTCCTTCCCCTACAGCAATCTTAGGCGCGACCGGCCACCAATCCGCAAGGGTTGGTGGCCGGTCAATTTTCGATCCTACTGTTTTACCCAAAATGAAAAGCCCCGCTGCAATTTGCAGCGGGGCTCTTTTTCGATATGGGATTCCTTATTGGAAAGGGTTGTATTGTATTTTGAACGTAATGTTTTCTGCTTTTGCAGTTTCATCAGGATTCAAGGGATTTGGTGGGAAGCGCTCAAGCCTTGTGAACGTTACATTTCCTTTGATATAGCCTCCCTGAAGGATGAAGTAGTTGTAGGTGATATTCAAGACATCCACCGGATCGCCGGGCAGGGTGGTGGTTGCCTGATAAGAGGCAGTACCGGCAAAAGGGCCATCAATGAATCCCTCTGAATACTTCAGAGTGGGGGGTGAGATGAGTGGACTGTACTCCACCATGTCAATTGGTGTACCACCTTCGCTAATTGGAAGAAGGTTGTTCGGCTTTGGAATACTCAACTCTACCACCCTTTGGTAGGTACCATTCACAGTTTCGAGTTGAGAAACTGCCCTTATGGTGCGATACTGTGGATTGAAACCAGCGGTATTGCTCATGGTAAGAGCGTTTGGAACATAGAGGGTGTCATCATTGCCTCCGAGGGCAGAAAGTTGGTTGAACCAATTCTGGTCCATAAATCCCAGACCATTGCCGGGGCCAATTTTCGTTACTTGTAGGAACTGTTCGCAAGGCTCACACTGGGGGCCACCACAGTCAATGTCCAATTCATCTATCTCGACATTCTGAATACCATCATGGCAGGAGATACACTGAGGACAGGCATAGCTCGGGATCGGATAGTCCACACAATCGATTTCCAATTCCGGGCCATTCTTTATCATGTCATCACAGGTGGCACAGGGTGGGCACATTGTGCCTCCACAATCAACACCCTCTTCTTCTCCATTTTGAACCCCATCATTGCAGTTTGGCACTGGATCACAAAGGGTAGGGCATGGGCCACCACAGTCAATACCGGCTTCACCCTGATTCAAAACTCCGTCGTAGCAGGTAGGTACCGGGCAGTCTGGACAGCTTGTAAGGGGGTTGTAGTCGCAGTCAATTCCTTCCTCTACAACTACTACATATTCTATTCCTTCAAGATTGATCAATTCAATATGAACATTTTGAATAGAATCGGTACACGTTGGGTCAGGACAAATAATTCCCAGTAGAACACATTCAGGTGCACCACAGTCTATGCCTGTCTCATTGCCATTTTGAATACCATCAAAGCAGGAAGGAGGTGGACAAGGGAATGGGCACAATGTACCGCCACAATCCACGCCTTGTTCATCAGCATTTTGGATGCCATCTTCACAAGTTGGGGGGCAAAAATCAGGACAAGGATAACCGCAGTCTATACCCGTTTCCATAACCAGAAGATACAGCTGACCGTTCAGGTTTTGACCAACATCGCTACGCGAAAGATCGTCTTGGGTGAGGTTTGGGTCGAATACCCAGTGTGCATTCATGATTCCATCTTCACAGGTGCTGCAAGGTGGGCAATTGGGTCCACCACAGTCAATTCCTAAAGCAAAAGGAACAGGTGTGAACTCTCCCTGATTCGAAAGCCTGTCATCACAGGTAGGAGGGCACTCAGGACAGTTGGGTCCACCACAGTCAACCCTTAACTCACCTTGGTTGCGAACTTCATCAAAACAGGTTTCGGGGATTTTATTGTCCTCATTGCGGCAGCTAGAAGCCACAAACAACACCAAACCTATGAGGGCAAAGGCTCTGAAAATGTGAGATTTCATCAATTGGATTTTATCTTTTCTATGATTTACAAAACGCAAATTACTGCGAAAAGTACGGAACATTCCTTAGACGTTCAAAATTATTAGAGGTTGTATAGCCCATCTTGTATTAATTTCATCTATTTTCATCCAGCCTTTATAACCAGCGCCCCACCTTTTTTTCTTGAGGAGGAATGCCTTCTAAATTATTATAACGATGAATGACCTTACATTTCAAGAAAAGCAAATACAAGCCCAAGTGTCAGATTTTGAACTGGTTTACCCTTCCGACGTAGGTCATGCCAATGTGCATAGTCTGACAGATGAAGTGAGTAATCTACACCCGCTTTGTGCGCAAATTTTGGTGATGCGTGGATTGGATTCATTTACAAAGGTCAAGGGATTCTTTAATCCTGATTTCTCATCCATCAAGAATATGTCGCAGATGGCAGATGCGAACAAGGCTACCCTCAGGTTGGCAGATGCAATCAGGAATGGAGAAGAAATAATGTTGTATGGTGATTATGATGTAGACGGATCTTGCGCTGTGGCCGTGATGTACAATGTGCTAAAAGCCATAGGTGGGCAACTTCATCCATATCAGCCCGATAGGTATGATGAAGGATATGGTCTCAGCGAGAAGGGTGTAAGGGCCGCTTCGGCATTGGGTGTAAAATTGATGGTTACCCTCGATTGCGGCATACTTGCACATGAGAAAATACAGCTCGCAAATGAATTAGGGATTGATGTGATAGTGTGTGACCACCACCTTCCGGGAATTGAATTGCCAGCAGCTTATGCCGTGATGAACCCAAAAAGGGCTGATTGCATATTCGAAGGCAAGGAATTGTGTGGTTGTGGGGTTGCATACATGCTGTTGATGTCCTTACAACAATCACTTTTATTTCCAGAAGCATTGCTTTTGAATGAATTACCTCTCGTGGCTATTGCAACTTGTTGCGATATAGTACCACTTACTGGCATAAACAGAATATTGGTGGAGGCAGGGCTAAAGCGCCTGAATAGTGATATGCCAGCAGGAGTGGGTGCGTTGCTTCGCATGGCAGCCCATAGCGGCCCCATGGATGTGGGAGATGTGGTGTTTAAAATCGGCCCTAGAATCAATGCGGCGGGAAGACTTGCTCATGCATCTATTGCTGTTGAATTACTCACTGCGAAGGACAGTGACCTCATTCAGCAAAGTGCTGCCGAACTTGAAAAATTGAATGTACAGCGCAAGTTGCTGGATAAAAAGATTACTGCCGAAGCCATTTCGCAAATGGTGGACGATGATCCGCAATTTGCCAAGAGCGCCACCGTAGTTTACAACAAGGAATGGCACAAAGGCGTAGTTGGTATAATTGCTTCAAGGCTCACAGAGCGATGCTACCGACCCACAGTAGTGCTTACGAAAGCAAATGGGGTACTTACTGGCAGCGCGCGCAGTGTTGAAGGGTTTAACTTACACGCAGCAATTGCTGCATGTAGCGAAACGCTCCTGCAGTTTGGAGGCCATGATGCTGCGGCAGGTCTCACCCTTAAAGAAGAGAAGTTCTCTGAATTTTCTGATAGGTTTGAGGAAGCAGTTGCGAGCACTTTGTCTGGAAGCAACAAAATTCCCAAGTTACAGATAGATCTTGTAGTACAGTTCAAGGAATGGTACAATGTGAATTGGCACACATTTTACAAGCAAATGTCAAGGATGAAACCCTATGGCCCATCCAATCCGGAGCCAGTCTTTGCTACCCATTCATGCAAGGCACGAGGTGTGCAGGTTGTAGGATCAGACCACTTAAAGTTTATGGTTTATGATCCTGAAAGGACATCAGAAACATTGTCAGTAATTGCCTTTAAGCAAGCCAGCAAGTACGATGAGCTATCATCTGGAGCCACATTCACCCTCGCCTATACGATTGGAGAGTCAGAGTGGCAGGGCCGAAGAAGCTTACAGCTTGAAGCGAAAGCTATTGAGTTGTGTCGCTGAACGGATTGTCATTGCCCTTGCCTGAAGGGTATATGTACATTTCTTGCTGCGGCACTGGAACTTTGATTCCGTGTGCCCTGAATTGCTGATCTATATCAAAGCGTATCTCGCTTTGAAGGGTTTCTACAACCCACGTTTTTCTCGCCCAGAAAAACACACTGAACTTCAATCCGTTTTCTCCGAAGTCTTCGAAACGCACTATTATTTCCCGGTTTTTGCTCACATCGGGGTGCCTGAGCGCTGCATTGTAAAGAAGATCGCGCACCAAAACGGTGTCGGAGCCAAATTTTACTGAAACATTAATGTTGAATCTTGTCAGTTCAGAGCCATGGCTCCAGTTCACCACTTTTTCTCCAATCAGGTTGGAATTTGGTATGATGATGTACTTACCATCGCGTGTAAGCACCTTCGAAGTTCGAATGTCTATCTGTTGCACCCTGGCAACCAATCCGTTCACCTCAATTACATCGCCTACCTTCACGGGTCCTTCAAATAGGATGATAAGTCCGGAAATGAGATCGTAAAACAAGTGTTGCAAACCAAACCCAATTCCGACCAATAGTGCCCCGATACCTCCAAGTATGAGCTTGATATCAAGGCCAATGCTTGTGAGGCCTATCAGAATTGCCAGCCCATAAAGCGCATATTTGGTCAGCTTGAATATGGTGTATTCCTTGCCTTCGTCAATCCATGCTTTCTTCGAAAAGTTCTTCTTTAGGATCACTCTCAGCAGCCGTGACAGGAGACGTGCAAAGAAGATGATTAGGACAAAGACTATTATTTTTCCCGGTGTCAGGGCAATCTTGTCCACCCGAACAAGTTCATACCTGAATATAAACATTACCAGTTCATCAAGATTCAACGTCATGATGGCCACTATAATGCCAATGATTAGTATTACGCTCCTGCCGGCCCTTACCAGTATTTGCTCTCTCTCCTTATCAAAGGCATCCATACTACGCAGCTTTCTGCTTATAACTACGGTGTATATTTTTCTTGCCGCACGGGTGAGAAGGACAATAAGAAGTAGGAGAAGTATACTACCAAGCGAGATGCTTAAGAATTCAGTATTTATTAATTTGTATGTGAAAATATCACCCATCAGATTGGAGCAAACCTATATGATTGTGGATCCAAAAAAACTACTCACTTCCGATTTCAATTTATCTAGCCTTATTTTTTCTTGAAGGAGTTTGGTAAGTTCTTCTTCGTCCTGATTGGTTTTCAGACTTGCGTCAACTTGTTGGATCAACTTTCTTACCCGCCACAATTTCAATCTCATAAGTGGATCAAATGCTGTTCTTTTCAGGTTTTGTTCCTCTGTATCGGTGTAGATTCTGTGTTTTTCGGACCAGTTGATACTGAGTTCATAAGGCGTAGCAATAAGTCCTGCCATGGCTTCAGTTAATTCCTGATTCGGGTTTTTCGCGAAAAAAGTTGCATCCGGGAAATTTCCGGATTCCTCAAAGCTACTCTTGAATACGTTTAATATTTTGCTGTAAATCGGCGATTCGAATTCAAGCCCTTCAGTGGTGAGTTCGTGGATCACATACTCTGCAAGGCTCACAGAAAGTATCTTTTCTTCATCGTTTTCATCCGATATTTCGAGATCAAATTCCTGAGAGCCGTAAAGTATTAAAATCCTCGCTACTTCTCTTTCCAGGCTTAGATGGTCGGACTCCGGGAGTGGTTTATCCTGTTTGGAAATGGCGCCCTTCTCATCATTGACGAGTTCTGGCATGACTCCCGCTGATTTGAGGCCACGGCTTCGCACAAGCCTGTTCAGCTCAAGCAACAATATTTGCTCCGAAATTCCAAGGCAAATTGCAGCCCTGCTAAGATATACGCTCCTAACTATGTGGTCTGTAATGAGTGCAATACTCTCCACCATTCTTCTCGACGCCTGGGCCTTTTGTATAGGGTCTTCATTGCCTGATTCCAGTAGTACATCGGCCATAAAATCAGTGAAATCTTTTGAAGCACTTTTCAGGTAGTCAAAGAGCTCCTGCTGGGGGGTGGCACGCGCGAAAGAGTCGGGGTCGTGACCATCCGGAAAAAGTACCACCTTCACAAAAAGTCCCTCTTCAAGCAGCAAGTCGATGGCACGCAGAGCAGCTTTGATCCCTGCCTTATCTCCATCGTAAAGGATGGCTACATTTTTTGTATACCGCTTTATAAGCTTTGCTTGCTCTGCAGTGAGCGAAGTGCCTGCAGAAGCTACCGCATAGTCTACACCTGCTTGATGTAAGGAGATTACATCGGTATAACCCTCTACCAGAAAGCAAAGGTCATTTGCCATGATGCCTTTCTTCGCCTCATAAATGCCATAGAGGGTTTTGCTCTTGTCATAAAGCTCACTTTCAGGGGAGTTGAGGTATTTTACTTTGTTATCGCTTTTTAAAGTGCGGCCCGCAAAGGCGGTAATCTTCCCGGTAATGTTTCGGATAGGGAATATTACCCTGCTTCTGAAGAAATCGTAAGTTCCATGTTCTCCGTATTTCGCAAGGCCTAGGGTAATTAAATGAGCCGGGTTGTATCCAGCAGCAATAGAGGCCATTTGGAGTCCGTCATTCTTATCAGATGAATAGCCTAGACCGAATTTTTTGATGGTGGCATCTGTAAAGCCCCGTTCACGGAAATAACTCAATCCAATGCTTTTGCCTTCATCTGTATTCCAAAGTCCAGTTTCGAAATATTCCCCAGCAAATTTGTTGATAAGGGAGAGGCTTTCTTTCAGGCCTACCTCCTCTTTGTACTCTGCGGAAACTTCGGTTTCTTCAATTTCTATCTGATACTTATTTGCAAGATATCGCAAAGCCTCAGGGTAAGTCATGTTCTCTAGTTCCATGAGAAATGTTACCGCATTTCCACCTTTGCCAGAGCTGAAGTCTTTGAAAATGCCCTTAGTGGGCGATACGTAGAATGAAGGTGTGCGCTCACTGTTGAAAGGACTCAGCCCTTTGAAACTCGATCCGGCACGTTTGAGCTGTACAAAGTCTGATACAACCTCCTCAATTTGTACGGTATCGAAAATTCGGTCTATGGAAGTTTTTGAAATCAATTTACCGAAAGGGATTTTAATTGGAGTGAGTCAGATGCCTGCAGTGGTTCATCCATATCTATTCTGTGGATGAGGACGCCCAGTGAATCGTAAAACTGCCACACACCACTGCGCTCGTCATTGTAATATTGTCCGCTGTATCGCATCATACCGTTTGAGAAATAGGTGGTGGTGACTCCCTCTCGCAGGCCATTGTTGTAATTCATTTCGCTCCAGCGATAGCCTGAGGGATAAAAGGACTCCCACAATCCAGAGCGCTTCCCGTCTATGCTCTTGCCTTTCATTTTCACTCCCCTGTTTGCATAGTAGTCCACCACCTCTACTTCGCCAACTGATTTTTGACCTTTCGCTTCTGATGGTTTTTCTGTTTTACAACTGCCAATCAAGCATGCACCCACCGTGGCTGAGAATATATAGATTAAAAGAATTTTGAACCTAAATGCTATCATGGTGATTGCTAAATGGCAGCCCTAAACGAGGCTTAAAAGTTATTTTGTTCTGTCAATGGTGTATTGAACGAGACCTTCAAGTGCATTGCGTACCTCGCTTTGCTCAAAGCTATGAAGAATTTCGATTGCCTCATTTCTGTAGTTTTTCATCACAGAAGCAGCATAGTCTATCCCGCCAGAATTGATCACAAGGTCGATGACAGTATTTACACGCTTCCTGTCTTCGTTGTGGTGTTTCACCGTGTTAATGATCCACCGGCGGTCGGCAGTTGATGCCACTTGTAAGGTATAAATGATGGGCAATGTCATTTTTTTCTCTTTGATGTCAATACCGCTGGGCTTTCCAGTATTGGCTCCAACTTGGTAGTCGAAAATATCATCCTTAATTTGAAATGCAATACCCACCTTTTCACCGAAGAGCCGCATCCTCTCTGATACTTCCTTAGAAACACCTGCTGCATGGGCGCCGCTTTGGCAGCAAGCTGCAATAAGCGATGCGGTTTTTTGCCTGATAATATCGAAATAGACCTCTTCCGTAATATTGAGTTTTCGTGCTTTTTCCATTTGCAAGAGCTCCCCTTCACTCATTTCTCTCACTGCATTGCTCACGATGCGCAACAATTCAAATTCGCCTTTTTCTACGCTCATCAGCAAACCACGAGAAAGTAGAAAATCGCCCACCAATACTGCTATTTTGTTCTTCCATAGGGCATTGATGCTGAAGAAGTTTCTTCTGAAATTGGAATCGTCCACCACGTCGTCATGTACGAGGGTGGCAGTGTGAAGAAGTTCAATCAGTGATGCAGCCGTGTACACAGAATCATTCATGCCTCCACATAACTTGGCTGAAAGAAAAACGAACATGGGTCTTATTTGCTTGCCTTTGCTCTTTATGATATAATGGGTAATTCTGTCGAGGAGCGCGGTCTCGCTTTTCATGGACTGTTTGAACCGCTGTTCAAACTCGTTCATTTCAGGGACTATAAGCGATTTAATTTCCTTAATCTCCATTTGAGTCGGGCAAATATCTGAAATAGTTACCTGCATTGGTCATGGCAGGCTCACTTTGATATATTGTGTTCGGGAACCCATAAAAGCAGTGATAATCAAGCCATTCGGAATTGCATAGCAATACCTTGGGTTCATAACGGCTTTGGTATCACTGTTTTTCACAATACTTTGTTTGTTCACAACGCCGTCCGACCCAATGGCCGCAATCATTGGCTGCGCTACTGAGTAGGAGTTTAGGGAGCGGTAGCTTTTTTCATCGTTTGTGCTGAGGGTCTCATTGCGCTCATGGTCATTGTAAACAAGATAAGTTGTTCCATGGAGCCTAAAGGAATGGTAGGATGTATAACTGCCAGAATAACGGGCTGATGACTGAAACTTGGGTACCTTAACAGCTGAAAGTAAATTGCCTGAAGGATCAATACGCGACACAACAATCTGGTCAAAATTGAAAACTTTTATAACAGAGTAGGTGCCTGTAGCCGGGTTGAACACGGTAGAAGTTTGGGTGTAGTTTTTCTCGCTGATCATTTCAATGGTTCCATCACCAATTGGGTTCAGAAAGCCAATGCTATACTCCCTGAGGTCTGTTTTTTCAGGTGAGCTGCCGGTGGGACGAAACTGTCCTTTGAAGCTGCGCTCGAAAGGAACCAGGCCTTGGTTCAGAATCGCACCAGTGTTTGCATCCAGCTCCACAGAGAAAGTCCCCGACATGATCAATTCGATCATATTGCTGAAATAGCCAGCTATTTGAACAGTTGAATTGCTGTTTTTTATCAATCTCACCTCATACAGCCACTTTGTACCTACTGATAGGGATTTTTCCTGTATGGATTCTTCCTGCCAGCTATACCGGATTACCGAGAATTCTTTTCCACTCAGGCTCTTGTTTCCCTTGTCATTCTCCAACTTGTTTTCGGGCACGCTAGCCAAAATATAGATAGCCAAGGTGCTATCTATCAGTACTTCTTCGAATTGAAAATTGCTTGCCTCGTAAGGCAATTCGAGGTTTTTTCTATGGATTATATTCAAATCTGGTTCCCAAAGCGTCACTTCAAATTTCTTGTTCCTAAGGGGTTGTGCTTCAGTGGGGATGATGAGTGCGAACAGGTCGCTGCTCGTGTTTGAGTAGGAGTGGAATTGCTGTCCGGTATTGAGTACGCTTTTGGAAGCAATGCCGACTGTAATCGGTTCCTTTTCAAGTTCAAGGCCCTGATTTATTCTCCAGGCGTGTATGAAGATCCTGTCGCTCGAATTCTCCTCAGTGGTGGTGAAAAGATAGTTCCTGCCTGCAAGCGAGAGCGGGTAGAGCAACATGGGTTCAGCGCCATCTAAATCCGGAAAGCTGATTCGAGATGTACGCTCTACTGTGAGACTGTCGGTACGTATTTTTTCAATTGCAATACCATCCTTCTTCTTCCCACTATGGCGCAGGGTAAAAAAGTGGGTGGAATCTGTTCCGAAGATATACTGCAACTCATAGTCCTTGTTATCGCTAAGCAACGGACCCATTTGAACATTGGTGATGGTCTGTGCGCGCACACCAGTTGCCATTATCAGGATAAAAACCCCCCAGATGATATTTCGTGGTATGTGGTGCATTTATGGCTACTTTCGCTGTATCCGGTACCTATGGCAAATTGAGAAACTACTTTTGCAAATATACCCTCTTCGCAGCGCTCATGTGCACGCTGACAGCAAATGCTCAGAATACCCGGGCTGACAGCATATACGACCCTCTCAGTGAACCCGACACATTGTATGCCATAGTAAACGCTGTTAAGTTCGATCCTGTTCAGGTCTTTTTTGGTGATTTTCAATTTTATTTTGAAAAGATGATTGCACCAAAGGCAAGTATCGAAGTAGGCTTTGGTCCCACAAGAAGAAACTACGCATCCAGTTGGTTTGAAGATGAGTTGGATTCGTACGGTAGAAATGTATCCATTAGAACACGGTATGCTGCAACACTTTCCGGTCGTCGGTACTTTCAGGATACGGGTGAGTTATACGGGGGGTATGTGGGTCTTAGCTTGGTATACAGAGAGTACGTAAAACTATACCAGGTTATTGATACCAATGATGTACTTGTGGCAGGGTATGAGTTTACCGATAGCAGAAAGTACGCATCCGCGATGGTCACGGTTGGTTTTCAAGCACTTTCGTTGTCCAGCAATATATTCGCCGATTTTTATGTAGCAGCAGGTGCGCGGTACAAGTCATTGCACATCGTGGATACAGATAATGTCAATGTCCCCGAATCGTACTTTATAAGAGAGGAAACTGGCTTTGAAGCAGCCTTTCAGGCAGGGGTGCGCATAGGTTTTGGTTTTTGACAAGCAGGCCAATTATGCCTTGAGTACAGCCTTGTTCTTATTTGCCAGCTGCCCGCAGGCGGCATCTATATCCTTGCCCCGGCTTCTGCGCACATTTACCACCAGGTTGCACCTTTCGAGAAATGCTGCAAAAGCGTCCACCTTTTCGGGGTCTGCTTGCTGAAACTCCCCGTCATCAATGGGATTGTACTCTATGATATTGATCTTACACGGTATATTTCTGCAGAATTCGGCAAGCTCTCTTGCATCCTCAATGGTGTCATTAAAATCCTTGAAGATGATGTATTCAAACGTTACCCTGCTCCCGGTTTTCACATAGAAGTATTTCAAGGCTTCGGCAATTACATCCAATGAGTTGCTTTCGTTAATGGGCATTATTTGGTTCCTCTTTCCATCATTGGCTGCGTGGAGGGACAATGCAAGATTGAATTTTACGCCATCATCACCCAATTTGGTGATCATTTTTGCAATGCCCGCTGTAGACACCGTGATGCGTTTGGGCGACATGCCCAAGCCTATATCATCTGCGATGCGGTGTGTGGATTCCAATACGTTTTTATAATTCAGCAATGGCTCGCCCATCCCCATATACACAATGTTCGACAAAGGTTTGCTGCGCAGTATTTCTGCATCGAGGTATATCTCGGCTACCTGATCGTATATTTCATACGCCTCAAGGTTCTTCATCAGCTTAAGGCGGCCTGTTGCGCAAAATTTGCAAGAAAGACTACAGCCTACCTGACTGGAAATGCACGCTGTAGTGCGGCTACCAGTTGGTATAAGTACCCCTTCTACCACATGGCCTTCGTGCAGTCTGAATGCATACTTTATGGTGCCATCGCGGCTTATTTGCTTGTCGGCAATGGTGATAGACCGAATTTCAAAATGGGTCTCTAGTTTTTCGCGTAAGCCTTTCGGCAGATTGGTCATGGCTTCAAAGGATTTGGCCCTCTTTGCCCACAGCCACTCATAGACCTGCTTGCCGCGAAAAGCAGGTTCCCCGATAGCAGTCATCTCGGCAATAAGCTCACCTTGGGTAAGCTTTCTGATATCGGATTTTTTTGTCATGCAGGAGCAAAGGTAAGCATTGAGCGTTTACACCTTGATGCCCAGCATACACACGTCGTCGGTTTGTTCATTCTCACCTTTCCAACCATCAAATGCGCCCAAAAGCAATTCCTTTTGCTCGGCCATTTTTTTATCGGCAAAAGTGCTGATTATTTCAAGCAGAGGTTTCGACTTTAGCTTCTTGTTGTGTTCCCCACCAAACTGATCGGGAAAGCCGTCCGTAAAGGCATAGATGGTGTCACCGGGAGCCAATTTGACGCTGTGGTTGGTGAATCCGGTAAAGCCATTTACAGGAAATTCTTGACCTATAGGAAATCTATCGCCTTTTACTTCTATGAACAGACTGTTGCGAAGTATGTACACATTGTTCTTGGCCCCGGCAAATTGAAGTGTTTTGGTCTTTCGGTCGTAGGCGCAAAGTACCATGTCCATGCCATCCTGTAGTCCTTGCTCCCGCTTCTCCCGGATGGCGCGAAGTATTTCATTGTTTACAAAGTTGAGCATGTCTGCCGGTGAGTTTACAAAGGGTGATTCCAATGCGCGGTCCAGGGCATTGAATCCAAGCATACTCATCATGGCACCGGGCACACCATGCCCGGTGCAGTCCACCGCGGCAAATAAATGGTGGCCTGATTTTCCACTCCAGGAATTTTCGGGAGTGGTTTTCCCAAACCAATAGAAATCACCACTCACAATATCTCTGGGTCTGAATATCACAAAGTTCTCAGCGAAAGCAGCGTCGAGGGCCTTTTCATCGGGAATGAGCGATTTTTGTATGCGTTCTGCATAGCGAATGCTGTCCACAATCTCTTCCTTCTGCCGCTCTACGACCTGCTTCTGTTGAGAAATCTCTTCGGTGCGTTCCTGTACCTTTAGCTCCAGTACTTCATTGGCGCGGGCTTTCAGGTTGTTGATGGTCAACAGGCGGTCGTATGCCTCATCTCTAAAACTTTTGAATTTATCTACCACTGCGAAAGAAAGCAACACCACTTCGAGTGCTGAACCAATCTGTAATCCGTAGGCACCATAAAATTCACTGCTTATTACCCCAAAATTGTTCAGGATGAAGAAGAAGACAGTGAGTACAAGCGCGATAAATGCAAAGAGAAAAAACCTTGCTGGTTTGAATCCCTTGCGCATTACCAGCCAAACAGTTGGGAGGATCAGCACATTGAGCAGCAGGGCAAGGCTGTTTATTGCAAGCACTGAGACCCTGAAGGTTAGCGGGGTGTATACCAGCGAAAGCAGAATATTGGTAGCCACCAGAAATGCGATTGCGTGAAAGGCTTTATTGAGTTTTGGGAAATGAAATTGTAGATTTAAAAAGTGCTGCGTAAATCGTATGAGTGCGAGTATACTGAATGATGCAAAGAATGGGTTTGCGACATTCGCGAGATAGACTGAATTTGGCCAAAAATACTGAAAGGCAAAACCACTCAGCGAAAGTTGTAGCATAAGCAACATAAAAACGTAGGCCACATACCAGAGTGATGATTTTTCTCTGATAATGATGTAGATAAAGGAGTTGAATAAGAGTACGAAGAGTATGATGCCGAAATAGATTCCCCTTAAAAGACGGTCTTTTTCATCACGTTCTACAAGTTCTGCCGGGGTCCATAGTTTCACAGGCACCTGAAACTGCTCTCCCCGCGCTGCCACTTCCAGCAGAAATTCCCTGCTGCTAAAAGGTGCAATATCCACGGGGAATAGGTGGTTCAAATGCGATACGGTTCTCTCACCAAACTTTATTTCGTCACCACTTCGGAAGAGTGCGCTGGAAGTGTTGCCTTTTATTTCATAGAGGTTGCATATGTTGAGTACGGGGTTGTTCACTTCAAGAATTTGCCGGGCAGTCTGATTGTCAAAATTGAATACCCTGATCTTCATCCATTGCGTTTCGGCATCGAAACCAAACGTGGGAGATTTTCCCATCTTAGTGAAGTAGCTGTCATCTAGAAGGGCCACATCATGTGCATTCCTGTATTCGTCGGTAGCAGTTACATAGCCTACAATGATGAGTGAACCGTTGACAGGAGAGATGAATGAGTTCGCATCAGGAGCCAATGGAGATTCGCTTGCAATCAAAGAATTGAAAGCCAGTAATAGCGTAAAAGTCCAAAGAATGAAATGATTATAAATTCCCGCCCGCTTCTGCATGATTCACTTTCCTGTTCGGAATTACGGAATCAGCACACAAAAGTTTAAGATTGGAGAAATGCCTCAGCAATAAGCAAGTCCTCAGCGGTGGTTATTTTGATGTTGGTTCTGTTGCCTTCTACCAGATGAACTGGAAATCCTGCATGTTCTGCAACAGAGGCATCGTCGGTGAAAAGTGGTGAGTACGCAACTTCATAGCTTTTATCAATCACCTCACGGCGGAAACATTGCGGGGTTTGCATGGCGCGAAGTGTATTTCTAGGCAACGTAATACTTCCTTGTTCATTCAATTGGCGGATGGTATCCGTAACTGGTACAGCGGGAATTGCTGCGCCATGGCGCACGGCAGCTTCGAAACTTCTCTGAATAGTATCCTGCGATACAAAAGGACGAACTGCATCGTGTATGGCTACCAGATCTACATCTGCTTCCAGAGTGGCAAGACCATTCTTCACTGAGTGAAATCGCTCCTCACCACCTTCTACGATGGTATGGGGAATGTTGAATGCATATTTTTCCGAAAGGCTCAGCCACTCATCTTCGAGCCCCTTAAACAGTACAAGAATGAACTGCATGCCAGGATCAAAACTGTGGAATGCATGGAAAGTGTGTACGAGAATGGGTCTGCCTCCAATGGAAATAAACTGCTTCGCTATGGGCGAATTCATGCGGGTGCCGGTACCACCTGCTACCAGGATTACGGCTTTGCGGCTCATTTTATATTATGAGCATTGCATCTCCGTAAGCGTAGAAGCGGTATTTTTCTTTGATTGCTTCTTTGTATGCCTTCATCACATGGTCATAACCACCAAATGCAGCAACCATCATAAGCAATGTGGATTCTGCTTGATGAAAATTGCTCACCATAGCGTCAGCAATAGAGAAGTCGTATGGAGGGAAAATAAACTTGTTCGTCCATCCGTCGAAAGGCTTCAACCTGGCATCTGTAGACACGGAGGTTTCAACGGCCCGCATGGCGGTGGTGCCTACCACACAAATTTTTCCTTTTTTGTCCTTGGTATTGTTCACAATTTTGGTAGCCTTTTCAGTAATCATCATCTGCTCGCTGTCCATCTTGTGTTTGGTAAGGTCCTCAACTTCCACAGGTCTGAAAGTGCCCAAGCCCACATGGAGCGTGATTTCGGCGAAGTTAATTCCCTTGATCTCCATTCTTCGCACCAGTTCACGGCTGAAGTGCAATCCAGCAGTAGGTACTGCAACGGCACCTTCTGTGCTCGCGAAGATTGTTTGGTACCGATCAGCATCAAGTTCTTCTACCTTTCGGTTAATGTATCTGGGTATAGGTGTTTCGCCAAGGTCTGTGATCGTTTTTTTGAACGCCTCGTAAGGTCCGTCGAAAAGAAAACGAAGGGTACGGCCCCTTGAGGTGGTATTGTCGATTACTTCGGCTACCAGTGAATCATCTTCTCCAAAGTACAATTTATTGCCAATTCGGATTTTTCTGGCCGGATCAACCAGCACATCCCATAGAAGGCTTTCACGGTTGAGCTCTCTCAACAAAAATACCTCAATCTGTGCACCAGTTTTTTCCTTGTTGCCGTATAGCCTTGCGGGAAAAACACGGGTATTGTTCATGATGAAGGTATCTCCATCGCTGAAATAACTTACTATGTCCTTGAAGAGCTTATGCTCTATTTTACCATCTTTTTTATGCAGAACAAGCATGCGGCTTTCGTCGCGGTTGTGGCTGGGATATTGGGCAATAAGTTCGTTGGGAAGATGAAATTTAAACTTCGAGAGTTTCATTCACTTACAGGTTAATGGATGGAAAAAAGCGGGTGCAAAGCTAATGAAATTATTGGACCTTTGTACTTAACTTTTCTGCTAAAATTAGCTTTCAAGTTTAAGCCTGAACGCATCGGGAGTCAATGCATCTTCTATATTGTAAATTCCGGATTTTGTGCGCCGCAGGGCGGTGAGATGGGCGCCACATCCCAGAGATTCGCCAAGATCCCGGGCTATAGACCGTATGTAAGTGCCTTTTGTGCAAGCTATTTCAAAATGTACATTCGGAAGTTCATGGCAGCGCACTTCGAAAGTGGAAATGTGTATGCGGTTTGCCTTGAGTGCTACTTCTTCACCCTTTCGGGCAGATTCATACGCTCTTTTCCCTTCCACCCTTTTGGCTGAAAATTGAGGGGGTATCTGCTGTTGTTCTCCGCTCAGTTTCAATGCCGCCGCTTCCACCATTTCGGCGGTTATGTGGCTTGTTTCAAGAACATCACTCAATTCGGTTTCAAGGTCGTAGCTTGGAGTAGTTGCTCCCAGTCTGAAGGTGCCTGTATAGGTTTTATCATCGAGTGTAAGGGCAGAAATAAGCTTGGTGGCTTTGCCCGTGCACAATACCAACAGACCAGTAGCAAGAGGATCAAGGGTGCCGGCATGGCCCACTTTTAATTTCTTTAGGTTGTATTGTCGTTGAAGGGTGCTGCGTATTTTTTTCACAGCGTCAAATGATGTCCAGCCCAAGGGCTTCTCAATGAGCAGCACCTGCCCCTCGATAAATGCCTCTGCTGTGGGGTTTGCCAGCAATGATTTCATTGAAATGAGACGTAAGCGACCGCCAGGATTCCCACTGCAAAGCAATACCATGAAAAGTACTTGAGTCTACTTCGCTTCACGATGGCAATCATCCATGTGCAGGCCAATAAACCAGCCACAAATGCAGCCACAAAACCGGCCGCAAGTGGAGCAACTTCTATGCTGCTCTCAGACAAATCGCCGGAAAGCAGGTCTTTGCTCATCTTTCCCAGAATGAGCGGCACCACCATCAGGAATGAAAAGCGGGCAGCCCGCTCCCTGTCTATCCCGAGCAGTACAGAAGTTGAAATGGTTGCCCCGGACCTGGAAATGCCGGGCAGAATAGCGATAGCCTGCGAGATGCCAATAATCAAGGCGTTCACATTCGACACTTGCTTATCTGTTCTCTTGGCCTTGTCGGCGAGGTAGAGGAGCAAGCCAGTTATGATAAGCATAAATCCCACTAGAAGTATATTCTTGCTGAAGAAGTACTCTATCTCCTCCTCGAATACCAGCCCTACTATTGCTGCAGGCACCATGGAGATCACTATTTTTATGGCGAACAAGAACTCTTCATTCACCTTAAACTGAAAAAGGCCTTTGATCAATTGCCCTATATCCTTGCGGTACACCACCACCGTGCTCAACGCTGTAGCAGCATGTAGTACCACAGTCATGAGCATACTTTCCGAGGGCACTGAATCATCGCCTATAATGGCTTTGGCAATCTCAAGGTGCCCGCTGCTGCTTACCGGAAGAAACTCAGTAAGTCCTTGGATGATTCCGAGAATGATAGACTCTATTATACCCATAGTGGTTCAGACGGTTCGGGTCAGGGTTTCTTTTTCAGGATGGCGTAAAAAACCACACCATATCCAAGTAGTGCAACCAATGGCGCAATGGTGATTCGCCTGGTGCTGAAAATATCTTCATTGAAAACCATGGGGTCATCCGTGCCTCCGCCCATCATCAGCACAAATCCCAGAAGTACAATTACGATGCCTGCCAGCAGGATCTTGTAATTGTCGCGCCCAAAAGCGAAACCGCTGTCGGTACCTGAATTTGCTTGCTTCGAATCGTTGTTCATATAGGATGTTGTTTAATAAAACTTACTGCTATCGCCGCGAAGGTAACGCCTTACGGCAAATAATGTGGACAATCCGGAAATGGCGATCCCCAATAAAGCTACCAGGGCGAATAGCTTAATAAACATGATCAGGTCATTCAACTCGAAAAACTCCGGCAGCTCAGTACGTATGGCATACATCATCCCAATAATGAGCATGATGGCGATGAAACTGGCGTAAACACCATGCAGTATTCCCGCTGCTATAAAGGGCCTTTGAATGAAGGAGCCGGTGGCACCTACCAGCTGCATGCTTTTGATGATAAATCTCTTGGAGTAGATGGTAAGGCGGATGGTGTTGTTGATAAGCGCAACAGCAACCAAAAGCAACAGCAAACTAAAGCCGAGCAGCACCAATCCAATCTTATTCACATTTTCGTTTACCTGCCTGATCAGGTTGGGGCTGTACACCACCTCTGATACTTCACTGCGGGCTTCGATACCGCGCGCTATGGCTTCTACACTGTCGGGGTGCGCATAGGCAGAGTGAAGCTTGAGCTCTACCACGGCTTCCAGCGGGTTGTACCCCAAAAACGATACAAAGTCTTCCCCCAGGTTTTCAGTAAGTTGTTTGGCAGCTTCTTCTTTGCTGATAAAATTTGTGCTCTTGCTGAAAGCTTCGGCGTCCAGCGACTTCTTTACGCGCATCATATCGGCTTCGCTCGCGCCCTGGCTCAGGTACACATCTACCTGTATGTTTTCCTTTACATAGTTGGACAACTTCTGGGCGTTGAGCAGCAACACACTGAGTATGCCCAGCATATAAAGCACCAGTGAAATACCAATCACTGTAGAGATGGTACTGGAGCGGGCCCTTCTGCGGGCGTATTTGTCGGGAGCGTCAGCCATAATTTAGGGCGCTAAAGTAGGAAGAATGTATTAAGAAGGGTGAATTAAGTATTAAGTACAAAGTATCAAGACGAGCACTTCATGGTACTTTGTACTTAATACTTAATACTTTAATACACTAAAGTCACCATCACCTGAATCGTCTCCATCTTGCCATTGATGCCGGTGGCAGTAAGCAGCACGGGATATACACCCGGCGGTACATCAGCACCCTCCCAAATTTCTATGTACCCTTCTCCGCTGTTGTCAGCGCCGCTGTGGAGCAGGGAGCCCCAGCGGTTGTACACTTCCCAGCGCAGGCGGCTTACGCCAAATAGCTCTGCTACGAGCATATCGTTCACTCCATCGCCATTGGGGCTGAAGATATTGGGCAGGATGATGCGTATGCCGGGGTTTACGCGTATGGTGATGCTGGCGGTATCTGCGCATGCGGAATCGGTTAGGTAAGCGATCAGGCTTACGGTATAGGTGCCCGTATCGGCGAAGGTGAACTGTGTATGGAGGGAAGTAGAAAACAACTCCGAGTTTGCAAGCCACCCGTAGGTCATGCTGCCAGGCGTGGGGTTGGTGCTTTGGTTGGTAAGGTTCACCAACAGGGGTGAGTCACCCACCTGCGGATTGGCAGTGAAGGCTGCCTTGTGCGGGGTATTCAGATGTACTACGGCTACGGTATCCCAGGTGCAGCCCAGGGCATCGGTAATGCTTACCGGATAGGTACCCGCAGCAAGCATTTCGAAAAGGCCTACGTTGTTGGTTTGAGTACCCACAGTATACTGAAAGGGCGGGGTGCCATGCATCTCTTCCATGCGTATGCGTCCGGTGGGTGCCGGACATGAACTCGCATTGCTGACAAACGTACCCGGGCGGGGTATCTGCCCCACTTCTACAAACACCGGAATGGTTTGTGTGCAGGGGGCATCGGGTCCATCGCTCCACATACGCACCCTGTACCAGCGGCTGCTATCCGCACTGCATATTGGGTTGGCAAGGCTTGCATCGCTTAGCTGGGTGGATGGTGTCCATTCATAATGCTCATACCCCGTTGCGGCTTGCAGCTCCACCTGCTCTCCCCGGCAAAAGGTATAACTACGGGGCATGTTTACATCTATCACCTCACAGGCAGGGGTGTAAGCAATTACGAAGGAGGGGTGAGGGTTGGCTTGTGGTGGGATTAGATTTGGTTGAAGTCGCAATGATTGCTCAGATGCATTAGTAAGATACCCATTGATTATAGCAGTACCATCGTGCCTATTCACAGTTGTATTTGCAGTATCTCCATTAAACGCAAGTACCTCTCCGTTCCGGTAGCTAAAATGACCTTGAACTCCGGAAATTGGCTCAGGAATTACAAGGTCAGGGCCATGTACTTCACCTAGCGAAATACCATTGATAAGTACTTTGGTTCTGTCAGGAAGCCAATCGCTGATACGGTCTGAGTGAAGACCAAATACAACAGGTTTAGTGAGATCGAATGGTGGTGTTTGAATACTGTAATCTTGGGGAATCAATTGACTTTTATTGGCTGTATAGTGTCTCACACATACTTCAGAGTCTAACAATGGAGACTCATACATAATTACAAGATAAATCCCCCACCAACCCAAATTCCCGCCAAATGACTGAACCGGAAAATCAATGAGTACTGTGCTGCCACTAATGCTTATCAAATCTGTAACCTCCAGAATGTGAGGAGCGAAATATTGCGATAGTTCATTGCTTTCCACCTGCTCGGGACCAGCTTCACTTCCCAGGCTCCACAAAATATCAGAACCATTTACTCGCATCACAGCAGGCCCTATTCGACCATAACGATATGTTGCAGCATAAGCATGCCTGATGCTATAGTGACTTTGCCAGTCAATTTCACATTGAATTTCTAATTGACCATTTGCAAAAGTCGCCCCACCAGTGAGTACACCACCTGTATAACATTCTTCAACGAAAAGACTTTGTCCAGATGAATTTATTACCAGCACTAAAAAGACACATAGAGGCCAAAGAAATTTGCACTTATAGCCAATTGAACTCAATGGATTAGAATCTATATATAATTTGTTCATAAAAACACCTTACAAAGGTAACATAATGGGGGGGGGGGGGGGGGGGTAAGTTTACCA
>JBGTBE010000107.1:0-3457 GCA_041749535.1 Cryomorpha sp. | reverse complement strand
CTGCACTTTTAAATCATCAATCTCCTTCTTCAGCTCAATCAGGTACAAGGTAAGTTCTTCTACCTTTATTACCAACATGCGCTCGGTTTCACCCAAGGGTATACCACTTGAATGTATTTCAGCAGCGGGCGCAATACCCGGCAGGTGTTTGTGTTTCTTTACAAATGCTTCCACCTCGCTAAGGGGTTGGAGCACAAAGTCGGGATCAAATACAAAATCGCCCCAATCGGCTTTGAGCATCACAAATATCTCTTCGGCTATGGTGGCGCCTTCTATTTACAGGGAGTGCACTTCGGGTGTGTCCCCTTTGATATAAGTTGAGCCGTTTACATACAAATCATGGTCGCCAAAAAAGTCGCTGATGTTGACCCCATTGAAGGCATAATTCAGCCATGGCAATGGGTTATCTATAAGGTCAGTGTTCGCCAATACAGGCAAGGACAGAAGTCATAATTGAGCAACTCACTTTCCCCAAATGCCTTCCGCCTTTCCACTGAGAATAAGCCAAGTTTGCCTGGGTTGAAAAAACAACCTGAGCAATGCCCCGGAGAGGGTAGCTAAAATAACTCCTGCGCTTCCCAACGCTTCGAAACCCGCCAGATATACCGATAGCGGAATGTTCACCACCATCACAAATACAGCCTGATAAAGGGACAGTCTTAACTTGCCCACCCCACTCAGAAAGGTGGAGAAAATGCTCAAGCCTGAAGATACAATCACCCACAAAGCCATACAGGCATTCAATAAGGTGGGGATTTGAAGGGCATCACCAATCCACAGCTGGTACACCCAGGGTGCCGCCAAAAGCATGATAGATACTCCAATGGCACAAGCCAACCAAAGGAGGATAAGTCTTCTAAGCATCTTTCTGATCCAGGGGATATCCATCCTGGCATATGCATCGGTAAAAGCGCTCCAGAAGGGTGTGGTAACCATGGAAAAGAACACCAGTGCCAGGTTAAAATACCTGAAAGAGATGTTGTATGCCGGCACTTCTTCAGGTCCCAGCACCCTGGAAATAATCAGGTTGTCTGTCATGAACACCACCAGTGCTGCGCCCTGCAGCACAAAGAATGTAAGCCCGAGTCCTGTGAGGTCGCGGGCGTACTTCAAATCCACGTACTTCAGCGAGGGTGCAAATTGCCGGTACCTGCCGGAAAACAACCATACATTGGCAATGAGCGGCACAAGAAAATTGATGGAAGCCATGGCTGCGGCCAATGGCAATAGGCTACTCACACCCATTTGTAGCAATACCCACACTGCAAAGAGCTGCAACACGTTCACCACGGTATTAACCAGGTTGGAGATGGCTGGCCTTTGGTCGGCGGTAGCCACCATCTTGACAAGCTGAAGCACAAACTGCGGGCTAAACAGCACCACGAGGAGCACCACCATCGCATTTACTTCCTCGGTCATTTCGGGAGGTGCAGCAAATACAGCCGCCCAGTTCACCCAAACATCCGCCACAAAAAACAGCCCCACCACAGTGAGCGCAATAAGCGCAATGATAGCGTAAGTGGTGCTCACGTATGTGCGGGCGAGGGCAATTTCCCCTTTGGCCAATGCTTCTGCAAAACGGTTTCGGAGGCCGTTGCCCAGTCCAAGGTCAAAGAAATTGAACCAGGTGATGACCGCACTCACAGTGAGCCATATCCCAAACGAAATGTCGGTGAGCAAACGCAAGTACAGGGGAACCACCAAAAAACTTACAGCTGCATTTATGACTTTGAGCCCTGAAGAATAAAGGATTTGACGGAGAATTCCTTTGCCGCGTGCATCTTCAGATTCTCGAAATTTCTTTAGGTATCTCCCCAGCATGGCGCCTATGCTTTGCCCTTTTGTGGGGCTGACTCATCATCGAAATATGAACCGTAGGTGCTGTCGTTTCCGTAGGCATATCCATAAGCACCTGGATAGCCATAGCGCAGGTTGCGCACGCCTGCAGCGTTGTACACGATGCCTGCATTGGTCAGTTTACCAGAATCACAAAGCTCCTTCAAGTTGCGCAAGTGGGCCTTGCGGGAAACGCCTTCGCGCACCACAAGAATGATGGTATCTGAATAAGGTGCAAGTATGAATCCATCAGAAACCAATCCTATGGGAGGTGTGTCAATCACAATTTTGTCGAAACGGGTGCTCAACTCATCAATGAGTTGCTTCATCCTGGAAGAGTTGATCAGTTCGGAAGGGTTGGGAGGCACGGGTCCAGATGGTAATACCGAGAGTGTTTCACTGTGTCCAGATGGGAAAATGACCTCATCGAGCACACTGCTGCCACTCAGGTAAGTGCTGCAACCCGCTTCGTTGGACAAGCCCAGGTTCTCTTCAATCCGGGGTTTGCGCATATCCAATCCAACCAATACCACCCGGTTGCCCGTGGACGCGAGTATGCTGGCCAGGTTGATGGCAGTAAATGTTTTGCCTTCGGTACTTACAGAAGAGGTGACCATCAACACATCAGCCAAAGCGTCTGCCTTGCGCATAAAACCTAGGTTGGTGCGAATGGTTCTGTACTCTTCGGCAATAAATGAGCGGGGCTTGTTGATAGCGACCAAGGGTGATGCATCTTTGCTGTACCTCACCACGCCAATCACCGGAAGTGGTAACAATCGCCTGATTGTCGGGAGGTCCTTTACTGTATCGTCCAGCTTTTCCTTCGCAAATATGATGAGTGTAGGGATTAGAAGCCCTAAAATTAGCGCCATGGAGTAGGCCCTGCCCGGCACCGGCGAAACAGGCCCGGGAATCAGCCGGGCGCCATCAATCAATCTGTTGTCGCTTTTTGCAGCAGCAAGCGTAATGGATAGTTCAGCCCGCTTTTGCAAAAGAAATACAAAGAGACTTTCCTGAATTTTAAACCTTCTTTCTATTTCCAGTAGTTCGCGTTCGGTCGTAGGTATTCGCTGAATCCTGCCCTTGTATTCCCTCATGGATTCGTTCAGCTCACTGTCTTTGCGCTGCAATCCTTTCTGAATATTTCTAATCACCTCAAGCAGGGATGACCTGGTGAGTTCTATCTCGGCATTCAGAGGGACCAGTAATGGGTCGTTCACTGTGCTGCGGTTCACAATGAGCTCGCGCTGACTTTGCAGCTCACTGAGTTTGTTGATGAGTTTTATGAGCAATGGATCGCTGATATCAAGTGCTGCGGGTGCCAGGTCGCGCAGGTCATTGTTTTGAGACACGTACCGCTCCAGCTGTCCGATGAGGCCCAATCTTGCATTGTTCTGCGCTTTCTGCACATCCAGTTCCTGCATGCTCTCAAGCACCAGTTTAGATTCTGACTGAAGGTCTATAATTCCCTTGTCCACCTTGTATTTCTCCCGGTTTATCTCAATGGTTTCAAGATCCTGGGTAATCATCGTAAGTTGGCTGTCCAAAAATCCAGCAGTTGTGCTTGCCGTTCTGTTCTTCTCGTCTACATCGTTGTCAAGATATACTTCGAGCAATTTAC
>JBGTBE010000106.1:0-6272 GCA_041749535.1 Cryomorpha sp. | reverse complement strand
TGCCAATAGCGGGATACTGCCCGGCGAAGGGGGTCTCTACACCACCGATTACTTGTTAAGAGGTACCTATCAGGCAGACCCCACCTCGGGGATACTGGGTTACGAAAACCCAAAAACCGTGTTTAACATAGACCACCTGGGTAAAACCCAAATAGGCGACTTCCCCATTGTGCCCGGTGACGACTATTTGGCCATAAGAAGTAGTGTCGGGGTATACAACAATACTACCGAGTACTTCAGGCTTCGCTTTGCCAACAACAACCACGAGCTGTTCTGGGTAAGTAACAACAACCGCAACTTCAGGTTTAAAAATAGCAATACAGGTGCCGTACCCCTTACCCTGAGTCCTGCAGGAAAGGTGGGTGTCGGTACTGCCAACTTTGCGGGTTCACACTCTTTGTATGTAAAAGGTCTTGGTGTTCACGAAGAAGTATGGGTTCAGTCTGAAGCAGGATGGGGTCAGGATGATAACTATGTAAGATTGCTGTACGGCACGCGTCCTGAATTCAGATGGAAAAGTACGGCAAGTGAGCCACTTGAATTTAAAAGTGGAGACAATACACCACTGCGACTTTGGCCACAGGGCAAGGTAGGTGTGAATACCAATTTTTTTGATGGCCCTCATAGCCTGTACATTGAAGGCAGTACACTGGCTGAAGAGATCTATGTAAAAATCAGGGCCGATTGGGGCGATTATGTATTTGAGCCCGACTATGTGCTCCAACCCCTGAGCGAAGTGGAAGCATTTGTAAAAGAGCACAAACACCTCCCAGGTATTGCATCTGCTGCTGAAATAAATTCAACTGGTATACCTTTAGGAGAAACCGAGCGTATGTTGGTAGTAAAGGTAGAAGAACTTACCTTGTACCTGATTGAGCTGAAGAAGGAGATAGACAATTTGAAAGTGCAGTTACAAGAAGCAGAGAAACAAAAGTAAACTTTGAGCGATGAAGCTACTGAAGTACATTTTCTTGCTGGTTTTGGCCGCAGCCGTGCTTACGCAGTGCAAGAAGGATGATGACGATCCTTGTTGTGATCCGACAAACCCCGAATGCCCGAATTATGATCCGTGCCTAGGGAAAATTGAAACGACTTCTGACTTTGCTATACTTCAGCCTTATGCGCAGGTTGGACCCAATGCCGGAACTTATTTTGAAGATTCCGTGACTTTTGGTGCTACCATGCGGTTCGTGGCGAAAGACACTACGGCTGACTCTTATCGATGGATATTAGGGGTTGATACCATATATAATGAAATTGAAGTTACACGATCGTCTTTTAGTTTGCCTGAAGGTTCATATCCGGTTACTCTAAAGGTCACCAAAGATCCTGACTCTCTCTGTTTTCCCTTGGATGACGGGATGGATGAGAAGACGAAATTCTTTACAAAGATTAACGGTTGCGATGCAGCTATTTGGGGTGAATATCGGGGTGTTCTGAAGAGCAACGTGAATGATAGCTTGATTATAATACTCTTGGTTTCTCCTTCACCCAACACAATTCAGCCTTGTAACCCCCAATCACCTGTTGGTTACGCATTTGGTTTAAATTTATTGGGGCAAAATGACACGATTCGGCTCGAAGGAAATGGTCGGACCAATACCCGCTATTCTTTTCATTTAGAAAACAGTACGTCTGATAATACTGGAGAGGCCATTTTAGACTTAGGAACGGGGAGAATAGAAATATCCTATTCTTTGGACGGGGATTCGGAAAAATTTCATGGAATAAAACTTTAGACGGTATGGAAAATGAAAGCAAAATCTGTGTCAAAAGTCTGTTGGTAACCATTCTACTCGTATTCTTGGGTTCTTGGCAACAATCGTTGGCTCAGGAATGTGTAAATGGAATTAGCACGAATCCAAACAACCCTTCAAGTCCATATCCATTTGATGTTGGAATAAATAATTTATGGCTGAATCATTTTAACATCGGTACCAGCAATGCCAGTGGGTACAATGATATTCGATTAAACCCGCATGCAGGTTGGCTTGTGCCTGACTATACCTCAAATAATTTTACCATGATGAATCCCTTCATCATTGGTGCAACACCCTCTGCGCCTTATTTGGCCCAACCCATTACTGATTTTCCCAATCAGGATTGGCACTGGGAAGATGGATGGGAGTTGCTTTGGCTTGGAACAGGCTTTTATCCTAATGGCGATTCCCTTCATGTACCCCCAGTGAATTCCGCCTTTGGAGAAGTTGAAAGTGGTTTTGGCCTTCAGGAGCAGCGTATACCTTATATCATTTTATACAATAGGTATCGAAGTATAGTCCGAGTGTTTGCAGGAATCTTTGCTCCTTATGGTTCTGTTGACGATCTATCAATTTCAATGATATTACAAGGGGGAGTCGATGGGTCAGATTTACCAACAAATGGTCTTATGCGCCATCTTGGAAATTACGATACACCTCTCGATCAACAAACGACTTTTATTGAGCACCAAGGGCACAATTCGGTCGCGGGTTCCGGTAGTTTTAATAGCAGAAAATGGTATTCCTATGACTTTGTAGTAGGTTTTGACCCATGTATATGCGGCCAACCAGGTATCATCGATTTTAAAATCAGCGCTGTAGACTCTTCAAGCCTTTCTTTATACGGGCGTGAAATTTCATTGGAGCAACCCTTGACTGATGCACAGGGAAACCCGATTTATCCTGGGGATTTTCTTACCGCTGTGAGCATAGAAGAGCAAGATGCGAATGGCTATATGTTGAAAAACACCTTGGATTCATTAATCGGTGATTATCAGCATAATTTAGAGATTTACCAAAATTCATTGGACGATCAAACGTTTGCAGGTGGATTGATCCAATCCGTTCTCGAAGCAGCCGGATCAAGTATTGTCGATGGAGTGGTTTCATGGATTCCGGCCGCATCCGTTGCAAATTGGATTATTGATAGGCAGTTAGAAATTAGCGCCTCGCTCGGTATTTTCATGTTTAGCGATCCTGCTGAAGTAGACTCATCAGCATATGGCGACTTTATACAAAGTGCTTCAAAAGGTGCTTTGGGTTTTGGTTTCGACCAGTTAATGTCAACTATTTACAAGAAAGACAATATCCAAAGACCCTCACGTCCTGTCGCAACCTTCTCAGAGATGCGCTTAACGGGAAAAGTGGAGGACATAAATACAACCACTCTATCTGGCTTTTTTGTACCCGGTAGCGACAGATTGAATATTCCACTAACGCCATTCAATTATCCAGCTTACAATGAGGTTCTTGGCTTGTACGCAACATTGAAAACTCCTCAAGTTCAAAAACTTGAGTTAGGGGAATTTCATATTGAGGTATATAATATTCAAGTCGACGTTGATTCCAGTGATTTTGACGATAATTTTGTGCCTGATTATACTAGAATTGATTCGACCTTGAATAAAGACTTTATATATGATCAACAGATTTACCTCAAAGTGAAAGAGCCCATATCATGGGCTATCAACAATGCAGTGGACATTGATACGAGTAAATCAAAGTACTATGCAAGCTTTTCAGTAATCGTAGAGACTGATGATGCAATTTTTCCTACGCAGGATAATTTGAATTCTATTGATTCCATTCGCTATGCATTCTCTGAGAATACCAACCTATGGCCCTTACATGACATTGCTGACGGAACCTCAACTCCACCTGTCATAAAAAGAACCGTAGAGTTAGTCTCAGGGTGGCATAGTTTGAACGACATTAGCAATTTACTTTTTGGCACGGAAATAAAAACAACTGTATACACTAAGGAGCTGTTTGAAACAGATATTCTTAACAATCCGCCTTGGTGGACTGATGGCATAGAAGAAGATGAATTAAAGGCGACAATTTTAGAAAGTCAATTGACCTACAGACCAAAAAAAATAGTCTTGAAGATAATGGCCGATTTCTATTTCGACCAGGAAAGTTTCCAAGGCGAAGAAATCAATACCACACAGATGTTTTCTTACCTCATTTACGACCATGAGAAGGGAGTGGATCTAATTTCTGATCAGGGAAATAATATTGAAATATCAGATAGTTCTGAATTTATATTGATGTTTCCTGGGGTGTTAACGATGGAATCCAATGTTTTAGATGAAAACTCTCCAGAAATTGTTAATTCATACTATTCTGTTACCAATATTGATTCTATCAGAGCTGATCAAATCATTGTAAATGATAGCTTAAGAGGATACAAAAATTCAAATGGAGAAGGTGAAGTATATCATTTGTTAGCTCATTCTAAAATTAGGATGACACCAGGAACGCACTTAAAGAGTAATTTGCATTTGGGTATCATGACCGGGCTATATGGAAATGCGTCTTCTTATCCTATGACAGATTCAAATGACTTAACAAGCTTTTGTACAAATAATTACAATGCTTCTCAACTTAAAAACTCTTTACAAACAGTCTCCATTAATCAGGAAGTTGAATCTGTTAATCGTTCTGCAACAAGTGCTAATTATATCCAGCTCCACCCCAACCCTACTTCAGGCCTCCTCCAAGTCACGTCCAGCAACCAGCCCATCACCCAAATAGAAGTGTACGACCTATCCGGCCGCAGGTTGTATCACCGCTCCTTTGGTGAAAGTGAGAACAAGCAGGTACAACTTGACCTGGGCTCCCTGAGCAATGGGGTCTATGTGGTGAAAACCAGCAGCGGGGAGCAGGTGAGTACGGAGAGATTGGTGGTGGGTAGGTAGGCATTTCCAATACTTATCACGCACGCAACCTGCAGTGTTCAACGCCTCGAAAAGCGCAAGCCCGACTTTAAGGATATAAAGTGGATACCGTGAGCGGTTAAGCATATACTCCGGTGTGGTTTACCATTTGATGAATAATACCTTACTTGATTTTCCAAAATCTTCATTCCTCTGCCGGTAGGGGTAACCATCAGTGTTAAACAATCCCCCATGCCTATATTACCCCCATATTAAATTTCACACTTCACCCGGCCCGGTAGGAATCCAAGCATTTTCGTGTGTGTGTGTGTGTGTGTGTAAGTGACTAATTATCAGTATTTAAAAATCAGTCTATTTAAAAGCATAGCGCCATGTAATTTGCGTTTTTGCAGGGTTCTCAAAAAAATTTGATTTGGAAAATTTTGAATTTGAACAGATTTTGTGCAACGATAAAACACAGCCAACCCACCAACACCCTTTCTGTATGAATGCCATTAAACAAACCTTCTTCGCAGTAATCTGCACCATGACTACCACCCTGAGCCTTGCCCAACTTTACACCCCATCGGGAGCGGTAAACTCCACCACTGGTGGCAACAATGTAGGGGTGGGAATGAACAACCCGGAGTCAAGACTAAGTATAGGCGCATCTGGAAATACCGGCCTCTTGCTGCTGAAGGCTTACAGCACCCAGCAAGAGCAGATACAAGAACCAGGTGGTACCTTGCCTCCCATCCCCATCGACACCGAGTATCAATTAAGGATGACTTACCAGGTAGACCCTATTACGGGTGTCCTGGGCTACGAAACTCCCAAAACAGTATTCAACGTGGACCGACAGGGCAAAACCCAAATAGGCGACTTCCCCATTGTGCCCGGTGACGACTATTTGGCCATAAGAAGTAGTGTCGGGGTATACAACAATACTACCGAGTACTTCAGGCTTCGCTTTGCCAACAACAACCACGAGCTGTTCTGGGTAAGCAACAACAACCGCAACTTCAGGTTTAAAAATAGCAATACAGGTGCCGTACCACTTACACTTGCACCGAGCGGCAAGGTGGGCGTTGGTACTTCTAACTTTGCTGGCTCGCACTCTTTGTATGTTAAAGGCCTTGGTGTGCACGAAGAGGTATGGGTGCAGGGTGAAGCAGGATGGGGTCAGGATGATAACTATGTAAGATTGCTGTATGGCACGCGTCCTGAATTCAGATGGAAAAGCACAGCAGGTGAGCCACTTGAATTTAAAAGCGGTGATAATACCCCGTTGCGTCTTTCGCCACAGGGTAAAGTAGGAGTTAATACCAGCAACTTTGTGGGATCCTATAGCCTGTACATAAAGGGCACCACCATAGCTGAAGAGATTTTTGTGAAGATTGAAGACGATTGGGGCGATTTTGTATTTGATCCCGACTATGTGCTCCAACCCCTTAGCGAGGTGGAAGCATTTGTAAAGAAACACAAACACCTACCGGGTATTGCGCCCGCTGCTGAAATACATTCAAGTGGTATACCCTTGGGTGAAACCGAGCGCATGTTGGTAATAAAGGTAGAAGAACTTACCTTGTACCTGATTGAGCTGAAGAAGGAGATTGATGATTTAAAAGTGCAG
>JBGTBE010000105.1:0-3821 GCA_041749535.1 Cryomorpha sp. | reverse complement strand
TTGGACTCACCATTACGATGCCTTTCTCAAAAGCTTCATTGAACAATCCAGGTTCAGTATTCAGTGCTGTGATGTAGGCAGGCTCAACGGGAACAAACATAAGAATGAAATCCAGGTTTCGTCCATCTGCAAGTTCATCATACTTTTTTTCTGCCAGTCCTTTGAAGTGGTTTCTCAACGATTGGATGTGCTGCTTCAGAAACACTTTTCGGACATCTTCAATTTGCTCGGATGAGTAGCGTTCGTAATGAACCAAAGACACCTTACTGTCTATTACGATGTATTTATTTTCAGGCAATTGAATAAGCACATCAGGCTGCAACCTGCTGCCATCTGATTGAGTAAAGCTCTGTTGAACAAAATACTCTCTGCCTTTGGTCATTCCAGAGCTTTCGAGAATACGCTCCAGTACCATTTCACCCCAATTGCCTTGTGTTTTGGTATCATTTTTCAAGGCTTTCACAAGATTCTCAGCATCCAGACTCATTCGCTGACTGGTTTCTTTCAGACCCTTTATATCTTCCCGCAGCGAGGTGGTTTCGCGTATATTGTCCTTGTGGGTCTCATCTACCTTGGTTTCGAATTCCTTGATTTTTAGCCGCAAAGGCTCCAAGACCTGATCGAGTGATGTGCGATTTTGCCTGGTAAAGGTTTCCGATTTTTCAGTGAAAATTTTATTTGCCAGTAGCTCAAAGTCTTTTCGCATGGCATCGTGCAACTCGGCAATTTGCTGCTTTTGGGTGGCAAGTTGCTGCACCATTCCTTCCTTTTCAGCCTGAAGCCGGCTCGTCATTTTGGCTTCCGATTCTTTCTGATCGCGAAGTATCGCCATTTCTTGCCTCACACCGTTGAGCACATCTTGCAAACTTTCATTCTGCCTTTTCTCAGAGTGGATCTCCGATTTGAGTAGCTCAGCTTCGCGAATGATTTCAATTGAATTGACTGAAGACCGGCCTTTGAGCAAACCTGCAAAATATCCTCCCACGAAGCCAGAGATCAAAGCGAGTATGGAGATGAGAAGTACTGGGGATGAATCCATATGGTGCAATACTCAATTGTTGAGTATTACCACAAATGTACCAACTTCTACCTTTTCGAAGAGCTCAGCTACATCTCTGTTCGCCATTCGGACACAACCCTTGCTGGCAGGAGTGCCCAGCAACCCTTCTTCGTGTGTGCCGTGTATAAAGATTCCCCGACTGTACGAGTCGTTTTCGCCTCCACGATTCACATTTTCCTCAAGGCCTCGCAGGTGCAATATCCTTGTGGTAACCAGGTCTTCTCCACTGGATTTCGATGCTGTAATTACGCTTGCTATCTCTCCAGTGGGCAGCTTGTTTTTAAGAATGCTGCCTTCGGCCAAATTGGCCCCAGCCTTATCAGCTATTTCATGTAGCCCCGAAGGGGTGCAAAAGGTACCTTGCTGGTTTCCCAAGCCTTTTTTGGAAGTGGAAATATCGTAAGTAGCTACTATTGCCTTGTTTTTTATATGAAAGAGTTTCTGCCGTTTAGCCGCTACGTATAGGAAGTCATTAAATTCTATGGAGCTGTACTTTATGCTGAGGTATTCTATGAGAAAATCAACCATAGTGTCATCATCATATACGGGCTTCACTGCCGGACTGCTTATAGACCAGCTGAATAGAAACACAAATATGATTGTCATTTTTTTCATACTTAGAAAAAGCTTGCAAACCCGAAATGCACTTTACTGCTTCCCAGGTTTATATCACTTCCAGCTTGTTTTCCGAGTGCATATGTCAACGAAAAAATACCAGCCCTGGTTTCGAAGTTGACTCCTGCTCCGAATCCGAACGGGGTATCACTGATTGCCTCTTCTCCAAAACGGTCTTCATAATAGGCCTGATCAAAGAAGAGAAATATATTTGAATTCTGCTCCAGCAGGTACCGGTACTCTATTGTCCCAATCGCGTAGCTTGTAGCGTAAATACTCTGCTCATCAAAACCTCTTATGCTCTTGATTCCCCCAAGCCTGTATGATTCATTTCTGAACATATTGGGATTGATGAAGGCACCTCCTTTGGCACCGAGTAGGATGGTAGACCGTTTACCCACAGGCAAAAATTCCCTCCCAGTAAAGTTTGAGTTAAATATTCGGGTTTCTTTATCTACGCCATCATAAAAGGAGTCGTCGATGGCGGGATTTTCTAGAATTCTCTTGGTACCTGCGGCGAAAGTAGCCTGTACATCATACCCCTTTCGCGGGTTGAATCTGTAGTCCAGACTGCGAACGCTAAACCCGGCGCCAAACATGGTACTCCTTGTGTCAGCGAAACGATTTATTTCAAAAGCTTCTGCCGATATGACATTGCTCTGTGCATTTTCTACAAAGACTTTAATGCTGTTGGGTCCTTTGAAAAAGTAGTTTAACGCGCCATACAGGTTTAATTGACTGAAGAGGGTATCGCGTCTATAGATGTTTAGCTTGAACTCTGTGCCTATAGGAGTGTTCAAAATATAGGGATACTCAAAGCGCACATCAAGCTGCTGTGTACGTGTTTGCAACCTTTGCCAGCGCAGGTTTATGGTCTCACCGCGTTTGAGTCCATTCATGATGTTGAATTGAACATCGCCCGTTACTACAGTATTGCCTGTTACGTTGTCAGGCTGTATACCGAGCACTCCGTCCAGATTGCTCGCCTTTCTATTGTCGAGATAGAGGTATACATCGGCCTTTCCTTTTCTCATGCCCACCTCGTAGGGCTTTATGACTGATGCAAAAGGAATTTCCCTGAGGCGGGAAGGAATATCGTCAAGCAATTCCTGATTGTATGGAATGCCCTTGGTCAGGCTGAGGTAGCGCTCAAGATAGTTTCTGCTGGTTTTTATATTGCCTTTTATTATTAGGCTGTCTATTGTGGTAAATTCATTCCGCGTGAGCCACAGCGCTGCCCGTATGTCGGATTCTGTAATTTTTATACTGTCAAGCTTCAATTCGGCAAACGGGTATCCACCGTTTTCACATTGATCGAGCAGTTTTGTAATTAATTTACTGAGGTTCTCAGCGTTAAATGGTCGATCCGTATATATTTTTTCCCGATAGCCAGTTTCATTCAGGTATTCTTCGGGTACATTGCCAGGTTTCAGATAAGCCCACTTAAACTTCTGCCCTGTCATCACACTAAGCAGTGCCGTGTCACCGGATATTACATACTTGTCGACACTAGCGGATAGATAGCCTTCACGAATAAGTTCCAGGTGAATGGTCGACATAAAATTGTGCAAGGCAATGCTATCGGATATTTCAGTGGGGATCTCCCACTTTTCAAAAACTTTGCTGTTGTATGGAAAGGATTCATCAAATGCAATGGTCCATGGTTGTGCGCTAAGCGATGCAGCACTCATCGAAATGATGAGAAGAATACTTTTCAATGTCGAACAGATGATAACTCGAAGCATCGCAACGTATAAACCATGAATTACAAAGTTAAATTGTGCTAGATTTTTACAAATAAGTCGAGACTCTTTGCGTTTAGTTTATATTTGCACAGATTAGGTGTTTAGCAAAACTATGAAAAAATATACAGTGTTCATTGGATTGGTTCTCATGGCGGTACTCATGTTCAGTTCCTGTCGAAGTTCGAAGCAGGCATGCGCGGCATACAGCCAGGCCGAGCAACCCGTGAAAACCGATTCACCATCTTAACATGGTTCGTTGGCGTGAAATACTACATGCCAGTGAACTGGATGAAACGTTGGGCCAAAAGGCTCTCGGGCGGTTTGCGCTAATTTTAAAGCACAGCAATAGGTGTGGAATTAGTAGCATGGCCAAGTCGAGAATTGAACGTCAGCCAGATCCC
>JBGTBE010000104.1:0-29587 GCA_041749535.1 Cryomorpha sp. | reverse complement strand
CTGGGTTTGACCTGTTACCAGAAATGATTTTCGATATGCCAATGATTCGAGTTTGTAAGCAAGCCACAAGAAAAATTTGTTGCGCACAATGCCAAGTTTCTCAGCACTCTCGGGCCACAGATCGCTTACATTAAAAATTAGTTGGGCCCTTGTTCGGCGGCAAATCATGAAAGCCGACAGCGCCAAAAAAAGTGGTGGAGATTCGCAAATCACGTAATCGTATTTCTCATCTATTTTTTTCAATCCGGTAGTTACCGAACTCCATACAAATGAGAAATAATTTCTCAGTCTATTGGCAATACTTCTGCTCTTTGATACATAAATACTGGTGCGGTGAACAGTGATACCTTCCAAATTTTCGCTCACATACGATTTGTCGCGGTATCCCTCCATGATTTCCATTTTGGGATAATTGGGCATTGCTGTCAGCACATGTACTTCTACTCCGTTTGCCACGATGCGCAGGGCGAGCTCATGCAATCTGTTTTGAGGGGCTCCTGTTTCAGGGGGATAATATTGTGTAAGAAAAAGAATCTTCACTTCAGCGCTGGTCTATAATTTGGCATCAGGTTTATTCATTGAAAACGCATTTTCAGAAAAATAAAACAGCGCATTAAAAAATGCGAAGAATATTACTCCGCTTTGTTTCTCCAGCATGCTTTCCACTAAAAAATTGAACATCATGGAAAAAAGAAAAAATGCATAGAGCCAATTGCCTTGCTTCATTATTTTCCGAAAGGGAAAGAGCAATGAAAGCACAAATAAAATCATGGCCGGTATACCTTGAGCGAGCGCAATCTGCAGGTAATTGTTGTGCGGATTTAAATTCGACTCCGCCAACTGATCGTAGCCATCAGCCCTGAACCTTGCTACCAGCACATCATTGATATCGCCTGTACCAACTCCAAACGGGTGTTGACTTATTTCATCAACTGCCACCGACCAGCCAATAAGACGCGCCTGATTGCTTTCAATTTCATTCTGCCCGGTCTTTTCGCCTGATGCGGTATTTACAGCCGCCGCTACCCTACTTCCCGCAACAGGATCTCTTGCCGCAAAAATGAAGAACAGGATGGTAATGCCTGCAATCAACGTAATTCGACTCCATGTAAATTGCTTTTTGAACCAAAGCATAAAGAGCAAAAAAACCAAAAGAAAAATAAAATTGATCAATCCTGCTTTGCTGGCAGGAAAGACAAGTGAAACGGCAAGTACAGCCAGTGCAATGCGCGCAGCTACTCCCCATTTTCCGGAAATGCTGCCATGAAAAATTCCTATTATCAAAGCCGCTATGGCAAAATTCATATACAAAGCGATATATGAAGGGTGGTGCACAGGTGAGAATTGCGACATATAAAACTCCATCACGTCATACGTATGAACATAATCGTTATAGGAACTGATAAATGCAATGACAACTGCAACCAGAGTACCAGCGCAGAATGCATAAAGCGCTATTGCCAATTCGCGCCTGGTGAATTCGCGCACCGAACCGTACAGAAGCGGAAAAACGAGCAGTGCAATTTTCTGTTCCAGGTCGTTCAGCCCACGGGGTATATTTTCTGTGTAAAGCATTCCCAGCAGGTGAAACAACCACAGGGAAGAGAAAAACAAGATTATCTTCCAATTTATTCTAAGCTTGGTTTTAGGTGTAAAGAGCCATGCAATTGCAGTGAGAATAATCGGAATCTGAATACCGTTTTTAAATACTGGAATACAAAATGCAATGAGTGCTGAGCCAATTGCGAAGGCCATACCGCTATCGAGCCACCTATTCTTCAGTACGCCAATGCCTTTGGTTGCCGTCATTTTGCCAATCTCTTTTTGAGTGTTTTCAGAAATCCAGTAAATCCTTGTCCGCCGCCAATTCTGAAATACGGTGTAAGCATACCACCAAAACCCCTGAAGTATTGTTCGATGGTCGGTACCGACGATCCGAGAAAATCGAATGAAGGGACAGACCTTTTCCCCGACTCGATAATTCCATTCCAGAGTGCCCAACTGCCGGCAAGGCTATCGCCCGCTGCGTGGTTGTGGCCTCCTGCCAGATAGTAAGCTCTCTGTGAATCGTAGCCCACTATCGCTGTGGCCAGAGGCTCACCGCCACGGCTAATCAACACCCAAAAGCGCCACGGGTCATTTTCAGGAGCCAAGATTCTTTTCAATTCAGCTTCCTTGGGCGTTTCGCCTGCCCTCCGCAGCGTATCACTTATAAGCATCAAGGCCGATTCACCATTTTGATTGATTTGAATATCATATCCTGCCTTCTCTGCATCGCGAATATTCTTGCGGCGCTCAGCGCTCATATTTGCCAGTAGCGCACTTTCGTGCAATGTGCAATCGAGCAGGTAAGTGTATTTGGGACTCACTGTCAATTCCTTCCAGATAAATGGCTGCACATCTGTAATACCAACAGGCAATGCTATATCTACATAAGTATTCTTAGCTTTTACAGCAAGAAATTCAGCCATGGTGCGTAGTATTCTTTTGGTATCAGTTTGAGAAGAATATTTGCCTTCAGAATTCCGCAAAATCTGTAGGCCGCAGTGCGGAGCCATTGGGGTAGCAATCAAAAATAGCTTGCCCAATTTGCTGTACTGAAAAGTGTGAAACAGGGCCACAGGTTGCTCACCTTTGAAGATACCATGTACCACCACTTGACGGTCAAACAGTGCCACCCAATGATCCTGAACAAACAAATTCAGGTTGGGAATAAGGGTATTGCCTACTGTGCTGGTGCTGCTTATTACCCTGATTTCCATTCGATCAGTGTTTGGCGGTAAACTTCAATTTGCATATTCACATTCTCCTTAAACTCAAAATGCGACTGTACGAATATACGCCCATTCCTTCCCATTTCTGTGGCAAGTTCAGGGTTTTCAGCGAAACGAAGCATGGCATTGGCAACATTGTTTATGCTTAAATCTTCAAGTAGAAAACCGGTACTTCCCTCGCGCACCACTTCTGGTAATCCACCTCGGTGCGAAGCTACCACCGCAAGGCCCATCGAGGATGCTTCGAGTACGCTTACCCCGAAACTTTCGAAACGAGACAGATTAAACAGAACGTGCTTGTCCGAATAAAATTCGGGCATCTTGCTATGGTCTATTTTGCCGTGCAGAAATATAGATTTATTCAACAGATTACCTGCAGCAGCTTCGATGGGCCCGCGAAGCGGGCCTTCTCCCGCAATGTGCAATTCTATATCCATGCCCATATACATAGACTTCAATTCTACAAACGCTATCACTACCACTTCAACATTATAAATGGGTGAAAGCGATTTTGCCACCGCAAACCGAAGAGGGTATGGTCTGCTTCTTTCAGGAGCTGCAAACACCTTCGTATCCACCCCAAACGGAACTACCCGAATAGCTCCCTTGAAGTACTTAGCTGCAGCCTGTGCCATTACCTCGCTGGTGGAACACACTACGCTGGCACGCGAGAGCACTTGACCAAGGGCTTTGGCTAGTATCATTGTCTTTGCAGGAAATTCAAATACGTCGCTCCCCCATACGGAAACAACCAATGGCTTAAAACCGCTCATAGCGCCCAGCAGACCGTAGCTCGTGGCATAGTGGGCATGCACTATATCTGGCAAAAAATTTCGAATTATGGCCCTGATGGCCGGTATTGCCTTTAGATACACCAGCTTGCCCAGCAGCGAAGACTTGCGCCCTATGAAGGCAGAGTGTACGTTTAACTGTGCTTCCGAAAACCGGGAATAAAAATCCCCTTCAGGTGCTCCAAGACTATAAAGTGCTACTTGAACATCAACTGCTATTAGGCCTTCGACCCATTTGCGGGTGTGGGGGGAATTGGCATCTGAGAGCAAGAGTACTTTCATATTGACTAAGGATACAAATCAAAGCATTCTTGACGAATCACACAGAGCTTGATTGTTGCCGTCGCATCAGACGCTTCGCCCCAGGGATGCTATACGTAAAAACCAAAATGCCAGAAATACATCCATGAGTGCGCCAATCACCGTCATAAAGATGAGCAGTGCATAGAAGTCATAGTCCAGATAAGCCATGAAGAACACCCCTGAAAGGGTAATGACTGTGAAAAATACTGAAATAGCAAAAAACCTACGCTGTCGCGCTACCACCGTAGGTAGAAGCGAAATGGGCGACACGATAAAATTAAAGAAAAGCCAGGGGGCCATGATGGCTGCATACTTACCTGCCTCGCTCCAATCTTTGCTGAAAAAAATACCAAACAATTCTTCCCCATAAACCATTAAGGCAGCAAAAGGCACAACTCCCACTATGGCGAGAAGGCTCATTATTTTGCGTATTTTTGGTTTGATGGAAATGCCCGCATTGAGATCGCTGGCAAGCCGTGGCATCACAACCTGACTGAGAGAACTACCGAACACTTGTACGGGTATGCGCAAATACCTTAACGTAAATGCAAAAAGACCAAAAATGTATTCACCATAATAAGCGGAGATCATAAAAAGAAGGAGGGTTTTTTGCCCTTCATCGTAAAAGGCATGGGTAGAATTTACAAGCGGAAATTCCTTGTATTTCACCGCGAGTGCCCTAAGATTCTCTTTGCTATGTCTGAGTCTACAAACCATTGTCCGTATTGGCCTTACAGCCAAAATAGCCAGCACTGGAGCAAGCAAACCTATAAGATGTCCAATTGCGAGTCCGCCCGCCGTAGGAAACCGAAGTCCAATGAGGTATTTAGAAAGATGATTGCCTGTGGTAGCAATTACTTTATTTGACGCGAGCAATTTGAAGAGCCCTACCCTTGTAATGTACTGACCAAGAATGAGCAAAATGCCGGTAAGAAGAATACCCGGTGGCAGCCACCATAGCAAGCTGGGCAAATCCTGATTGTCCAGAAGCACCCCCAATTGATTTCGGAATGGTATAAATACAATGCCGCTAAGCAGGGTAACCAAAATTAAAATCCGAAAAGAGAGTAGCACAATTCCCTCTGCTTCCTTATCATCTTTAGGAAGTATAATGGCATACTCATAGCGCAGTGCAGCCAGCACGCCTACCAAGGCGATTAATTTTGCATACAATTCATAACCTGCAAAGTCCTGAGGAGAAAAAAGCCTTGTGATAAGCGGGGCAAGCAGAAATGGAAGAATCAAGGATAGCCCATTGCCAGTAAACATCACGAGAATGTTTCTCGCAAATGTTGAATTCAAATAGTGCTCTTTGAACTGTTTTATCATGGTGCTACACTTCCGAAAACCAGGCGAAAATAAATTAGCTTTCCAGGGTTAATTGGTCTATATATTGCCTCCGAGTGATACCCAATACCAATCAATCGCTTCTTTGATTCCATCATTAAGTGAGTAGGTCGGCTTATAATTCAATAGGTTCACTGCCTTGCTGATGTCAGCAAGTGAATCGCGCACATCTCCAGTCCGTGCAGGGCCAAAAACCAAGGGAATAGCCTCGATTCCCTGGTCGAACCTAAGCAGCTCAGCCCTGATGGTCTTTATAAGGTCCAGCAAGGTGGTTCTCTCACCACAAGCCACGTTGTACACCTGATTAATAGCAGCAGGATTTGTAGTGGTAAGTGCCAAATGGTTTATTTGGACCACATTAGCGATATATGTGAAATCGCGGGTTTGCATACCATCACCGTGAACTTCTGGTGAGCTATGATGAATAAATGAACTGATGAATCTGGGAATCGCAGCCGCATATGCTCCGTCAGGGGTTTGTCTTTTGCCAAAAACATTAAAATACCTTAAACCTATGGTCTCAATACCGAATACATTGGCGTAGACATGTGCATATAGTTCATTAACATACTTCGTGACGGCGTAGGGTGATAGTGGTTTCCCTATTTGGTCTTCTACTTTAGGCAAAGCACTGCTGTCGCCGTAGGTGCTAGAACTGGCTGCGTATACTACGCGCTTCACCCCACACTCCTTTGCAGCGTGCAATACGTTTAGAAATCCTGTAATATTCACCGCATTGGTGGTAAGGGGGTCGTTGATACTGCGCGGTACACTGCCAAGGGCGGCCTGATGGCATACAATATCGGCATCCTTCATCGCTTCCGTGACTGCGTGCAAATCACGGATATCGCCTTCAACCAGGTGAAAATTCTCTGCATGTGAAAATGCGTGAACATTGTACCTGAGCCCAGTAGCGAAATTGTCGAAGCAGATCACCTTATTGCCTTGCTCAAGGAACGACTCACAAAGGTTGGAACCTATGAAGCCCGCTCCTCCAGTAAGTAGTACGGTTTTATTTCTCAACATCTCGCCCATGAGTGCTTATCGGGCGTAATTCACTGCTCGTTTTTCGCGTATTACTGTAATCTTCACTTGCCCTGGATAGGTCATCTCATTCTGTATGCGCTGAGATAGGTCAAAGCTCAACGAATCGGCCTGATCGTCACTCACTTTTTCGCTCTCCACCATCACACGAAGTTCGCGACCCGCCTGTATAGCATACGATTTGGTAACTCCTGGATAACTCATAGCGAGATTCTCGAGGTCTTGCAAGCGCTTGATGTAAGATTCCACTACTTCGCGACGGGCACCTGGACGTGCACCGCTTATGGCATCACATACCTGAACGATGGGCGAAAAGAGACTCGTCATTTCTATCTCGTCGTGGTGGGCGCCAATGGCATTGCACACTTCTGGCTTTTCGCCGTACTTCTCAGCCAGCTTCATTCCCAGCAATGCGTGTGGCAATTCTGGTTCGTCTTCAGGCACCTTACCTATGTCATGAAGCAGTCCTGCGCGTTTGGCAACTTTTGCGTTGAGACCCAGCTCAGAAGCCATGGTGGCGCAAAGATTGGCCACTTCACGGCTGTGCTGGAGCAGGTTCTGTCCATAAGATGAGCGGTACTTCATCCTGCCCACCATCCGAATAAGTTCAGGATGTAGTCCATGGATGCCCAAATCTATGCAGGTTCTTTTTCCTATTTCGGCTATTTCTTCTTCGAGTTGCTTGCTCACTTTATTTACAATCTCCTCGATGCGTGCCGGATGTATACGTCCATCAGAAACAAGTTGGTGCAGTGAGAGCCTTGCAATTTCTCTTCTCACCGGGTCAAAGCACGACAAGATTATAGCTTCAGGTGTATCATCAACAATAACTTCTACACCCGTAATGGCTTCAAGCGCGCGAATATTGCGGCCTTCACGGCCAATAATGCGGCCTTTCAGCTCGTCGCTCTCAATGTTAAAGACGGAAACGGCATTCTCCACTGCATGCTCTGTGGCTACTCGCTGAATGCTCTGTATCACTACTTTCTTGGCTTCAGCATTTGCGGTGAGCTTGGCCTCGTCCAATATGGTTTTTACATGGTTCATCGCCTCAGTGCGGGCCTCATCCTTGAGCGCTTTTACGAGCTCTGCTTTGGCATCTTCAGCAGATATATTTGCCAACTTCTGCAGTTGATCCACATTCTGAGCATGGGCCTTCTCATTCTCTTTTTGTTTGAGATCGAGAACTTCACGCTGTCTTTTCAGTTGATCACGGACAGCATCATTTTCGCGGAGCGACTTTTTGTTCTCTTCGGCGTGCTTGCTCACCTGTGCTTCGCGCTGCCTGAGTTTTTCTTCAAGGCTTTGTACCTTACTATTGCGCTCCTTAATTACATTTTCGTGTTCCTCCTTGAGTTGGAAGAATTTTTCCTTTGCCTGAAGCATCTTTTCTTTTTTGATTGCTTCGGCTTCTTTTTCGGCCTCTTCGAGTATAGAATTTCGTTTTTTGTTGAATACAGCATTGAGTGCAACCCATGCTATACCTCCTCCTACAATAACTCCTCCAAGCAGACCGATCAACAGAGATGTTACATCCATATCTTCGTATCTTATCATTGTGCGCTAAAAGCGCGGTTTATGGATGCTTAAGAAAGGGTGTATTGCATCAGAGCATCTCGTCGAGCAGACTTTCTATTTCTGCCAAATCCTTATCGCTTGCCGAATACAGCAAGGTAGCTTCATGATTGGAGAGCTCCGTAGCCAGTTGCAAGGCAGTCATGGCGAGTAGGTCTTGTTTGTCCTTCACGGCATAATTGCTCTGTAGGGCCTTGATGTCATCATCAACCCTTTTTGCGGCAAGGCGCACATTCTGCTCTTCATCGGCCTTCACCGTGATAGGGTAGATACGCCCTGCAATGGATACTTTTATGGACAGCTCGCTCATTTATGCGTCTACTATCTGTTCAATAATGCAATACACTTGTCAATCTCGCGCACCAGTTCATTCACCTTAAACTTCATTTCAGCTTTATCCCCTGGAGTACTCACCAGGGTTTTGGCCAGTTTAACGCGGTTATTCTCTTCGGTAAGCAAATCTACTTGAGCTGATCTTTCTGCCAACTTCTGTTCAAGAAGTATCTTCTGCCCCTGCAAGACTTCATTGTCGTGCTTGAGATCGCTCATTAGCGATCCTACACGGTTCAGCTTTCTTGCTATGGCTTCTATTCTGGCATTCATGATTCAATGCTCAATGGCTCATACCTTTGATGCAATCTGCGCCAAAGGTACTTTCCTTCGCAAGATTACCAAAATCCTTGCATAACTCAATGTGAATTAACTTTTCACGGTGCTTTGTTCAAATATTGAAAACTTTGACCTCAACCATTTACAAGCACTTGGTACTTTCAGCGTTGTATTCACCATCACAAGTTTTGAAGGTACTATTCCCTGTTTAAGCCACATCCCAATGATCAATAAACATTCTATTTCCTTCACCATGTGGCTTTGCGTTCTTCTCCTCTGCACTCAACTGAGCGCGGTAGCCCAAAGCCAACTCCCTAAATTCGGTCCTCCCTTGGAAATTCCGCTTTACCTCTCTGGAAATTTTGCAGAGCTGCGCCGAAATCATTTTCATACCGGCATTGACATAAAAACTGCTGGTGTGGAAGGGCAAAGGGTGATTGCTGCAGAAGAAGGAAGGGTGGTCAGAATCGGAGTCTCCGGGTATGGCTATGGCAATGTGCTCTACATTGAACATCCAAATGGCTATACCACCGTGTATGGACACTTAAAGTCATTCTCAAATAAGATAGATTCTGTAGTGAAGAAAGAGCAATATTCCATACAGAGCTTTTCTGTAGACTTCAGTCCGAAACAGGATATACAGGTAAGCAAGGGCGAACTGATTGCACTCAGCGGGAATACGGGTGGAAGCGGTGGCCCGCACCTGCATTTTGAAATCAGAAAAACAGAAGGCAGCAGGGCGCAGAATCCCCTTCTGTTCAATTTTGATATTGCAGACAATTTACCACCGCGAATTAGGGGACTGAGGTTCCACCCTCTAAGCGACACTACACTCATCAACGGAAAATCTGATCCCGTGACGCTGATTGTAGAAGGAGAAGCGGGGAAATACAGAATACGGGCAGGTCAAAAGGTGACAGTTTACGGAGCATTTGGCATTTCTGTTCACACGCTCGATTTTCTAAATGGACAAAGCAATAAATGCGGAGTTTACAATCTGGAATTACAGGTAGACGGGAAGATAGTGTGCAGTCAGGAGTTCAATGAAATTGACTTTGCCACTTCCCGACATATTAACTGCTACAAGGATTACCAAAGCTTTCGCAAAAATGGTTGGCACTACCATAAGTCGTTTATAGAACCTGGCAACTTGTTGGAAATATATACCCCACGGCCTTCGGGAGGTGGCATTCTCTCCTTTAGAGAGGCTGGAGAGAAGAAAGGAGTCTACACCATAAAAGATGCCTACGGCAACACATCCACACTGAACTTTGTGTTCGAAACGCTCACAGCTCCCAATGGACAGCTCCCAACACCTGAACCCTACGATGCTTGGTTTTATCAGGATCAGGATAATACTTTTGAGTACGCAGATGAACTCAAAGTGGTGATCCCCTCCGGATCGCTATACAATGATCTCTCATTTCAGTTTGGCGTGGAGGTTAAAAAGGGCGAAGCCCAGGTACCATATTATCAGATTCACCGGGATGATGTTCCAATAGACCGCGCAATTACCATTGAAATCAATATTGAAAAAGTACCCACTACACTCAGAGAAAAGCTAGTGGGCGCGCGTTACAGCACTACAGGTGGACCCGCATACATTGTGGGCGAGGTAGGCGATGAATGGTTTACGCTTTTTTCTAAAGACCTTGGCAAGTTCACCTTGATGGTAGATTCAATTGCGCCAGCGCTCACTCCAAAGAATTACAAACCTGGAATGAGCCTTGGCAAAGGCTCTGTGCAGTCATTTGGCATCAGCGACAACATGTCCGGTATCAAAAGATATGATGCATGGCTAAATGGTAGTTGGATACTCATGGAGTATGAGCCAAAACAGAAAAAAATATGGCTTACTGCTTCAGAATTGCCTTTTGTAAAAGGGAAGAATGAGTTAGTGATTTCAGTGAAAGATGGATGTGGCAATGAAGTGAAGCGCACATTCACCTATACCTGGTAGCCATTCAAGAATGATAGGCTACCAAACCGTCAATTGGAGCCTGTATGATCTTGTCTATGTTGATTTCGTACATGGCAGCGCGCTTTTCAATTTGTGGCCTGTAGAAGTAGCCCACCGAACCCAAAATCCTGAGCGGATATGTGCGGTAATCGGGGTATTGTATGATGTACCTCTCAAAGAATTTCATGAAGGCATCGTCAACAAGCGCCGCAAAATAGGCATGCTCCACATGGGTTTGTACAAATTTGCTGAAAGAAGCGAGAAACCTGTTTGGAAAGTGTTGTTTGTAAACAGCGAAGCTAATGTCATCCTTGCTAAGCCCGAATTCTTGCTGAAATAGCTGAAGCACATCGGGCGGCATAAGGTCGCTCATAAAATCTCGAATCACCTTGCGGCCAATGTGCATACCACTTCCTTCATCTCCCAAAATATAACCGTGGCCACCAAGGGTTTTTACAATTTTCCCTTCGATGTAAAGGCAAGAGTTGGAACCAGTTCCTAAAATACACGCAATACCTGAGTCGTTCTGAAAGAGAGCCCTTGCAGCTCCGAGAAGGTCGTGAATGATGTTTACCTTGGCGTTTGTAAACACGGTTTGAAAACCCTTCTCCATCAGGGCCTTATTCTGTGCAGTGGAACTGCCAGCACTGTAAAAGTATACTTCTTTAATTTCAACAGGAGTAAACTTCCCAAAGTCAATGGACCTCAGCGTTTGGGCAACAGTTTCTGGTGTATGGAAGTAAGGGTTTATGCCTTCGCTCCAAAAAGAGTGATGCTTTCCATCTGGGGTGAGCAATCTCCAATCCGTTTTTGTTGATCCGCTGTCAGCTATTAGTTTCATATGAGGCAAATCTAGATAATTTGCCGAAACACTTCTCATCGGGATGAAAAGAGAAACTTGTTCACATTTACAAGATGCGATTTCACAGCGTACATTACAATCGACGCTGTATTCTTCACACCTAGCTTCTGCATGATGTTTTTTCGGTGGGTATTTACAGTGTGCGGACTTAGAAAGAGCATTTCAGCAATTTCTGTGTTGGTATAACCCTCCGCTATTAAGGTGATAATCTCTAACTCACGTTCGGAAAGGTGCACAGGTGCACAATTAAAATTGGTCCAGTCTTCACCGTTCACATCTATATCAACCGCCCTGATGGTTTCCAAAATTTGCCCGCAGAAAAATTTGCTACCCGCTGCAGTTTCCTTCACTGACGAAACGATTTCCAAAAGGTCGCAGTCGGTCTTGATGTAACTCGTCACCCCAGCCTTCAGGGCATTGATCAGCGTTTCTCCTTCCTGATCGGGTGTGATGGCAACAATGCGGAGTGTGGGGTGCTTTTTGCTCAGTACTGAAAGTGATTCAAGGCTAAATCCTTTGGAGGTGAAGTCTATCATCAACACTTGTGGAGGCGTATGCACCATTAGCTGCTCGAGCTCATCCATAGAATTTGCACTCCATACCATATCAAAGGCAGGTTCTGATCTCAATACATGCATCAAGCCCAAGCGAACAAGGCTTACACTGTCTGCAACAGCGACTTTGATTTTGTCTCCGTCCACTTCCTACCTTATTTAGATTTCATTTAAATAACAAAGGTAAGGTCTGTAGTGTTTCAAAAAAAAAACTATTTATGAACAGGCCCTATGGGTACTGTCAATCCTTCGTATGCAATGGTAACATTTGGAAATACTGCAGACGCTTCCTTCCGAAATGGTTCCATTTCCCGGTAACGGGCGCTGAAATGCCCAAGCAAGAGCTGACCTACCCCAGCGGCTGAGGCTGTTTCTGCAGCTTGAAGGGCAGTGGAGTGGTACGTATCCTTTGCCCGGCTCGCATCGCGCTGAAGAAAGGTACTTTCATGATAGAGCAGATCCACACCGCGAACGGCATCCACCATCTCAGGTTTTCCTGCGGTATCAGTTATGAATGCATAACTTCTGGGAAGCATGGGAGCTGAAGTGAGCTGCTCATTGGGAATGATTTTTCCAGATGGAGTTGTAAAGTCCGCGCCCCTCTTAATCTGCCTTATTCTGGCTATGGAAAGCTGGTATTGGTCAATGGCTGATGGCAATATATTTCTCTCCTTCTCTTTCTCGCGAATAATAAATCCGCAGGTAGGTATTCGGTGGTTGAGGGGAACGCTCTGCACAAGCAAAGTTCTATTCTCGAATACCGTTTGTACTTCGCTGTGTGCTAATTGGTGCCATTGCACTTCGAATCTCAGCCTTGAGTGTGACACCTTGAGCTGTATGCGCGTGGCTTCTTCAAGATCAGGGTGGGCGTATAAGTGCATGGCTTTTGTGCGACCAAGCAAGTGCAAGGTGGATAGCAGACCGGGTAATCCCAGACAATGGTCCCCATGCAAGTGTGTGATGAAAATGTGGTCTATACGCTGAAATTTGATTCCAAAACGCCTGAGTTGAAGTTGTGTTCCTTCTCCGCAATCGAGCAAAAAATAGCGCTCTTCATAGTTTACGAGCTGCGCGGTAGGCGAATGCCTTAAAGTGGGAGTTGCTGACCCGCAGCCAAGGATGGTTACTTCAAACTTCATTCAGCACATCAGGGTTGGCTTTCGCCTTCCTGAAGGTCACGCTCTATCTCATCCATCATTACCCAATCTACTGCTTCGTTGAGCGATGGCGTTATGTTTAATACGGAGGTAAGCTGAGAAATTTGAACGAGTTTTTCCACACCTGGCTGAAGACTTGAAACTACAAACGTTCCACCAATCTCTTTGCAGAGTCTATTTCCTGTAAGGAGCGCACTCAAGCCACTTGAATCGCAGTAGCGGGTATTCTGAAGGTCTATAATAATATTGCGGTTGCCGTTCTTGATGCTGTACAATATTTCTGACTTTAAATCAGGAGCGCTAAGGGTGTCCAGTTTCTCTACTTTAGAAACTATCACTGAATACTTCTCTTCGTTTTCTAGGCTAAACTTCATAGTATTTACAAGTCATCTGGGTTCAAATATAAATAATTAAGCTTTGCGTTCAATTTTTCCTGCCAAAAGGTAAAGTACGGCCATTCTGATGGCTACACCATTCTCTACTTGCTGGAGTATTATGCTGTACTCGCTGTCAGCTAGATCGCTGGATATTTCCACACCACGGTTTATGGGTCCCGGATGCATAATGATGACTTCCTTGTCGAGGGAGTCGAGCAGGGCTTTGTTGAGTCCAAAAAGCATGGTGTATTCCCTCAGGCTTGGAAAATAGGCGATTTCTTGCCTCTCAAGTTGAATTCGGAGTACATTGGCAACATCGCACCAATCCAATGCGCGGCGCAGGTTGTGCTCCACACGCACTCCGAGTGTACCTATATATTTTGGAATCAGCGTTGTGGGGCCACATACCATCACTTCTGCACCCAACTTCTGAAGGCAGAAAATATTACTCAGCGCCACCCTCGAATGAAGAATATCTCCCACGATAACCACTTTCTTTCCGGCAATGCTTCCGAGACGCTCACGAATCGAGTATGCATCGAGCAATGCTTGGGTGGGGTGCTCATGGGTACCGTCTCCGGCATTCACAATGGAGGCACCCACATGTTGTGACAGGAAGTGGGCGGCCCCTGGCTTTGGATGCCTCATCACCACCATGTCTACCTTCATGGCCAATATATTGTTTACCGTGTCAATAAGGGTTTCGCCTTTGCTCACTGAGCTTGATGAAGAAGCAAAATTGATCACATCGGCTGAAAGTCTTTTCTCAGCAAGCTCAAAACTCAACTTGGTTCGTGTAGAGTTCTCAAAAAAGAGATTTGCAACGGTGATGTCTCTCAGTGAAGGAACCTTTTTGATGGGACGGTTTATGACTTCCTTAAAATTGTCGGCAGTAGTAAAAATCATCTCAATGTCTGCGGATTGAAGATCCTTAATTCCTAGCAGATGATTTACACTGAGACTGCTCATTGCTCTTCTTTGGTTGAGTAAAGTATTACCTGGTCCCTACCCTCTGTTTCGATCCAGTCCACCATCACACGCTCACTGTCTATGCTGTCCACACTCCTGCCTGTATAGTCAGGTTGCACTGGCAAATGCCTACTGAATCGACGGTCTATGAGAACCAGCAATTCTACTTTTCGCGGCCGGCCGAATGCAAGCATTGCATCGAGCCCTGCCCTGATGGTTCTACCTGTATAGAGCACATCATCAATGAGCACTACGTTCAGGTCTTCGATCTGAAAATTGATCTCCGTTTCACTTGGTATAGGGGGCACCGACTTGCGTCGAAAATCATCGCGGTGAAAAGTAATATCAAGCGCACCGTGACGCAAATTCTTTACTCCGGTAATTTCTTCGAGGCGTTTCACAATTCTATCTGCGAGATATACGCCTCTGGGTTGTAGCCCTATGATGGCTGTGGCCGAAAAATCACCATGGTTCTCAATCAGTTCATGACAGAGGCGGGTTATGGTGATGCCGAGCAACCGGCTGTCGAGAATTTGTACCGGATTCATTGTTGGTGTGCAAAGATAACATATGAGGAGTAACGGAAATCATGGGAGGCCAAAAACATCAAATCAATTTAAGACAATACCTAAAACCAGTTTATCAAAGATAACTCTACGGATATAACTCGCACATATTAAGTAAGATATCTAAAAATAGAAAAATGGAAATGTAGATTTGAATTTAAGAATGACTGTACTCAGTTGAGTCTATTCACCCTAATAGTGGAGTTCCCCTCCTCACTCAAACACAAATAAACCCCAACTTAGCCACGAACCTTTACTAGAGCATAGGTATTTAGTAAACCAAGCAGAAGCTACATTTAAATGATGATAAACATCTGCCAGGACTATGCTACCACCAACTCCCGAATAATCAGGTCAGCAAGTTCTTCACCTATTCTGTCCTGGGCTTCGAGTGTTGCTGCACCAATGTGCGGAGTGCTGATAATTTTGGGGTGTTTGAGTAAGTCTTCTCTTGGGGTAGGTTCATTTTCGAAAACGTCCAGTGCAGCTCCGGCAATTTGCCCTGCGCTAAGTGCCTCGAGTAAAGCCCCCTCTTCCACCACTCCACCGCGTGCAGCGTTCACAATATATGCCCCTTTCTTCATAATAGAAAGTTCCTTAGCACCAATTACTGCAGAGCCGTCTTTCTGCTTGGGTACGTGTATGGATATAGCATCGCTTTGGCGTAAAAGGGTTTCCATATCAACCTTGGCTACGGTAACCGCGACATTGCCATAGCCTTCTACCTTGAAAGTTACTGCTGTGCTTACATCAAATACATCCGTGCAAATAACCTTCATGCCGCATCCCAGGGCGTACTGTGCTACTGCATTACCGATACGTCCAAAACCGATTACGCCAAGCGTTTTGCCGCGCAGTTCCACACCCTTACCGTATTTCTTTTTTAGCGTATTGAATTCGCTTAAACCATTGGCTGGCATCAGTCGGCTGGCATCATACGTTTGACGAACTAAACTGAAAAGACCTGCCATCACAAGCTCTGCAACAGACTGAGAGCTGCTGGCTGGCGTGTTGGCCACAATTATTCCTTTCTCCCGAGCATAGGCCACATCTATGTTGTCCATCCCTACACCACCGCGACCTATAAACTTAACTCCGGGGCATGCATCAATCAGCTCCTTGCGGGCCGTAGTAGCACTGCGCACCAATAGTACAATCACGTTGTTCGCGTTAATATACGCAGCCAGCTGATCCTGTGGCACATTGTTGGTTTCAACTATAAATCCAGCTGTTTCAAGTTTGCTCTTGCCCGCGTCCGAGATGCCGTCATTTGCCAATACTTTCATTCTATTCATGTTTTAAGCGGTTCTTTCCAATTCTTTCATTGTGTCTACCAGCACTTGTACGCTTTCTATAGGCAGTGCATTGTACATCGAGGCACGGTACCCTCCTACTGAGCGATGACCCGGCAATCCACTTATGCCAGCTGCCTTCCACATTTTGTCAAATCTTTCGGCATGTGCGGCTTCATCATTCAGCACAAAGGTTGGGTTCATGTTACTGCGATCTTCCTTTGCAGTGGTGCCATTAAACAAAGGATTGCGGTCCACTTCATCATAGAGCAACTTCGCTTTGGCTTCATTTCGTTTCTCAATTTCCTTCACCCCACCAAGCGACTTCATCCACTCAAGTGTAAGCATGGATACATACACTGGAAATACTGGGGGCGTGTTGTACATGGACTCTTTTTCGTGCTGCAGCGCCAAGTTCAGCATGGCAGGAAGTTTTCTTCCTGTCTTGCCCAGCGAGTCGAGCTTTACAATATAAACAGTGGTACCGGCAGGCCCCATATTCTTTTGGGCTCCTGCGTAGATCAGGTCAAAATCAGCCACATTAATTTGCTTACTGAAAATATCACTGCTCATATCACAGAGCATTGGGACAGTACTTTTTGGGAATGCTTTATACTGGGTACCGTAGATGGTATTGTTGGAAGTGAAATGAAAATAATCCACATCCGCAGGTACCTGAATATTCTTTGGAATATAATTGTAGTTAGCGTCCTTGCTAGATGCGATTACGTTTACATCACCAAGGAGACCGGCTTCTTTTATCGCACCGCTAGACCAGGTGCCTGTATCGGCATAAGCGGCTTTGCCACCGCTGGCTTTCATATAATTAATTGCTGAAAGGTAAAAACCAAGACTGGCCCCTCCACCTAGAAACAATACTGAATATCCTTCGGGTACTCCGAGCAACTCCTTAACAAGGGCACGTGCCCGCTCCATTATTTCTATGAAAGGCTTGCTGCGGTGCGACATCTCTATAAGTGAGAGACCTGTACCATTAAGCTCAATAACGCTTTCTGATGCTTTTTTTAATACTTCTTGTGGCAATATGCAGGGACCTGCGCTGAAATTATGCACTTTCGACATGTTGAAACTAGTTAAAGTTTGAAGGCATTCACTCAATAAATGCCCGGCAAAACTAAAGCTAATTTTCTAAAGCACAAGGTTGCGTATATGAATGAATTCTTAAGAAATTACTTGCCATCAGGAGTACCGGAAGGATTCCTAATCTTGTTCAAATCTGGCCTGTCGGGAAAATTGAACTGAGACTTCCCTTCTTCGCTTTTGGGCCTTGACATGTCAGTGTTGAGCTCAAGTTCCCAAACGCCTTTAACAAGTCTGTAAGCGTTGTGCGTAGTTCCAGGTCCATAGTACGCGTAGTTGCCCACAGCATAACCCAATCGGGGTTGCATTTCATCAAAAATAAAAGCTTCTTTTTCAGGGAGATATTTAAGGGTCATTTGCACATCCTTGGCGTACTCAAATACCCTTCTGTAGCGCACTCCCTTCTCACTTCCGAAAACTTGTTTGCCAAAGGTGATCCTGCCTTTCTTTTGGATTTGCATGGTTTCTATCACTTTCTTGTTGGACGTTTTGCTGTTCCCATCCCACCCAAGAAGCACGTAATATTTATCATTCTTCCATTGCACTGGCTGTATGGCATAGTACAGGGCTCCATACCACTCTTCTGCCGAATAGCTGCGCAATTCATCATCATGTGTAAGTGTGGCATTGTCGAGCAACTCAACATAGCCTTTACCTTCCGGAAAAACAACAAACACATAGTACGAATAAGTTCCGTTGTTCATTGGGACATTCCAACCCAATAGCCGGAATGCACCGTCAGGGCTACTTACCTTACCCAGCTTTGCAAGATTATTGAATGGATAATCTGTTCCTCCGGGAGCATCTAATATGTCTATGAGTTTTGAACGAAAAGATGCGGATGCCGCCACCCGTTCTTCATCCGTATCACCATTGCCAATGATGTGCTGAAGAGGCACCATCATAGACTCTAAGCCGGGAAAATCCTGGCTTACAATCAGCAGAGGAAATAAAATTAAATTGAAAAGGGTGAGCCATTTCATAGACCGAATGTACGCATTTGCCTTCAACGCAATGCGCACAGTTTGTATTGCTCAAAGGTGCATGAACTCCTTCTTCTCCAGAAGTTTCTCACGGGATTCTCGGTATTCAGGATCATCTACACAACAGTCTACCGGGCATACTGCCGCGCATTGTGGTTCATCGTGGAAGCCAACACACTCAGTACATTTGTCTGTTACGATATAATACACGTCCATTGAGTTAGGCTCCTGCTCTGAATCGGCCAGGTAAGTATTTCCCATAGGGGTAGTTACATTTCCTTTAAGATCAGTTCCATCAGCCATTCTCCATTCTACGCCGCCTTCATAGATTGCATTGTTTGGACATTCAGGTTCGCATGCACCACAATTAATGCATTCGTCAGTTATCATAATAGCCATAGCTCCTAAAACTTGTTTTGGTTTAGATTTGCAAATATATAGCACTCGAAGAACTTTTTTGTTTCAATTTCATGATAAAAGCTACCCACATTCAAAGCCGACAACATATTCAGGCACTGCACACCATTATGAATCGGGCTGCTGAACTCGCTGATGGAGCGGAACCAATGGAAGGTGTAGAACAGAACTTTGCACATACCATCATCAAAGCACATCAGCTAAATCCTTGGTTTACCTTAGAAAATATGAAGAGCGCCTTCTCTGAGCTTGCTCACATGCTGCGACCTGAGGCGTTTCAACAATGGATTAAATCCTATCCAACTTCCGCTGGAGGTAAGCGGGTGGGACTCATTCTGGCTGGAAACATTCCAATGGTGGGTTTTCATGACATACTCAGTGCCAATGTCGCCGGACACAAGGTGATTGTGAAAGCCGCATCTCAGGATGCGGTGCTCCTACCTGCGATATTTGGTTGGTTGAATCAGTTGGTACCCGAATCTCAAATTGATATAAATTGGGTAGATGGCAAATTGGGGGAAATAGATGCGATTATCGCCACAGGAACCAACAACACTGCAAGATACTTTGAATATTACTTCGGTAAGTATCCGCATATATTCAGAAAAAATCGAAACTCTGTAGCAATACTGAATGGTGCTGAATCTGACGATGACTTGGCAAGACTTGGCTCTGACATATTTTCCTATTTTGGAATGGGCTGCAGAAATGTATCTAAAATATACCTGCACAAGGATTTTGATATCAACAGGTTCTTCTCAGCAATGTACCCCCACCGTGAAATTGTGAATCATCACAAATATGCTAACAATTACGATTATTACCGGGCTTTGTGGATGATGAATCGTGAAGAAATTCTGGACAACGGATTTTTAATTCTTCGCCCCAGTGAAGCAATTGGAAGTCCGGTAGGCACCATCTTCTATGAGCGATATGATGATGAGTCAGTGCTTAGAGATCGCCTTAACTCTAGAGAAAGCGAAATCCAATGTGTGGTATCCTTGGCGGATGTGCCTTTTGGCAATAGCCAGAAGCCAGAACTTTGGGATTATGCAGATGGGGTTGATACGATGTCTTTTCTCTGTACCATATAGGCCAGTTATTCAGGCTGGAATTCTAAACCGCCCAAAGGTCTTGGATTGTTGTATGGAAAACCAACCAGATCATTGACAGGCAGTGCGCCCCCGGTGCTTGTGCCTTTGAACCTAACGAATGCATCTTCGAGAAGACGGAGATCACCGCCTGAAAAATCGACGAAGCCAGGCTGATCATTCACGTAAATCATCCCAGAGAGGTAAAGGTCCTGAACGGCTTCAATGATCTCTGGCTCCGAGCGAATCAAGCAGTAGTTGAAGTCCATCTCAATTGGGACTTGGGTATCAAAGTCAAGCCCAAATTCATTGATTCCATTTCCATATATAACACAATTCCGAAACCGGCTGTTCAACACTGGGCGCACCTGAACTTCGGTCGAGCTAATCGGTACAAGGTTGGTAATAAAGAGCGATGGCGTTTGTCTGATACTCAGGTTCCAGTTATTCGCAAATGTGCAGTGATCAAATCTGTACTCACCTCCACCGCTACCGGCCAAAAGATACTGCCCGGCACGGCTGGCAATTAGGTTTACTGCGCTGATCCTGTAATTGCGGCTGTAGATCGAAGCGATGCTGTTGTTCCTGATCACTACATTCTCAAGAACCAGTCGGTTTGATGATGTCGGTGCTTCAAGATTGTATGAAAAAGGCAAGGTTTCCACTTGAATACCTATGAAGTTATTTTTGATTAAAACATTCCTAAACACATTGTTGGTACTTCCCTCATTGATCCAAATGCGGTCCCACTGCCCTGGCTGCTCGTCATAAAATGACTCTAGCCTATCTCCCTGAAAAAAAACCGGAGCTTCCTGCGTGCCATTTACCTGAATATTCCCATCCCTGTACACCCACAAGCCAGATGCCTGATGGAAATGCACCTGCGCTCCGGCTTCAACGATAAGAGTTTGCAACGAATCTACTACCACATATCCATACACTACAATGGGCTTCTCTGCAGTCCAGGTCACGGTGGCTTGCGGGTTATCATTGTCTATCAGCGTGTAATTTGGCAATCCATTGGCAGGAAAAACAGTGGGGTAGTAAAAAATGGCATCCCAACCCCAGGCCACGAGTTTCACTTGCTGTATGCTTCCATTTGTGGTAAACTGAATTGCTCCATCTACGAATGGGTATAGGGCATTCGAATTGGGTTCAACAGTCACTTCAATAAAAATGAACATACTATCATCAGCAAGTATTTCCACATCGCTAAAACTACTACCTGACAGTCCGTCGACATTAATTCGATAAGATCCCCCAGGATCATTGATTAGGCTAATTTGTGAAATTCGGACTGGAGAATCGCTTCTATTATATACCTTGAGCTGCCTGGTGGCACTGCCTATGTTTGTGAATACTGTATCAAAAATCACAGAGTCTGTGCTAAATGCGAGTCTGAAATCAGGTGACTCGTTAAAATCCCGGTCCCGACAACCTGCGAGAATGGCGAATACGAGCAAGGCGCCCAGGGCAAACAACTTAAAAAAATGCACTTGAATTTTAACCACAATGACCTTTAACTGAAATTTCAGGCAAATATTACATTTTTGTCTGATGTATTTCGTCATTCAAAACAAAACTGTACATTTGCAGCCCATTAAAAGAATTGGTCATGAAAAAAGACATTCATCCAGAGAACTATAGACTTGTTGTCTTCAAAGACATGTCAAATGATTATAGCTTTATGTGTCGCTCTGCTGCCGCAAGTAGTGAGAACGTGGTTTGGGAAGATGGCAATGAATATCCGCTTGTAAAGCTTGAGATATCGCACACTTCTCACCCATACTTCACTGGCAAAATGCAGTTCGTTGATACCGCAGGACGTGTGGACAAGTTTCGCAAGCGGTACGCCAAGTTCGATAAGAAGTAAGAGCGTTAAAAGTATACAACAAAGCCTTCTCCTTGGGGAGAGGGCTTTTTTATTTGCTACATTTCGGCATGAAATACGTGCTAATCGATACCAGTTGGAAGAGCCTACTTCCGCTCACCTTTACCCGCCCCGTATCTCATATTCACATCGGTATCGATACGATTGCCGATAAATGGAACAGGCACCTGCGTCAAAAAGCAGACCTTTGCGTTGGCGGGCATCTAAGAGTGAAATTCCCCCTTCAAATACATGAGAGACAAACACTGATCAGCAGTTCAGTAATTCCGACAGAAGCTCTCGCTACAGCAATTAGACAATTGCAAGAAGGCAGTGTTCTCACCTGCAAGGGGCACTTTGTTGCAGCGCATTGCAGCGCGACAGAAGCCGAAACAATCTTCAAAAAGGTGGAATCCGGCGAGTTCATTTTTTTCACCCATTTTGAAAAAGAAGAAAAATATTACAACGATCAACTGACTTTCATTCATTCACCTTCCGACATTTTTGCAGAGAATGACCATGTTCTTCGGGAAGATTTCAAAGCACTGTCCAGGGGGGTTCGCTCCGCAAATCTACCTGATGATGTTTACCTGAAAGGAGAAGATCTTTACATTGAAAAGAATGCAGTACTTAATCACTGTGTGCTAAATACCACCACCGGGCCTATTTACATTGGTGAGGGAGCAGAAGTCATGGAAGGTTCGGTGATACGTGGTCCATTTTCACTTGGTGCACACAGCGTGGTAAAGATGGGTACAAAAATTTATGGCCCTACCACCATTGCTTCTTATTGCAGGGTGGGTGGCGAACTCAACAACGTGGTGATGCATCCTTACTCGAACAAAGGACACGACGGCTTTCTAGGCAACTCTGTAATAGGTTCATGGTGCAACTTGGGAGCCGACACAAACGTTTCCAACTTAAAAAACAACTATAGCCCTGTGCGCGTATGGAACTACAGCACTGAAACTTTTGAAGACAGTGGCAGGCAATTTCATGGCCTTATTATGGGCGATCATTCTAAAGCTGGCATCAATACCATGTTCAATACAGGAACAGTGGTTGGTGCATGTGCCAATATATTTGATGGTGGTTTTCCACCGAAATTTATCCCCTCCTTTTCATGGGGTGGTGCGAATAAGCTTGAAACTTTTAACATTGAAAAGGCATATGATGCAGCAAGGGCGATGATGGAGAGACGCAATGTGAAGTTTACCAGAGCCGATGAAGAAATCTTTCAATTTATACATGGTCATGACGCCCATTTGAGGAAATAATCAATTTGTTTTGGCACGAGGATTGACCCATACGCCGCGACGATAGAAAATACCACCTAGACTGCCATTATGGCGCACCGAATACCAATCATGAATATGAAACACAGAATAGAGAAATTTACCCTTTCCGATATTATAGAGACCGATACAGAGTTTATCCCGCTCATCACATCCGAAGACGAGGATGCAATGAACAAGGAGGAAACGCCTTTAGAGCTTCCCATTCTTCCCATTCGCAATACCGTTCTCTTCCCAGGGGTTGTGCTGCCTATTACAGTTGGCAGAGACAAGAGCATACGCCTTGTACAGGAGGCTTACAAAGGGCAGCGCACAGTTGGCGTAATAAGCCAAAAGGAACAGAGTGTAGAAAATCCGGATTTTGAAGACCTGAACCGTATAGGTACTGTGGCCAGAATTGTGCGACTCTTGAAAATGCCCGACGGAAGTACCACTGTGATCATCCAAGGCCAAAAGCGATTTGAGATGCTGGAGCTTGTTGACAATGAGCCGTACATGAAGGCAAAGGTGAAGGAGTTTCCCGAAATAAAGCCTACCACCAAGCTCAAAGAGTTTCATGCACTGGTTGATTCTCTTAAAGACCTTGCACTACAAATTATACAACACTCACCCAACATTCCCAGCGAAGCAGCTTTTGCAATAAAGAATATTGAAAGCCACAGCTTCCTCATCAACTTCATATCCAGTAATATGAATGCAGAAGTGAGTGATAAGCAAACACTTCTTGAAACAGCTGATTTGCGCAAGCGTGCTGAAATGGTGCTTCAGTTTCTGCATAAAGAGCTACAGCTGCTGGAACTCAAAAACGACATTCAAAGCAAGGTAAGAACAGACATAGATCAGCAACAGCGAGAGTACTTTTTGCACCAGCAAATGAAAACCATTCAGGAAGAGCTCGGTGGAAATCCACAGGAAGAGTTGCTCGGTGATTTGAGGATGCGTGCTGCGAAGAAAAAATGGAATGAAAAAACTGCCAAGGCATTCAGTAAAGAGATTGAGCGCCTCGAAAGGATGAACCCGCAAGGTGCAGACTATTCAGTACAGCTGAATTATGTAGAACTATTGCTTGACCTTCCGTGGAATGAATTTTCGAAAGACAAGTTTGATCTTTCAAGGGCCCAACGTATTCTTGACCGCGACCACTACGGGTTGGAGAAAGTGAAGGAACGCATTATAGAACACCTTGCAGTGCTAAAGTTGAAGGGCAATATGAAATCACCCATTCTATGTTTGTACGGCCCTCCAGGCGTGGGTAAAACATCACTGGGCAAATCGGTGGCAGAAGCATTGGGCAGGAAGTACGCCCGTATGTCGCTTGGAGGCCTTCGCGATGAAGCCGAAATAAGAGGCCACCGCAAGACCTACATTGGAGCCATGCCGGGAAGAATCATCCAAAACATCAGAAAAATTGGAACATCAAATCCGTTATTCATACTGGATGAAATTGATAAACTAGGGCGCGATTCGCACGGAGATCCATCATCAGCAATGCTTGAAGTGCTGGATCCAGAGCAAAACAATGCCTTCTATGACAATTATGTGGAGCTGGACTACGACCTATCCAATGTGATGTTCATAGCTACAGCCAATTCCCTAAGCACCATACATCCCGCACTTCGGGATCGCATGGAAATCATTGAAGTGAACGGTTATACGATTGAAGAAAAAATAGAAATAGCCCGACGTCATCTTATTCCAAAGCAAATCAGTGAAAATGGTTTGAATAAGGATCAGATCAAATTGAGCAAAAGTGTTTTAGAGCAAATTGTAGAAGAATACACCAATGAATCGGGTGTGCGAGGTCTGGAAAAGAAAATTTCGAAACTGGTGCGCAACAGGGCCAAGCAAATTGCAATGAACGAGACGTGGATACCTGCACTAGAAAGAAATGAGGTGTACAAAATACTGGGGCCTTCACATGCCAAAGACAAATACCAGGACAACGACACCGCAGGTGTGGTAACTGGTCTTGCGTGGACCCCGGTTGGGGGCGATATTCTATTTATCGAAACTTCTTTGACCAAGGGCAAAGGCAAACTTACACTTACCGGAAATCTCGGTGAAGTAATGAAGGAATCGGCCATGATAGCGCTTGAGTATCTTAAAGCACATAGTGAGATGCTTGGAATTGAGCAGGAGGTATTTGATAAATGGAATGTGCACGTCCATGTGCCGGAAGGAGCTACTCCCAAAGATGGTCCATCGGCTGGAATTACCATTTTGACAGCTTTGGCCTCAGCATTCACACAGCGCAAGGTGAAGAAGTACCTGGCCATGACAGGGGAGATTACCCTCAGAGGGAAGGTTTTGCCAGTAGGGGGAATTAAGGAGAAAATACTTGCTGCAAAACGCGCAAACATCCGTGAAATCATCCTTTCATCGAAAAATGAAAAGGACATCGACGCAATCAACCCCAGATATATTGAAGGGCTCACATTTCACTATGTAAATGAAATGATCGAAGTAGTAGAAAAGGCCCTACTTAAACAAAAGGTTGAGCAGCCACTCAAGGTAGCTTAGTGCAGGCCATTGATCATTCGAAACAATTTTTAGCAAGAGGGTATATTGCTCTTAAAGCATCCCGATTGATTTTCTTTCGCGAATTTATTTACCAGACGAAGACTTGGCAATAGTTAATGTGTATCTTCGTTATGCATTGCATATTGATGAGCACGCGTCTACTCTTATTCTTCTGTTGTTTCATACCTTCCATTCTCCTCGGACAAACGGGAGGTGGCAGTAGTTTTCAGGTTCTTCAAACCATTTCGCCAGCCAGAGTAGCTGCCCTTGGTGGAAATGCGCTGGCTGTGAAAGACGGTGATTTGCATTTGGCACTTATTAATCCTTCGCTATTGGATTCAACTACAGGGGGTCAATTCGCAATTGGCTACACCCGTTTTTTTGGTGAAGCGAATATTTCGCACGCGGGCTATGCACACCATTTCAAGAAATTGGGAACATTGAGTATCGCAATTCAGAACTTAGGATATGGAACATTTGACCTCACAGATGAAGCCGGCAATGTGAATGGTTCATTTAGCGCAGGAGAGACTATTCTTCAGGCTGGATTAGGTAGGCAAATCAATGACTACTTTTCAATTGGATCAAACGTAAAGTACGTATTTAGTGAAATGGCCAACTACAAAGCATCAGCCATCGCAGTGGACGCAGCTGGAACCTATTACAATCCTGAAAAGTTGTTCACTGCAACTGTAATGTTTAAGAATATTGGAAAAGCAATAAGCAGTTACAGGCCTGGAGTCGAAGAGAATGTGCCATTCGAAATTCAAGCAGGCATTTCAAAAAAACTCGACAAAGCCCCCATCCGTCTATCTTTGATTGCAGAAAATCTGCAAACCTGGGACCTAACGCCGGAGAGCAGCGATGAAGTAACCATAGACCCCCTTACAGGAGAAGAAATACAAGAGAATCCCGGAGGGTTTGGTGAGAACCTTGCAAGGCATCTTGTGGGAAATGCTGAAGTATTGATTACCGAAAATGTGCACCTTAGAATAGGTTATAATTACAACCGAAGGCAGCAACTCAAAGTTGAAGAAAACCCTGCCGGAGGATTTACTTTTGGATTTGGATTCAGGGTTTCCAAGTTTCACCTTAGCTATGGCAGAGCCGCATACAGTCTGGCAGGTGTAAGCAATCACTTTAGCCTCAGCGTGCGTTTCGATGATTTCAAAAAATCTTAAGTTCTCCGCTTGTAGAATCCTCATTCAAGGTATATTCGCCAATAGTGAAGAATAAAATCAATATTGCCATAGATGGATACTCATCTTGCGGCAAAAGCACCCTGGCCAAAGCACTGGCCAAAAAGCTGCATTACAGCTATTTGGATTCAGGTGCCATGTACAGAGCAGTAACGCTCTACGCAATCAATGCAGGCATTGCAAAGAATGGTTTGGTTGACAACCAAAGACTTATAGATGTACTTGATGAAATTCATATAGACTTTGAGGTAAAAAACGGAATCAATACCATACTTCTCAACGGGGCTGAAGTAGAGGGAGAAATAAGGTCCATGGAAGTATCGAACATCGTAAGTTTGGTGAGCAAAGTAGCTGAGGTAAGACGAAAACTCCGCATCATGCAGCAAAATGTAGCACACAAAAGAGGCGTGGTAATGGATGGCAGGGACATAGGCAGTGCGGTACTTCCTGATGCTGAGTTAAAAATATTTATGACTGCTGATCCTGAAATAAGAGCAACGCGAAGGCACACTGAGCTACATGCGAAGGGCTCACCCATCGACCTCATGGAAGTGCGTAAAAATTTATCTGAACGCGACCGAATAGATACTACCCGCGAAGAGAACCCTCTTATTCGTGTACCTGAAGCACTTGTTTTGGATAACTCTTACTTAACAGAAAGTGAGCAAATGGATGTGGCACTTGGATGGGCCAGAGACATTATTGAAGGGTAGATAACGCCTGATTTAGCGCTTCATCCATAGTCGCTGTTTGATCAAAATATCCAATAATGCGCTGCATCACCCTATCTACGATTGCATCTGGACAGGAAGCCCCGCTGGTGATTATTATTTTCACAGGTTCTGCATTGGGAAGCCAATTTGGCGTTTCTACCAACTTCTTCTCAGAATACTTGAAATGCCGGATCAGTAGTGCCGATAGTAGCTCTGATTCGTTCTTAATAAAAAAAGTAGGCATTCTTTCTTCACACAATTCAGCAATGTGGGATGTATTGCTACTATTGTACCCTCCAATCACAATTGCTAAATCAGCCTTGTCCTGAAGTACGCGATTGGTGGACTGCTGATTGTCATTGGTAGCATAACAAAGTGTATCACGGGTATCGGCAAAATGGATATTTCTTGATTCTTTCCCATACTTTTCATCCATCACCCTTTTGAAGTAGTCAGCAATTGCCTGGGTTTCTGTAGCGAGCATCGTAGTCTGATTTACCACCCCTACTCTTTTAAGGTCATTCTCTACGCTGAATCCCTTGCTATACCTGCCTTCGAACAAATTGTAAAAAGATTGCAGATCGTCCACATCACCACGTATGAAATTTGCGAGTAATTCTGCTTCAGCCATATTCTTAATAACCAATGAAGGCGCATTTTGATAGCTATGAGAAAAGGTAGCCCTGGTTTCTTCATGTTGGTGCTTGCCATGTATAATTACGGTGAATTTGTCCAAGCCGAGTTTTTCCGACCTGTTCCAAACTTTTTCTACAAATGGACAAGTGGTGTTGTACTTCTGTGTTTCTATTCCTTTCGCTGCAAGCAGGGCCTGAATTTCGACGGTAGTGCCAAAGGCTGGAATAATTACCACATCATTCTCCGTTAGATTATCCCAAGGGATAAACTGTTTCCCTTCTGTATCCATAATGAAGTTTATACCCTGTGAAGCAAGGTCGGCATTTACTTCGGGGTTATGTATCATTTGGCTAAGCAGAAATATGCGTTTATCCGGGTTCTCATCTAAGGCTTTATATGAAATTTCAATTGCATTCTCCACCCCATAGCAAAAACCGAAATGGCGTGGTAGGAGAAATTGAACAGGACCAAAATTAACCAAGATGGGTGAAAAATCCTTTTTGCGGGGATCAGCGCGCTTCCGCGCTTCCTTTACCCTACCTATGATGGGGGATTTGTACAGTTCAGGGATAGAAAATTGTTTCATGGAGTGCTAATAACCGCAAAGTTATGGTTTTGTTTCTTGCTATCTTGTTTCGATATTGACACGATAATTCCGACCCCAATTGAAAATTCTATTTCAAATTGCAAGCATCCTATCCATCCTGTCTTTACTCAGTGCTTGCGCTGAGGATGGAATGGAGAATGATATTAAAATTACCTCGTTTCGGCTCTTCACAAATTTTGATGGGAATCCTGACACACTTACGATGGAAATGGACCTCAGCAGAGGGCCATTTCAATCAATTGAACTGCCTGGTCACGGCATAGGTTCCCTTCAATTTCAATTTAGCTGCACCAACATTTCGGATAATGCAATACCAGTAGCATACAAAATATACTACCAAAATAAGTCCTACAAACACCCCGAGTGGGTTGAAGTGCAAGGCTTAAAAAAAATAAATCCTGAAAGCGCTGACAATTTTTATGGTTCCTGGATTGAAGATTCATTAACCGGATTTCGACACACCAACCTACTGGAACCAGGGGAGAATAAAATATTTACTGAATCTTTCACAATTGCAGGAAATCCCAGGAATGAACAGCGATACTTCGGAAATATGAACCAATACTATCCTATATCTGAAGAGGCTGTAACCAATATGATAGGTACAATAAACAACACGCCAGAATGGCTTGAAAACCTAACGGAAAAGTCAAAAAATGGCTCCGTACCACTCGAAACGCTAAAGCGCGATAATGCTATCTGGGTGCTTGAACATCCCGAAAATCAGTATGAGGAAAACCACCGCTGGAAACGCAATCCACGGGTTGGCTTGTACGAATTCATGCTGGTTGCGGGAAGCCCGGAAGAGATTGCCAAACTGCCAGATTATATTCAGAATATCACATCTGTCCAAGACGTTTAATAGTCTGAGATAAAAAAATGGAGTTGGCCCGGAAAAATCCGGTATGTTTAAAGTGCGAACAAAAAACAGCCAACTCCGGTATGAAGATCACGTTATTTGCCCAGATATTCCAA
>JBGTBE010000103.1:0-24256 GCA_041749535.1 Cryomorpha sp. | reverse complement strand
TTGGAATATCTGGGCAAATAACGTGATCTTCATACCGGAGTTGGCTGTTTTTTGTTCGCACTTTAAACATACCGGATTTTTCCGGGCCAACTCCATTTTTTTATCTCAGACTATTAAACGTCTTGGACAGATGTGATATTGTTTTTCAGATACTCAAAGAGATACGTGCATTTTAAAGTAGCCAAAAAAACTAAATTTCAAGGTGGTGGATGCCATTTACGTACTCCTTTCCTATCTCATCGATAATACATTGCAGATGGTCAGGGTTTTTTACGAAGTCGCCGTGTTCCATATTTACAATCAGCACTTTCAGATGATCTGCATTCTTGGTTAGAAATTCAATATATTGACGCTGTATTCTTTCCAAATAAAGATCGTCGATATTCTGCTCATAGTCGCGGCCTCTTTTTTTGATATTCTCCAGAAGTCTTGGTACTGGTGTGTATAGATATATTAAAAGATCAGGTTTAGGAATACTTTGAAACATGATGTGAAACAACTGCCAAAAGAGTTTGTATTCATCGTCGGCGAGATTGGTTCTTGCAAAAACCAGAGACTTACTAAGAAAATAATCTGCGATGGTAAGTGACTGGAAAAGGTCTGTTCCGTTGTGGATACCTTTCAATTGCTGGAAGCGTTCTGCCAGAAACGAAAGCTCTAAAGGAAATGCATACCGCTTTGGTGAAGCGTAAAATTTAGGAAGAAACTCATTTTTCTCAAATTTTTCCAAGAGCAGCGAAGCGCCGAAGTGTGACGCAATTAATTTGGCCAGGGTCGTTTTACCAGACCCAATATTGCCTTCCACTGCAATGAATCTATAATCCATACCCTACTATTTCTGTGAAAGTTTGATCTCTACAATCATCTTTCAATTCGAGAATGGTTTTAAGTAGCACCGGGTGCATCATTCCTGGCTCCAGAATAGCAAGTGGAATCAGCACAAAGTTCCTATGTTCTAACCTGGGGTGTGGTATTACAAGGCCCTCAGAATGGATAATGAAATCATCATAAAACAATATGTCTATATCAATGGTCCTAGCTTCAAATATTGGTTTTGTTCTCACCCTACCTAAGTCCAGCTCTATACGCTGAATTTCTTTCAGTAAATCTCCAGGTGAAAGAAGCGTCTGTAACTTGCAAACCAGGTTTAAATATTTATTGTCATCATCATAACCCCATGAATCAGATTCAACCATAGGTGAAAGCTTAAGATTCATTCCCAGAAGCTCAATTCTATCAAGAGCCAATGTAAGATGCAATCCCCTATCGCCAGTATTGCTACCTAAAGATAGATAAACAGTATGCAAGGTCACTTTTATATTGGAGGCCATTAAACACAGCTATAGACCACTGGTGTACTTTACATTCTCGGGGCGCCGGAAAGAGCACTACCTTTGTTGCAAAGAAAACATAAAATGAAGGATTTCTTGAAGTATACCCTTGCCAGCATAATCGGAACGGCCGTTTCGTTGTTCCTGGTATTTTTTATTTCATTTGCAATTATCGCGGCAGCAATATCCGGAGTGGTCAGTGACCTGGATGCTTCAAAAAAGCAAGTGAAAGTGAAAGATGGCACCATTCTTCATATTCAACTCAATAGGCCTATCTCAGATAGAGGTCCTGACCAGGATTTTCAGTTCAACTTTGGAGGTTTCAATTCCGGGGCGCCTGAAGGGTTGAATCAAATTCTTGAGAATATAGAGAAAGCAAAAAAAGATGAGCGCGTAGCGGGTATCTATCTCGATCTCTCAATAATTATGGCGGGCATGGCATCTGTAGAAGAAATTCGCGCAGCTCTGATTGATTTTAAAGAGTCGGGGAAGTGGATAGTAAGCTATTCCGAGATGTATACCCAAAAGGCGTACTATCTGGCATCAGTCTCTGATGAAATTTATTTGTACCCTGAGGGAATGCTTGATTTCAGAGGATTGAGTGTGACTTTACCATTTTTCAAGCGTTTGCTCGATAAACTTGAAATTGAACCGCAAATCATTCGTGGGTCAAATAACAAGTTCAAAAGTTTTGCAGAACCCTTTGTCAGAGAGCAAATGAGTGATGCAAATAGGCTGCAAACAGAAGAATGGTTGTTCGATTTGTGGGGAAGTATGTTGGATGGAATATCGCAAAGCACAGGCATTCCTGCAAATGATCTAAGGGATATGGCTGATAACTATGCCATACAAGAGCCTGCCGATGCCGTAGAGAAAGGACTTATAACCGCGGCGCTTCATGAAGACGAGGTTAAAACCATACTTCGCACTAAAACTGAGACAGATGCAGACGAGGATCTAAATCTGGTAACCTATTCTGATTATAGAAAATCTTCAGGCTCAGTTGGAGATGATAAATACGTTCCGAGTTACAAGAAATCAAAGATTGCCGTTATATATGCAGAAGGTGATATCATCAGTGGCACATCAGATGATGGATCTATTGGGTCTGTGACTTTCGCAGAAGCACTTCGCGAAGCCAGGGAAGACAGCACCGTGAAAGCAGTGGTGCTAAGGGTGAATTCTGGTGGCGGAAGTGCACTCGCAAGTGATGTTATTTACCGCGAAACTGAACTAATGAAGGGCACCAAGCCATTCATTGTTTCAATGGGTGATGTGGCCGCTTCCGGAGGGTATTATATTTCCGCAAATGCTGATAAGATTGTTGTGATGCCAAGCACCATCACCGGCTCAATAGGGGTAATAGGAATGATACCCAATATGCAAGGGTTTTTGAACAATAAGGTGGGCATTACCTTTGATGCGGTTAAAACGGGAACCTATTCTGACTTTATTGACGTGTCAAGGCCTTTGACAGATGATGAATATTCCATCATGCAAAAAAGTGTAGACCGCGTTTATTCCGTATTTATCGATAAAGTATCCAAAGGAAGAGGCATGAGTTATGCAGAAGTGGATTCAATTGGGCAGGGTCATGTATACTCGGGGGTAGATGCAATAAGCCTAGGACTCGCAGATACACTCGGCGGGTTAAACACCGCCATTGAAATGGCCAGAAAGATGGCTGGTCTGGACGATTTTGTTGTGAAGAATCTTCCCAAAAGAAAAGATCCGGTTGAAGAATTGTTAGAGAGTTTTCAAGCCAGAATTACCGCGAGTGTTGTAGAAAGAGAGTTAGGTGGAGATGTGCTTCTTCTGGAGCAATTCCGGAAAGTGCGCAGCGTTTCACAACTCAAAGGCATACAGATGCATATGCTTTATGTGCCTAGTGTAAATTAATATAAGGGCACGCCTAAAATCTGAAACCAACTTCATACCCGCTATATTTCCTGATGTTTAAAGCCCTGCCATCTTCAAATAGAAAATATTGTCCTCTAATGCCCATAAGAGTTGAATCTATAAATGGTTCCGACTCCAACTTGATGGTGTTCACTGCTTGAGGATACTGCAAAACTGGATATTCAAATTCATGTAACTTTTGGTCTCTTAGTAGATATCCCTGAAGATGTGAAGGCAGAAAGGACCCCAGTGTAATGGCCAATTCCACCATGTTTTCGTCGCCTCTCATATTGGTAAGCATCTTCCTATAATCAGTCCTATCAGATATATACTGTTTAAGTTCCACTTCGATTTCGCCTGCAAGACGGCGGTACGGAACTTTTGCAAAAACTATGGCCTTCCACGCCCCTTGATCGAGCCAACGCGATGGTATATTTGATTCTCGGGTTATCCCCACTTTTATACCATTGGTCTGAGCCAGGTATACGAAATGTGGCTGGTTGTGATTCTCCTGTTCCCAAGTTACGTCCCTACCTTTTCCTAAATGGGCTTCGCAAAGTTCTGGTCTTATTATACAAGGCGATGCTGCAGCTGCATTGCTGAAACAGTCATAGCAGAAGCCTTCTCCAAAAGTTTTTTTAATGGATTTACCACAATTCACACAATTAATACCTCCGGTCCAGGTGAGTTCCATTCTCTGGCCTACCAGTTGGGTTATTTCTGCAACAATTTCGGAATCAAGCTTTAACCAATATCGCACCCCACCATCAAATCCAGTTTTCATTTTACGGAGGTGACCTTTGTATTCAGATGACATGGATGCTTAGATTAAAACCTTGGTGGTTTTTATTAATTTGCTGCAAATTTCGGTTTTTTATGGCATTTCACTCTGTCTTTTCCTGGTTTATGAAAAAGCGCTTTCACCAGATTGAGCTTTTCATAAAATATCCTCAAGAGGTGCAAGCTGAAGTATTCCAGAAACTTATAAGCTCTTGCAGCAAAACCGAAATAGGTTTGAAGCATGGAATTGAAGAAGGGTTGTCAGTAAACACTTTCCGGGAGCGAATGCCACTGTACACCTATGACGAGATAAAGCCGTACATCGTCAGATTAAAGGAAGGAGAACATGATGTATTGTGGCCAGGAACAATCAATTGGTTTGCAAAATCATCTGGTACCACCAACGATAGGAGTAAATTTATTCCTGTAAGCAAAGAAGCCCTTGAAGATTGTCATTACAAAGCTGGAAAGGATTTATTGGCGGTATTCAACCACAATCACCCTGACAACAATATATACAGTGGCAAAAGTCTGGTATTAGGCGGCAGTAGTCAAATCAACGAATTGAGAAAGGACTCCTATTACGGAGATTTGTCAGCTATAATCATCAACAACCTGCCTTTTTGGGTGGAGTTCAGAAGGGTGCCCGAACGCCATATTGCTCTGATGGATAAGTGGGAAGAAAAAATTGAAGTCATGGCCCGTAGCGTTATCGACGAGGATGTAACCAATATGGCAGGTGTCCCTTCCTGGACTTTGGTACTACTTAGGCGTGTTCTGGAGATTTCAGGAAAAAAAAATATCACCGAAGTGTGGCCAAACCTGAAGTTGTATCTGCATGGAGGTGTCAACTTCGAACCCTACAAGAACCAGTTTACCCAACTCATAGGACATGCTGATATGCAGTATTACCAGACCTATAACGCAAGTGAAGGCTTTTTTGGGATACAGGATAAAAGTGGCGCAGATGATATGCTGCTAATGCTTGATTATGGAATTTTTTATGAGTTCATAACAACCGACCGAAGCCTTGAAGAACAGCCTGAAACGTTGCTGCTTCATGAAGTGCAATGTGGGGTCAATTACGAGATGGTAATTTCTACAAATGGCGGTTTATGGAGATATAGATTGGGTGATACGATCATGTTCACATCAATAGCACCGTTCAAAATCCGGGTTACAGGACGAACCAAGCACTTTATAAACGCATTCGGTGAGGAGTTGATCATTGACAATGCTGAGAAAGCCATCTCTGAAGCCATGCGTAGCTGTACATGCACAATTACAGACTATACTGCCGCACCTGTATATATGGGTGAGAAAGGACATGGTGCGCATGAATGGTTGATTGAGTTTCAGGAACAGCCAGCATCACTAGAAGAATTTACCAAAGTGCTCGATGATGAATTGAGACGCCTAAACAGTGACTACGATGCCAAGAGAACAGGCAACCTAACCCTTGGTATGCCAATTGTGAGATCAATGATTACAGGCACATTCTACAATTGGCTTAGTACAAAGGGAAAATTGGGTGGTCAGCACAAAATGCCAAGATTAAGTAATCACAGGAAATTGATTGAAGAAATTCTCCAAATGAGTCAAGAAATCTCAGCTCAATGAAATCTATAGCGGTGCTTCTTTTACTTTTTATCAATGCAGGTGCCAGCGCCCAGTGGGTTGAGTTATTCCGTATTCCCACAGAGGCACAGTCTATTGAGATGGACGTACTTCTGAATTTATATGCAATTAAGGATACCGAGCTGCATAAGTATGATTCTGACGGAAATTTTCAGTTTCAATACAGTGATAAGCAACTCGGAAAAATTACTGAGATCGATGTGAGTTTTCCGTTGAGAATCCTGGTAATATATGAAGCCATAAATTACATAGCCATGGTTGATAATACACTCAGCAACAACCGGGGAAGCATAAATCTGAGAGATCTGAACATAGGTTTGGCGACAGCGGCATGCTCTTCTGTTCAGAATAATTTCTGGTTCTACGATGTCATGTCATTCTCCCTGACACGCTACAATGAAAACTTCAAGAAAGTACTGGAAACCGGGAATTTGGCTCAGATACTGGGAGTGGAACTCAAGCCTCAATACATGGTTGAATATGCCAACAGGCTGTATGTAAACAACCCTGAATCAGGTGTATTGGTATTTGATATCTTTGGAACTTACATCAAGAATATTCCCGTAACGGGAATTCATAAGTTTCAGGTTTTTGAGAATGGCATGGCCTATTTCAAAGAGGGGAAACTTTGTAAATACGACTTTAGGAAAAACGAAATTACCAAAGTGGAACTTCCGTTACAAGCAACTGAATGTGTGACGCAAAAGGACAGGGTAGCTCTTCTGTTTGAAGGAGAGATTGTGGTATTTAAACATGTGATCCCATAAGCCGCGTTGTACAAAGCCCATTATTTGTATTTTTGGCCGATAACTAAGAATTGACATGCATATAGCAGTAGCCGGCAATATCGGATCCGGAAAAACAACGCTTACCGAGCTCCTCGGGAAGCACTACAAGTGGGAATGTCATTATGAAGATGTGGATGAAAACCCCTACTTGTTAGATTTCTATAACGATATGCAGCGGTGGTCGTTCAACCTTCAAATCTATTTCCTTAACAGCAGGTTCAATCAAATCGCAGAGATAAGGGAGAAAATGCGGAATGTGGTGCAGGATCGTACCATCTATGAAGATGCATACATTTTTGCACCCAACCTTCACAGCATGGGTCTTATGACCACACGTGATTTTGAAAATTACTTTTCCCTTTTTAACTCAATGGAGAAGTACGTTGCAGCCCCAGACTTGCTTATTTACTTGAGAGCCACAGTGCCAGCCTTGGTGAACAACATACAGAAAAGAGGGAGAGAATACGAAGAAGCCATTAGGCTGGACTACCTCAAGAGGCTAAATGAACGGTACGAAGCCTGGATTTCAACTTATGATAAAGGTAAACTGCTTATAGTAGATATTGACAGTAATGCCTTTCATGAAAATCCTGAAGATCTCGGTATCATCATCAATGCCATTGATGGAGAGATTAATGGTCTCTTCGACCAGTAGTGGACCTCAGTTGAAGGTCTATTAAGAAATCTCTTGGCAACTGCCTTTAAATTCAATTCTTTGGCTTTGCTTATTTGAGGGTCTAGCCCTATCGTCTTGCTGATATGAAGCAGGTGTTCGCATCGCTACCCATCCTAAAGTAGCGTCAAGGTACCTTCAAATAGCGACTGCTATAATCCTTCAAAAAATTACCTTGTCGATGCTAAAGTTAGAATAGAACCCGCTTGGCACGTCGTCTTGTGGTTCGCCCTTTGAAACTTCTTGATCTGCCTCTCGAAAACTTATACTGAGCGGTGATGTGGGCAAACATGTAGGAATCATTATCGGTTGGGTCGCCACGCTGTGCTCCTGTAAATGTGGAATTCATTGGCACTTGTTGGCCGTTTTCATCAATTCTATAACCCAAACTTGGGTCGGCAAAATAAGCGTCTAGCTCTCCTTGCGTACTTCGAATGATGTCATTGTCATAATAAACGGTACTTACGTCATCAATATAATCAGTGAAAGTAATTCTATGAGCCACTTCAATCCCCAGTGTCCAATCTTTATTAACTTCATACCTAATGCCCAATCCCATTGGTAGCACAGCAGTAAACACGGAGTATTTTGCAGGTCCATCTTCTTGATTCTGACCTTCTGTACCGAGCGGTCTTAAGGCATACCAATCTCCATTAAAATTTGCTTTTGGATTAAAGTGGGTAACGCCAATACCCAAAAGTCCATACAGTGACCAACCGGACAATTTACCCTGGTACACATTTCTTTCATATACATTCGATCGGGTATAATCAAGTATATTCACTTCGAGTATAGCTGCCAATTCAGTGATTGTTGAGCGGAAGTGAAGATTTCGGTTTCTGCGAAATACCTCATTCGTTGTGGCATCATTCCCTGCAATGTATGCGAAGGCCAGCTGGCCTCGGGCTGACAATCTTCTTCCGAGTTGATACTTATAGTTAATCTGTAGTGAAGGTCTGGTCTGAGACCATTCGAAATCCCTCAAGAAATCTGAGCCAATTTCATCCTTACCGCCCAGTTCTCCAAGAAAATTTGCAGCTCCTAAACCGAATCCTATAGATTGGCGCTGTTTTTTCCAAAGACTTCTACCACTATTCTGCGCATGCGCATCTTGCCCGACTGCCGTCAAAAAAATCATAATAACAAACCCATACAGAAGCACTCTCCACATCACACCATTGATTTCAAGGCGGCTAAAGGTATAAAAATTCAACCTGTTATAAATTACGATTGTGCAATCTTCCAGCACTCTCCCACAATACTATACCAGCGCATACGGCAACATTCAGAGAATGTTTAGTGCCAAATTGTGGTATTTCTATGCAACCATCACAAGCATCAATGACCTCTTGCGAAACACCCTCCACTTCATTTCCAAACACAAATGCATATGTCACATCCTGCTGAAAAGGCATACTTTCCAGTGAAATACTCCTTGAAACCTGTTCAACTGCATAAACAATAACTCCTCTGGATTTAAGCCCCAATACCGCATCAATGGTATGCTCAACATGCACCCAAGAAACAGATTCTGTAGCTCCGAGGGCAGTCTTGTTTAATTCTCTATTAGGTGGAAGCGCGGAAATTCCACAAAGCAGAATTTCTGCGCACCTAAACGAATCAGCGCTTCTGAAAATAGAGCCAACATTCAAAGCACTTCTCAGGTTATCCAAAACAATAAAGACTGGTGCCTTTCCCGAATCTCTGTATTCCTGCGAATTCATGCGATTCAAAGTATCTGTAGGTTTTTTTATGTTCATAATAAATGATAAGTCAAAGTGTTCAGTATGCTCGAAACCAAGAGCGTCTTGATACTTTCGTAAATTAGCGTAGAAAGAATAATTTCATTGGCACAATCCAGCAAAGATAGCAGAGAAGAAACACCACTAATGAAGCAATACATCGGTATCAAAACCCGATACCCCGATGCACTTTTGCTGTTCAGAGTGGGCGATTTTTATGAAACCTTCGGGCAAGATGCCGTAGTAGCTTCCGGTATATTGGGAATTGTACTTACGCAAAGGAAAAACGGAGCTGCATCTCATGTCGAGCTCGCCGGTTTCCCACATCACTCATTGGACACCTACCTTCCTAAACTGGTACGTGCTGGCTACAGGGTGGCCATTTGCGATCAGCTAGAAGATCCTAAACTTACGAAAACCATTGTAAAACGTGGTGTGACAGAACTGGTCACGCCAGGAGTGGCATACAACGAAGAAGTTCTTGACCACAAGTCTAATAACTTTCTGGCTTCAGTGCATTTCGAAAGAGATCGCGCAGGCCTCTCCCTGCTGGATATTTCTACCGGAGAGTTTATGACTGCACAAGGGAGTATAGCCTACATTGATAAATTGCTTCAAGGTTTTAGGCCGAGTGAAGTATTATACCAAAGAAATACTGAAAAAAGATTTCATGAATCATTTGGTAGCAAGTTCAATACCTTCAGATTGGATGATTGGATTTTCACAATTGAATTCGGCTATGAAAGGCTACTGAAACATTTTAAAACCACTTCCCTCAAAGGATTTGGAATAGAAGAATATCCGCTTGCTATCATTTCGGCAGGTGTAATTATGCACTATCTGAGCGAAACCCAACACGATAAACTTGGACACATCTCCAGAATTTCTCGTGTTGAAGAGGAAAATCATGTTTGGCTGGACCGATTCACCATTAGAAACCTGGAACTACTTGCTCCTGCCAATGAGGATGCCGTGTCGCTACTTGATGTGATAGACCGCACAATTACCCCGATGGGAAGCCGGCTTCTGAAGCGATGGATTGTACTGCCACTGAAACAGCTAAAACCAATCGTACAGCGGCATACTGCTGTAAAATATTTTCTTGAAACACAAGAAATTTCCAAACAGATTGGCGCCCTAATTGAAACAATTGGAGACATGGAGCGCATTGTCTCAAAAGTTTCAGTTGGAAGAATAAATCCAAGAGAAATTCTTCAGCTACGTCGTGCGCTCGCAGCAATATCACCTATAAAAGAATTGCTTCAACAAAGTGACAATGAGATGCTTCTTCAGATTGCAGACCAACTGAATCCTTGTTTGACTGCTATTCAGAGAATAGATAAAGAACTCAACCCCTTGGCCCCTGTTCAGGTTGCAAAAGGGGGTATCATTGCTGATGGCGTAAATGAAGAGCTTGATGACTTGCGCAATATATCGACCAATGGCAAGGAACATTTGATTTCAATACAACAACATGAAATTGAAAGAACTGGCATCGCGTCGCTCAAAATAGCTTTCAATAATGTATTTGGATACTACCTAGAAGTGCGAAACACCCATAAGGATAAAGTGCCTGATAATTGGGTAAGAAAGCAAACTTTGGTGAACGCCGAAAGATACATCACAGAAGAGCTAAAGGTGTACGAACAAAAAATCTTGGGTGCGCAAGAACGTATTCTGGCCCTTGAGACAGATTTGTTTAATCAATTGGTAGAATCGCTCGCAGCGTACATTGAGCCCATTCAATTAAATGCGAGGCGAATAGCAGAATTGGACTGCCTATTATCCTTTGCTAGAACTGCGCGGGAGAATAACTATACATGTCCTGAAATGACTGATGGCTATGAACTAGACATCAAGGATGGTCGTCATCCAGTGATAGAGAAGCAGCTACCCGTTGGTGAATTGTATATCGCAAATGATGTCTATCTGGATAGTTCAAAACAACAGATTATGATGATTACCGGTCCAAATATGGCAGGGAAATCAGCTTTGCTTCGGCAAACGGCATTGATTGTCATACTGGGTCAGATAGGTAGTTTTGTTCCTGCATCAGCTGCACGAATAGGGCTGGTAGATAAAATATTCACGCGGGTTGGAGCCAGTGACAACATTTCCAGTGGGGAAAGTACATTCATGGTTGAAATGAATGAAACGGCAAGTATCCTAAATAACATTTCTGCCAGGAGCCTTATACTGCTTGATGAAATAGGACGAGGAACAAGCACCTACGATGGAATTTCTATTGCATGGAGTATTGCAGAGTATATTCATGAACGGAGAGATGCCCGCGCAAAAACGCTCTTTGCCACCCACTACCATGAGCTAAATGAAATGTCTGCACTCTTTAAGAGAATTAAAAATTATAATGTGAGTGTGAAGGAATTTAAGGACAAAGTACTCTTCCTACGCAAACTGAAACCCGGAGGGAGCGAGCATAGTTTCGGTATTCATGTTGCACAGATGGCAGGAATGCCTCCTACAGTAGTCTCTCGTGCCAAGGAGATTATGGAAAGGCTTGAAAAATCGCATGCAGGCCAGATGCAGGACATCAAGCCAAACAACCGGAAAGAAGACAATCTGCAGCTGAGTTTCTTCCACCTTGATGACCCGGTATTGCGTCAAATAAGAGATGAGATAACTCAAGTTGACATAAACACGCTCACACCTGTAGAAGCCTTATTGAAGCTGAACGAGATAAAAAAAATAAGTGGTAAATAGCACATCACTTATTTGCAGTTCCAGATTAATGTTTATTTTTGTCGCCCGATTGCGAGAGTAGCTCAGTTGGTAGAGCACAACCTTGCCAAGGTTGGGGTCGCGGGTTCGAATCCCGTCTCCCGCTCCAAGAAAAGTTCCGGCTTGCGCCGGAACTTTTTTATTTGCTTAAGTGTAAGTTCTAAAGGCAAGTCACGCTGACATTCCTAAAAATCTTACATTTGTGCACCACTGCCCGGATGGTGAAATTGGTATACACGCCGGACTTAAAATCCTGTGGCCATCGCTGGCCGTGCGGGTTCACGTCCCGCTCCGGGTACACAAAAGCCAGCTCATATTCAGAGCTGGCTTTTATTTTAACTTCAAAGCTTCAACAAACCAATTGAAATGGAAAAAGGCTTTCTTTCGAAAGCCTTTTTCACTTGTAGCGGGGGCCAGACTCGAACTGACGACCTTCGGGTTATGAGCCCGACGAGCTACCAACTGCTCCACCCCGCAATATTTTCATGCCAGTTTCACATTTCAGTTTAGTCGGTCCATATATTCATGCACTTTCGAAAACCTACACCGGCCAATTGAAATCAAATTATAAACCCTTCGCTTAGGGGAGTGCAAAGATATATTTTGTTTCTTTGACTGCAAAAGTTTTTTTCAATGACACACAAATCTGGATTCGTCAATCTCATTGGTCGGCCGAATGCCGGAAAGTCCACCTTAATGAACAAGCTGGTGGGTGAGCGAATTTCTATAATCACCCCGAAGGCACAAACCACCAGGCACAGAATAATAGGTATCGTAAATACAGATGAGCACCAAATTGTATACAGTGACACACCCGGTATCCTAGAACCTAAATACGCGCTTCAGGCCAGTATGATGTCTTTTGTAAAGGAGGCATTGAAGGATGCTGATGTGATACTACTCCTGATAGATATAAATGATGAAAAGTTAGAATTTTTTGGATTTGAGAAAGCGCTCGCAGGAACTGAGATTCCTATGATTATAGTTATGAACAAGATAGATCTCTCAAATCAGGAAATGATAGACAACTGGTCCACACAATTGAAGGACCTATTTCCGAATAGCGAAATAATTCCAATTTCGGCGCTCCATGATTTTGGTATCGAGCAAATTCAGAAGAGGGTACTGGAGCTATTGCCAGAATCTCCTCCATATTTCGATAAAGATGCCCTTACAGACAGGCCTATGCGCTTTTTTGTAGCCGAAATAATCAGGGAGCGAATTATCGAAAATTATCAGCAAGAAGTACCCTACTCTGTTGAAGTAGAAATAGAGACGTATAAGGAGAGTGAAAAGCTGGTGCACATTGGCGCAGTAATTTATGTATCGCGGAATTCTCAGAAGGGAATTATTATTGGACACAAAGGCGAGAAACTGAAGAAGGTAGGCACCGAAGCAAGAAAATTATTAGAGTCGTTTCTCGGGAATAAGGTGTTTCTGGAGATGCATGTAAAAGTGGATGAAGATTGGCGCAATAAAGAAAATCGCCTAAAAGCATTTGGTTACAAAAACTAATTATGGCAAATATCGTCGCGATTGTAGGCAGACCCAACGTTGGTAAATCTACACTCTTCAATAGACTGACAGAATCAAGAGATGCCATTGTGGACCCTACCAGCGGAGTAACCCGAGATAGGCACTATGGAAAAGCAGAATGGTCAGGTGTTGAGTTCTCAGTAATTGACACAGGTGGATACACCCTTAATTCTGAAGACATTTTTGAAGAAGAAATTAAGAAACAGGTGCAGTTGGCCATTGAAGAATCCAGTAGCATTCTATTCATGCTCGACACAACTACGGGAATCACTGACCATGATGAGGCCATTGCTTCCTTTTTGAGAAAGTCTGACAAACCGTTATTGATTGTAGCCAACAAGGTGGATACCAATGACCGCATCCTGCAAGCCAGTGAATTCTATTCTTTAGGTTTGGGTGAAGTTTATTGCATTTCTTCAGCCAGTGGAGGGGGCACCGGAGAGCTCCTTGATGCACTTATCGCCACTTTTCCCGAAAAGGTAAACCCACCTGATCCGGAAATTCCACGTATTGCAGTGGTAGGTAGGCCTAATGTAGGAAAGTCATCTCTTGTGAATGCCCTTCTGAACGCTGAGCGAAACATCGTTACCAATATAGCAGGCACCACGAGAGATGCTTTGCTTACAAGGTACCAGAGTTTTGGTTTCGATTTTTTTATTGTGGATACTGCCGGAATTCGGAAGCGCAGCAAGGTGCACGAAGACATTGAGTTTTACTCAGTCCTGAGAGCGATAAGGGCAATTGAGGAAAGCGATGTATGCCTTCTAATGGTAGATGCGAGCGAAGGAATTCAAAAACAGGACCTTAACATATTCTACACCATTGAGAAAAATGGAAAAGGGGTTGTTATCCTAATCAATAAGTGGGATTTGGTGGAGAAAGATACTTCCACAATGAAGAAGTACGAAGATGAAATCAGAGAGAGAATTGCGCCCTTTACTGATGTACCTATTATATTCACTTCTACCATTAGCAAGCAGCGCATACATAAAGCAATAGAGACGGCCATAGATGTTTACAAAAATATGAGCACCCGAATTCCAACATCTAAACTCAATGATATTCTGCTCCCTATTATAGAACATACCCCACCCCCTGGATATAAAGGGAAGACGGTTCGCATAAAATATGTGATGCAGTTGCCCACTTACAAGACTTCATTTGCCTTCTATTGCAATCTGCCTCAATACGTGAAAGATCCCTACAAGAGATTTCTTGAAAACAAGTTGCGTGAGAATTTTGATTTAACAGGCATCCCGATCAATGTTTTTTTCAGAAGCAAAAGCTAATCGGGGATCGGTTAAGGAAATGTCTAAAATGACCCGAATGTTGATTATACATTATTAAAACATTAATTTCGCTTCCTTTGCGAAAATACACCTGCAAGGTAAACCAGCAATGCTCTTAAAAGAACCTTATCCAAGGATCCTGATTTATATTGTGTCACTAATCGCGGTGGGGTGGTTCGCTTTTAACATTGAAATACCTTATAATATTTCAAGTAAAGGCTATTTTATGCCTGATGTGGAATACAATATAAGTCGGACTGTTGAAGGAAATCTCATATCATCACTCATCAACCATAGAACTGACGCTGTAGAAAAATACAGTGTAACAGAATTTCAAAGAGGCGACGTAGTTGAGCTTACCCTTGCACCAAATATCACTGCAAACAGTAAAGTTAGCAAGGGAGATACCCTGGGATTCGTTTCTTCAAACGAGGAATTGAGAAACTTGATTGATCTCGAAGGTCAGCTCGGAATTCTTAAAGCGGAGCTCGAATTTTTCACCACTGGCCAGAAACCTGAAGATATTCTACTTGCTTTGAACCAATTGGAATTAGCAGAACAGGATTTTGCTACACAACAAATTTTGATGGCACGCACAGAGAAGCTCTTAAGAGATGGTGCAATTTCTCAACAGGAATATGACATTGAGCAGAACCTTGTAAAAGTAAAAGAAGTTACCGCCAAAATCGCAAGAGCCAATTGGCAGTCCTTATCGACTGGGGAGAAACCTGAACAGGAAAAACTAACATTGGCGCAAATAGCATCGGTGATGATGCAAATTGAGCTAATCAAAAAGCGTCTACAATCCCTGACCATCATTTCTCCTATAAGTGGAAAGATACTCTTATACAGGGATTTGCAACTTACGGGGCAGATTATGACCGTGGCAGATACAACTGCTATAGTGGCCCTGATTCCAATACCCTATAAAGAAAAAAATTACCTGGAAATTGGTAATCTCATCAGCTGGACTGGCGAGAATGGCGTATTATCTAAAATGGACCTGGCTGTTAAAATCCTTGATTTCAAAGAAGCATTTTACATCACAGCTGTTTTCCCGTATACTTCTGATTTCATGTCAGGCAATATGGGTAACGTAAAAATTCATTCCGGGAAGATCACGCCGATCAGATATCTCGGCCGAATCTTTGGTTTTGAAAATACACGCGCCAAGTGAAGTACAGGTATGAGCGAAAATATTTGGTGCCTGATACTTCATTGTTGAGCTTTAGGCAAAGACTCTTAGCTTTTGTTGAACCGGACGGCTATGCGCATGAAGGCGATGATACTGAAGTAGGCTATACGGTGAGAAGTGTCTACTACGACACCCCTCAGTTTGACGCGCTGTACCAGAAACTCGAAGGAATTAAGGATCGATGGAAACTAAGAATCAGAGGCTACAATCATTACGCTGAAGGAAATAAGGTATTTCTTGAAGTTAAAAAGAAAGTAGGAGATAGGATTTTGAAATCCAGGGTACTTACAGATTTTGATAAATTGGAAGAAGGCCTTCGCACTGGCGAAGTATTTATGAATGTACACATGGATGATGGATCTAAGCTAGATTCCACATTTTTTTATCATTTTCTAAAGGATGGGTACAGACCTGTAAGTCTTGTGGTTTATGATCGTGAACCATACTTTGGCAAATTCGATCCAGACGTGCGCATAACACTTGATAAAAATATAAGGGTTTCACTATTTCCGCAACTGAATGACCTGTATAGAGATTCAGGCTTGGTCAATGTCTGGAAAGAGTACTTCATATTAGAAGTAAAGTATTGTGACAGAGGAATGCCTTCATGGGTCAAATCAATGATTGAAGAATTTCAGCTCAGGCACGAAGCATTGTCAAAATATGCTGAGGCCTTTTATACCAAAGAAGTTTCAATGTATAACCTCAATTTGATGGAAAGACGATGCTGACAGAATTTGAGTTCACCTTTATGTTCTCAATCACTCCTGAAGAAGCACTAGCGAACCTAATCGCAGCGCTACTATGCGGGGTCTTCATTGCCATATTATACAGGGCTACGTACAATGGAATAAGCTATTCCGGAAGCTATGTGGTATCTCTCATCATGCTAGCGCTTATCACGGCATTGGTTATCATGGTCATTGGAAATAACCTTGCTCGAGCATTTGGATTGGTTGGGGCTATGTCGATTATACGCTTCCGAACGGCAGTAAAAGACACACAAGACATCATGTTTATATTCTTTTCCCTTGCTGTAGGTCTGGCTTGTGGGGCAGGGATGTACGCGATATCTATCACAGGTACAGTATTCATAGGCCTTGTTGTCTACCTCACATCAGTCATTAACTTGTCTTCGCCAGCTAAGAAAGAATACCTCCTTCAATTGATATATGGGAGTTCAGATAAACCTGATGCCGACCTGGGTGAATTGCTTAAGAAATATTGCCGGAAATCAAAGCTTGTCAATTTAAAAACCTTTGGCGAAAATGACTCTCAAATGTCAGAGTATTCTTACTACATTGTCATGAAAAGTCAGAGAAAGGCGCTGGAATTTACCACTCAACTTCAGAGTCTAAAAAATCTAAAAAAGGTAAATGTATTTTTTGACGAAACTTAATATGCACTGGATTCAAATGCTGTGTGTACTGCTCACAGCATCCTGCACATCTTGCAATCATGACGATAGTGAAGTCGTTGCTGAAATCAATTGCAACGATTCGACTTCAGTGAACTACAACCCTGCATCTGGAACAAATACAGACTGCCAATACCTTTCTTCGAACCAATTGCCAGTATTAATTGCATCGTTAAGTAACCTCATAGACGAAACTTCCGGATTGGGCAAATTTGATGGCAACTATCTCACCCACAATGATAAGGGGAACGAGAGTGAAGTATTCATCATTTCACCAGGAACAGGCTCAATTGTACGAAAGGTAAGTATAGCGAATGCAATCAACACCGATTGGGAAGACCTCGCTCAGAGTGCTTCACATCTCTACATTTCTGACACTGGCAACAACAAGGCAACCAGAACCAACTTTGGTGTTTACCGCATTCCTTGGGCCAATTTCAATCCTGACAACAACGGACAAGGCACTCCAGACGCATTGATAGGATTCACAGTGACAGCCCCTGATGGTAGCGGACTCTCAGATGATGATATAGATTGCGAAGCGCTCCTGTATTTTAATGAGGCGCTTTATATCTTCACTAAAAATCGTTTAGACCTAAAATGTTATTTATACCGTATTCCCGCCGAACCAGGCCAGTATCAGGCTGAATTCATTTCATCCTTCAACTCTCAAGGCTTAATTACAGGAGCAGATATCAGCGAAGATGGAAATGTTGTTGCCCTTGTTGGTTATAATAAAGATGGGAATTCCTTTATTTGGAAACTTACTGACTTTGTTAACGATGATTTCTTTGGTGGGCAAAAGGCTAGAATTGTCTTGGGTGCTTATTCTGTAATTGGCCAAACGGAGGCAGTTACATTCGAAAACAATGAAACACTTCGCCTCACTGCTGAGGCATCAAAATCAGAAAGCCCTAAATTTTACCTTCTCGAAAATTTTTAGATCTGATTTGATTTTGTCGATTGAATTTCAGGCAGTAGTATCCATTTTCGCAGCCAATTCTTCCCATTCCAACATTTTAGTCGAAAGTTTTTTCTCCAACTGAGCCAATCTTAGGTGGTGGTTCTTAAGTTGATGTGGGTCTAGCTTTTCATGAAACTGATACTGTGCTGTCTCTTCATTGAGCTGGGCCTCAATTTTTTCTATTTCTTTCTCAAGTGAGCTGAGTCTTTTGGACATCTGCCATCTCTCCTTTTCGTCAGAAGTTTCAGCCGAAGACTGGGCATTCTTTGCGGCCTCTGAGCGCTTGGTATATTCAAATTCTTTGATGGAGTCGGCCTTTTTTCTTTCGAGAAACTCAGCCACAGTGCCTGGAAAAACGGACATGGCCCCATCTTTTATCTCCATTACTTGATCTGACAACATGGAGAGAAAATCCCGGTCATGTGAAACAACCAAAAGGGTTCCATCAAATTGTAAAAGCGCTTCTTTCAACACATCTTTGGAGCGCATGTCTAAGTGATTTGTCGGCTCATCTAAGATGAGGAAATTGTAGGGGTGCAGCAACAACTTGCAAAGAGCCAGGCGTGCTTTCTCTCCACCGCTCAGGACCTTGACTTGTTTATAAACGTCGTCGCCATGAAACATAAATGCCCCAAGCAGATTTCTTACTCCTTTGCGGTACTCTCCAGTAGCTTCATTGTCTATTACTTCAAGCACAGTGAGATTGCCAGGAAGTTCTTCAGCTTGGTTCTGGCTATAATAACCTAAATCGACTTGATGGCCCAATTCGCATTCTCCTTCATAAGGTGTCAGACCGGCGATCACTTTTGTTAACGTTGTTTTGCCCACGCCATTCTTACCTACCAATGCAACCTTAACCCCCCTTTCTATCTCGAAATCCAGCCCAGCAAATACTTTCTTACTCCCATAATGCTTAGAAAGACCATGCCCATTTACCACTACCTTTCCGGACCTAGGAGCAGGTCTAAACCGAAAATGCAATTGTGCAGTTTCGGCATCGTCCACTTCCACCACATCCATCTTATCGAGTTTCTTAATAAGACTCTGGGCAAAAGAAGCTTTGCTTGCTTTGGCGCGAAACTTATTGATTAGCGCTTCTGTGTGCTTTATCTCTCTCTCTTGGTTTTTACGTGTTTCCCTTTGTTGTTGAATTACTTCCTCCCTAAGCTCCACAAATCTTGAGTAAGCGGCTGGATAATCATATGCCTTAGAATTTACCAACTCCAAAGTTCTATTGGTAACCATATCGAGAAAAACCCGGTCGTGAGATATAAGAACAACAGCCCCTGGATAGGATTTTAAATAGGTTTCCAGCCATTGAACAGATTCAATATCAAGATGATTTGTTGGCTCATCAAGCAGCACCAAATCGGGCTTCTGAAGCAGAATTTTAGCGAGGGCCATTCGCATTTTCCACCCACCGCTAAAAGTATGAACCGGCCTTTCCAACTCTTCTCTGGAAAATCCCAGACCTAACAAAACCCTTTCCACTTGTTCGTCTTGACTATCCACATCGTATAAACCCAGTTGGGTGGATACCCTATTCAATTCTTCTGCAAGATCCAGATACTCCTTACTCTCGTAGTCTTCCCTTTCCGTGAGTTGATGTCCGAGCTCATCTATTCTTCTTCCCAATGCCAAAGTAACAGCAAAAGCAGTCTTTACTTCACTTCTCACCGTAAGCTTGGACTCAAAGTCGAGGTCCTGAGGAAGGTAGCCAATGGAGTAATCCTTGGGCTTAATGACCATACCAGACGATGGTGCCTGAAGACCCATCATGATTTTCAACATGGTAGACTTGCCGGCTCCGTTCTTACCTACCAGGCCTACCTTGTCGCTGGTTCCGATGAATACGTTGATATCCTTAAACAGAAAACGATCTGCAAACTCCAGCGATAACTGGTCTAATTTGAGCATGAAACTGATTGAATAATGTAAATAAAAAAAGCACCCAAAGGTAGGGTGCTTTTCGCAGAGTATTTAAACGGAAAATGCTAGAAAGACCAAAGGTCGTGCTCCATATTAAAGAGCTTTTCTTTGATTTCTTCCGCTTCCATCAATGCGTCAAGTCCGGTGTATACATCATCTATCTTGCGATTGTACACATTCGATTCTTTTACAATCAATGATGAAAACATGCGTTTCTGAAACAAATCGTCAAAAGACCTTCTCTCAGAATCGTTAAAGCGATTGAATGAATCCCAATTGGCAAAAACATATCTGCATTCTGGGAAGTACAACCAAAAAAGAACTTCATAAGCTCCGGTAGGTTCGCCATCCTCCGAAAGACGTTCTTTAAGCGGTGCTATTCCAATAATGCGCATATAGCGCTCAGAACGTTGCTTATCAAAAAACCAATCTTCCTTAATCCGATACCTGGTTATATCCTGGCTGTTAATTTTTATAGTTTGAACAACTTCAATCATCTCGCCAGTGTCAGGATCCTGGGTGGATGATGTATCCTGACGTTCCAAAATTCCCTTCACGTCATTACGCATAAGCGCAACCCTGAAATCATCTTCAAGACCAGTGACACCAGAACTGTACGCCGTGATAGAACCTTCATCGAGTAGAGCGGTACGAATTACCTCGAAAAGGCTTTTCATTCCGTTCGATTCCTCTAAAGGGTAATATAGAGGAAGATTCATTTTTTCGCGCAAATCAATGTCTTGCCAAATTCTACGCGCCCACATTACATCTGCTTCGCGAATAAAGGGGTATTGAACCACCTTTTTGGTTTTATTATGTTCTTTGATCCATGCTCCGTCGAGAACAGTCTGTGCATTTACAGGCTGTATTACAACTGTCAACATCGGTAAACACACAAAGGCAAATTTTATGAGCGATTTCATAAGCTTTGAAATTATATAACGCGTAGGTTGATACTACCCAATTTTCTCGTTGATCCATCAGGAGCCAAGGCCCTGATATTCTCAATAATCACAGTTTGATTTCTTCTAACTTGCTTGAGCAATTCAGACATATCACTGGTAAGTTTATTGCTGTTCGATGTAATTGTCTTGACATTACCACCCATAATCACGGTGAGATCAAATGACTTAATAGGATACTTTAAGTCAAATTCAAAGTCAGGTAAATCAGCAACAACACCGAGTGCTGCAGTAAGTTCTGAAGTTTTTGCAGTAGCATCAGCAGGTCCTTTACCTGCAAACTTGGCAATTGGGTCTGGAACGGATTTTACCCTGAACTCAAAAGTACCCATAGATTTTGTTTTTCCATCTATTTCCGCAGATACTGACACAGTAGCTGCTGTTCCCGTCTTAATATCTTTGGCTATATAAGTCCCATCTGACTGCTTCACGAGAACTCCATTGTTAATGGTGGCCTTTAGGGCATCTTGGGAAATACCAGGTACTGAAATAGCAACGGGATTCTCAATTCCGCGATAAAGCACATTCATTTTAATTGGAGAAACGACCAAAGCAGGTTTTGCAACTTCATAGGTCACTGAGTAAGGATAATTCGTAAATCCACCCCCGGTAGGGTTTCTGAATTTAATAACACCTTCCCAATTCTTATCTCCTATTGCATTTGCAGGGAGTCTAAGTTTACCTAGGCCATCTGCGCCTATAGCAACTTTTTTACCCTTATCGCCTGGAAGTTCTTTGGTTTCAGGATTCACTTTGGCACCTTCACTACCTATTACAATCTCAGGTAGATTGGTATCATCATATGCAGCAAGGAATACCTTTGCTCTAAAGGAGTCGCCTTGAAGTACATATGTCTTCTCTGGCAAGACGATGGGTACAAGCTTCGTAAACTTGTATGAAGCGGCATCTACATCGGCGAAAAGGTGACCAAGCACATTTGACTCAGTATTCCTCACGTCCGATTGTAGTTTAGACAAAATGGTAGTCGTTGCCGCCAGAGGTACATGGTAAAAATTGAGCGACTCCCAGTTTTGAGGCGTACCAGATGCATCCTTAATCTTCTCCGGAAAAGTAAAAAGACTATCAATTGCTTTTGCCAAGGATGGATCATTAACCACCATTGCCTTCATATTCTCCCGGTATTTCTCTAGCTCTTGCTTTAGCACAGTTGCGCGGTAGTTATTCCCATCCGGATTGTCGTCATCTTTTGGTTTAGCAGGTTCTGGCCCAACCATCACTTGGGTATTCACATCGTAGTTGTCCTTGTTATTTACATAACGAAGATTCAATACGGTGTCCACACCGGTCTCCGATTTACCAAGAACTTGCTCCATCGTTAACCCTTCTGTGTCAGCAATAGTTTTGGCTTTTATCAAATCTATATGGGCCACTAGGTCATTGGCTTCCTGGCGTAACTTTTGCGCTTCTTCCCATGCTTTGCCATACTTAGCCGGGTTTTCATTGTATGAGTTTTGAAAAGCCCCATACTGTTGATTCAGCTTGCCGTCAAATGTAACCTTGGTAGTTTCAAGGCCACTATTGATGGTTACGAATGCATCGAGAATTTCCTTCGATACGTTGAGTGCCAAAAGAGCGGTGAGTACAAGGTACATCATACCGATCATCTTCTGCCTGGGTGATTCTTTGCCTCCTGCCATAGTCTAATTAGGTTTTGAAAATGTTAGTTTAACAATCATTCCTAATTATCGGCCTGATGGTACACTCATTGCATTGAGCATGTTGCCATAAACCGTGTTGAGCGAAGACAAATTCTTAGCCAATTCGGCAATATTTTCCTTGTACTTGCGGGTATCGTCTACTGACTCATTTAGATTCTTCATGAGTTCAGTAATACCTGAATACAATTGAGAAGAAGTCTGAAGTTCTTTCAGTTGGGTCTCATACATGACATTGAGTTGAGAAAGATTCGATGACATCCTTTGCAAGTGCTCACCAGCTGAACTTCCAGCTTCAGCCTGGCTAGTAAGGCCAGTTAGTGCTTCAGAAGCCTGCTGATAGGTATCCGAAAGTTGCCCTACTTTCTCTGCTGCACCGCGAAGCGTTGTGGTATATTCGTTGGTGGCAACAGACGCGTCAGTTATCTTGGAAAGTTGTGAAGCTTGTGAGCTTAATGATCGTAGACCATCTCCAAGACTCGCAATCAATTCTGGTTCTATCTTGGCATCTTCAAGCATTTGATCAAGCTGCTCTGTAATAGATCCATCATCATCTCCCTCGGTAAGGCTGCCTCTTGCGGGTTCACCAGTCCGTAACTCTGGATAAACAAGAGACCAGTCAATCTCTTCATGAACGGGCTCGAAAGCCGAAAAGAAGAAAATTACAGCTTCCGTGCTAAGACCAACGATCAGCAGCTCTCCGGCAAAAGGCCAGTGTTGAATTTTAAAAAGTGCACCAATAATTACTACGGCAGCTCCAATACCGTATAATTTGGCCATAAATTTCTTCCATGATTTACTCCCTGGTTTCATTCTTCCTTGCTTTTTAGATTAATTATAAACGATTTTGGACTTCTTAATTCCAGTCACTGGGGTTACCAGTTTTTCCACGACCAAGATAGCTCATCACAGACCTGAATCCGATGTAGCATTTGGCAGTATCCTGATACTCGAAAGTACGTGTTCCATTCTGCAGGTAATACAGTACATCCTTCCAAGATCCACCTCTTATTACTTTTCGCTTTAGTGCTGGTGGATCATCAGCAAGTGCATCGTATTGATATTCGGAATTAAGGTCATGTGAGAATTCATATACAGACTCATCGTATGCAGTGTTGGTCCATTCAGCCACATTACCTGACATACAGAACAACCCGTATCCATTCGGCTCATAAGATCTTACATCCACAGTATGGCAACCATCATCGTCAACATAATCGCCCCTTTGTGGCTTGAAATTGGCAAGTGGGCAACCTAATATGTTTCTGATATACGGACCTCCCCATGGATAAGGTGATTTATCTATACCACCACGAGATGCGAATTCCCATTCTACTTCGGTTGGAAGCCTAAATCTCTGTACGAATGTTTCTCCATTGGTAATCTTCCAGGTACTCAAAAGTTCGGTTCTCCAAACATTGAACGCCTTGGCTTGATTCCAGGTAACTCCCACTACCGGGTAATTATCATAGGCGGGATGCCAAAAATACATTTCCGTGAGGGGCTCATTATACGCATAGGTATAATCATGCACCCAGCATAAGGTATCCGGGTACACATTAATTACCTCCCGAATGATAAATTTACTCCTGTCGGAGTGGCCTTTGATGGCGTTATTCTGCCCTTTTGTATTCGTATAGGAGAGATCCAGGTCTTTACCAGATTTACGTGCAGCAGCCTGAAGGTCTACCCAGAAAT
>JBGTBE010000102.1:0-35077 GCA_041749535.1 Cryomorpha sp. | reverse complement strand
TTGTGCCATACTTGTGTATAAAAGTTCTGCAAAGTAAACCAATTAAGGACATATCTAAATGTAGGTCAGACGACATGTACCGCACTTAACTTTCCAATAAGTGTAGAAAGATGTAGAGTCTGTAAGGTTGAAATGTATTACTTTCGAAAAGCAAAAAATGATTGAATTATGAAGCAATTTCTACTTTCTGGTGCTTTGATGTTGGTGATGGGTGCAGTACATGCACAATATGCTTTTGTGGAACAGCGACTGCTTAACAGGCTCGAAGTGGCCGCTGACGCTGAAATGATACCCGTGATGCTTCTCCTGGATGACCGGGTGGACGTGGCAGCGTTAAAGGCAAAAATGAAAATAGAAAGTATCCCTGTTTCCCGCCATTCAAGGGTGGTAATGCGGGCGTTGAAGGAGAAAGCTGCAGAAAGCCAGACACCACTAGTAAAATTTGTAACCGAGAGTGGTTTGCCTTTTGAAAATCTGCAGCAATTCTGGATATCGAACTGCATAAGCTTTTCGGCAAATGCCGAACTCATTGAAGCGCTCACATTCAGACCTGAAGTAGCTTATATTGACTTGAATCCTGCGGAATACGGGCTTATAACTCCTGAAAAGGGGAACGCGTCTGCCCCAAAAAGTGAAGGTGGCATTGAGCCGGGATTGGCAGTAATCAATGCCCCGGAGATGTGGGCCCTGGGCTACACCGGAAATGGGCGTATAGCCCTTACTTTCGATACAGGTGTATGGCCGGAACACCCCACATTCGGGGACCGGTTTCTGCCCAACCGAATGCCCCTGGAATCCACATGGTTCGGCTATGACAGCCCTTTACCTACCGATAAATCCAGCAGCCATGGCACACATGTAAGCGGAATAATCCTGGGCCTCGACACCGCCACTGCCGATACCATAGGTGTGGCTCCTCAGGCCTATTTCATTGCTACAGACCCCATTGTTTCAAACATAGCTTTTGTAAAACCCCTTAGCGATCTGATGCTGGGCTTCGAGTGGGCACTCAACCCCGATGGAGATGAGGAGACATCATCTGACATCCCTGATGTGATTAACAACTCATGGGGAAGACCAAACGATATTGAAGACCAGGACTGGGGTGCCTGTTCGCAATTTGTAATTCCAGTGATGGCTGCTGTGGAAGCTGCTGGCATAGCCAATGTATTTAGCGCTGGCAACAACGGGCCCGACGATCAGACCATTGGCATTCCAAACAACATCAATATGGGGCTGGTAAATACCTTCAGTGTAGGAGCGGTGAATGGAATTGGGTCTGGTCCATGGAATGTAGCTAGTTTTTCGAGCCGGGGACCAAGTGTGTGCGATGCGGATGGCAGCTTGCTCATCAAACCCGAAGTATCTGCACCCGGCGTAAATGTTCGCTCCTCCGTGGCAAATGGACAATATGATCTTTTCAGCGGAACATCAATGGCCTCACCGCATGTGAGCGGTGCCGTCCTGTTGCTCAAGGAGGCATTCCCCTACCTCACTGGCGAAGACATACTTACTGCTCTGTACTTTTCTGCGGTAGACCAAGGCAATCCAGGTGAGGACAACACTTACGGCATGGGCGTGATTGACGTAAAAGCGGCCTTTGACCTATTGTCTACTGAAAACGTTCCGGTACCCCCCGCCAGCCCCGATATTGATGTGGAATTGGTAGCCATACTTACTCCCGAAAGTGGATTTGTTTGTCCATCCGAAAACAACAGTACGACTGTAGATGCATCCTTTTCAATTCAGAACAATGGTTTAGATGCTGTATCTGGTCTCGGGTTTATATACAGCGTAAATGGAGGGGAAGAAATGACCTACAGCAGTGCCGAGTTAACAATTCTTCCCGGAGCGAGCAGCTCTCTATTTTTGCCATCTTTTCAGGTGTCGGGATCAGGGTTTAAGGAGTTACATATTCGTATTGTACCATTGGCAGGTGAGTATGATGTGCTCAACAACAATGGCGTAGTGCGCTGGACCCAGCTGCCCGAACAAAACGAAGAACTCTTCGAGACCTTTAGCGAAGGTATAGACCCTGAGAAATGGCTGGTGGTGAATCCCGACAGTGAAGTCGGCTGGGACACAACCTACACCGTACAATCCGCCAACAGCAGTGAAGCATCTGGTATTGCCGCTTGGATGAATCACCCGGGGTACAACAATATAGCCAGCCAAAAGGATTGGCTTGTAAGTCCGGTGGTAGGCATGTCATGGATTGATGTCAGCTCTTTTGACCTTACTTTCGACTACTTCTACCGCCGACGCAATAACAGTTCCAGCACCTTTCAGTACGACACACTCACGGTGTACAAGGTAGGCTGCAACTCAAATATTCAGGAAATCATTTTTCAAAAGGGTGGCGAGTCACTTTGGACAAACCCCAACAGCCAGGTAAATGCTTTCCCAGAAACGGCAGCGGACTGGATGAGCTACAATGCGCAGATAGAGTCTGAACCATTTTACATCATTTTTGAGACTACGAACCGCAGGGGCAACAACATCTTGCTGGACAATATTCAAATTACAATTGGGGTATCAACAATGAATTATCCCGGACCATCACTAACGCTATTGCCCAATCCTGCACGCGATGCCATCAGAATAAAGTGGAGTGGCAATAGCGTATCAGCCACAATTTCAATATTCGACGTGAGAGGAAAGGTTGTTTCCCGAAAAGGGGTGGTTGGGCAAGAATCTTCCATAGACATTACCTCGCTCGCAAAGGGAGTCTACATCGTTCAGGCTGAATTTGCCAAAGGCGAAACTTCCATTTCAAAACTGGTGGTGCAATAAGCGTCTATTTGGTAATTACAATCCTATCAGTGAAGCTTCCGGAACTGTTGTTCACCTGAAGGATGTACATTCCAGCTGGTAAGTGACTGATGTCTAAAGAAAAATTTTCGCTATCAGTGGTTTTATTGAGCACCATCTTACCCTCAGCGCTATACAATCGCAGAGCTGATGACCTGTCAAGACCGCCCACGTGGAGAATTCCATTGGATGGATTGGGGAAAATTGATATTCCCTGAAGCTGAACCTGGTTTACATTGTTGGGGCCGTCTCCACTTAGGATTCTTGCAGTTGTTACTTGCCCTGCTATCGTTGTGACTTGCATTACAGGGCCTGCCACGTCAACAGTAAGCCAGGCGTAATCTATTTGTACCGGGCGTTCTATTATTTGCCCTGTCATCTCTTGTTCCAGATAGATGGTATCAGTAATAAATCGCTCAGACCGCACCCGCAGTGCTTCGTAGGTTCCATTGGGGGTGATGAGTGTGCCCCAGCCATCTACTGAATTATTTCTAACTGCATCCTGACCATAGTAACCAAAGGTGGGTACCGTAATGGAGAAACTGCTGCTCGTGGCATCGCTCTCTCCATAATTCACAGGAAATTTGTAAATCCTGTCAGCTTCCGTGTAAGGAATGGATAAGGGGAATGGAAAACCATCGACTGTTGCGGCATATCCTGTGGCGAAATATCCTCCGGAGCTGTTTCTGTAAAATGCGTATGGATCAGTTACATCTATTGGAATAGGCAGCCCCAGGTCAGCTATATTTACAGGCAAAGCATGGTTAGAAAAACTGTTGGGGTAAAGAATCTGGTTGTTGAAAAAGAACTGATACGATAGCGGGGTGGCACTTACGGCAACATATGTTTCGTTTACCAATGCACCTATTTCGAAAGTGCTGTAATCCCAGGTTACATTTGGCCCTTGAATTGCTTCAGGGTTTAGCGTTGCATTCCATAACGGAGTTGCTGTATCGTAATCCAGCACCGTACCGCTATTGGTAAATGTAGCATTGGTGATGACCGGCTGGGCAGCAGCCTGGGCTACCAAAAACCCAGAAATAAAGATGAATAAGCAATGATTTTTCAAAACCCAAGTTTTAATGATTCCCAAATGTAGAGATAAAACAGGGCGTTGTCAAAAATTGAATACGCAAAAACAATTACTTTTGAGATCACAGCAGCATGCGATGAATATACTAAAGACAACAGCACTTCTACTTTTTGTATCCATATTTTCCAGCGCCTACGGGCAAAGAACGGATGATGATCTAATCCAGTTTTCGGGTGTAGTAATATCCAACGACAGCTTGAACCCGGTGCCTTTCGCCAGTATTTTGATAGAGAATAACCGCCGTGGTACCATTACCGACATTTATGGCTACTTTTCATTTGTTGCGCAAAAGGGCGACTCAGTGCGCTTCTCTGCTATAGGGTACAGGAAGGCGAGATTCGTAATACCAGATACACTTACTACCAGCCGATATAGTCTTATACAAATACTTGAACCAGACACCATAACACTCAGAGAAGCAACCGTATATCCTTGGCCAACAAGAGAACAATTCAGGCAAGCATTTCTGGCAATGTCGGCTCCTGAAACAGATATGGACCGCGCTGAGAAAAACTTGTTGGCAGCCGAAATGATAGACCGTATGGATGCCGCTATGCCGAGCGGTGCCGAAACTTATAAGATGAGTATGAACCAGTATCAGAGCCAGTTGTACTACGCCGGACAGGCAGTGCCCATAAACCTGCTGAATCCTGTTGCCTGGTCCCAATTCATTCAAGCATGGAAGCGGGGTGACTTTAAGACAGACCGAAAACGGGGTGGGCAATAAACTACAGCTAATTCAGTTATGTTTGCGCTCTGAATTGATGAATCACACGGCTTGAACTTTCGCATTTACACAATACTGCTTTTTGTCATCCTTCCCGGATATCTGCTCGCGCAGGAGAAAGTTGTTCTAAAAGGCCGTGTTACCGACACCAAAGGTGCTCCAGTAGAATTTGCCAATGTATTCGTGCGTAGCCAACAAGCAGGCACCTTTACCGACAGAAATGGAAGGTATGAGCTGGCACTTTCACCGGGCAACGACATTCAGGTAGAGGCCAGCCACACCTCTTTCAAAGGCAGGTCTCAAACAATCACCATTTATGAAGGACAGAGTGCGAATCTCGACATCAAGCTCGAAATAAGGCAGATGGAAGGTGTGGAAATCCTCGAAGACCGCAGCCGGAAGACCACCATGTCGAGGGTACCCATAAAAGATATAAAAGTAAATCCCAGCGTGCAGCAAGGGATAGAAAGCGTACTCACCTCTCAACTCGGGGTGCAGATGAGCAATGAGCTCAGCTCAGTGTACAGCGTGCGCGGGGGCAGCTATGCAGAGAACCTGGTGTACGTGAACGACATAGAAGTGTACCGCCCATTCCTCGCCCGAAGCGGTGAGCAGGAAGGTCTCAGTTTTCCGAATCCCGACATGGTGGGAAGCATCTTTTTCAGCGCCGGTGGTTTCGATGCCCGATATGGGGACCGAATGAGCTCAGTGCTCGATATACAATACAAGCGGCCACAGCGCTTCGGTGGAAGCGTTAGCGCGAGTTTACTGGGAGGGTCGGCATCGGTGGAGAGTGCATCGAAAAACGGTCGCTTCACTCAGATAACAGGTGTGAGGTACCTCACAAACCAATATCTGCTCGGTTCTCTTGACACACAAGGCGATTATCAGCCAAACTTTACGGATGTTCAAACTTATTGGACGTACGCCCTGACCGATAAATGGGACATACAATTCCTTGGCAATTTTTCTTCAAACAACTATAAATTTATTCCCACCACAAGGGAAACTGACTTCGGAAGTATCAACGAGGCCCTCCGGCTCACCGTATTTTTTGAAGGGCAGGAAACCACATCTTTCAAAACCGGATTCGGAGCTGTGTCTACAGAATACAAACCCAACCTGAATACCAGACTTAAGTTTACAGCTTCCATTTTCCAGACCATGGAAGACGAAACCTTCGACATACAAGGTCAGTACCGTCTCGACGAATTGGAACGCGACCTTGGAGACGATGATTTTGGCGACGTGGTGCGCAACAGAGGCATAGGCGGAAACCTTGACCATGCCCGCAACCAACTCGATGCCAGAGTGATCAGTTTGCAGCACCGCGGGTTTAAAACCATCGACAATAAATACCTGCAGTGGGGAGCAGGCTGGCAAATTGAAGACATTACCGACAGGCTCAGCGAGTGGACCTATATAGATTCTGCAGGATATAGCACGCCTATCAATCCCACGAACGAAATACTCTTCAATGATGTAATCAAGGGAGGAAGTACCATACTCACCAACCGCCTCACTGGATATGTGCAGAATACTTGGGACTTGCACACTGCTGATGAATCAGAACTAACCGCAACAGTAGGTGTTCGCGGCCAATTTTGGGATTACAACGACCAGACTGTGATAAGCCCCAGGGGAACAATTGCCTATAAGCCACGCTGGATCAAACAAGTGAACGACAGCACTACACTGCGCCGGGATGTGGTGTTCAGATTCAGCACCGGGTACTACTTTCAACCGGCATTCTACAGGGAGCTCAGGGCCATCGATGGTACCCTGAACCCGAACAACAGAGCACAGCGCTCCATCCACTTCGTGCTCGGTGCCGACATCAACTTCCAAATGTGGGAGCGCACCTTTAAGTTTATTACCGAAGCATATTACAAGGACCTGGAGTACCTCGTGCCCTATGAGATCGATAACATAAGGCTAAGATACTACGGAGATCAGCTATCCACAGGCTATGCGGCAGGTCTGGACATGAAGATTCACGGTGAGTTTGTTCCAGGCATTGAGTCATGGGCCAACCTTAGTTTTCTAAAAACCGATGAAGACATCTACGACGATTTCTACTACCGCTTGTTCAACAGCGATGGAGAAGAAATACAAGGAGGGTTTACTGAAAATAGTGCACCTGTAGATACGGTGATCGTATATCCTGGCAACATACCCCGTCCTACCGACCGCAGGGTGTTTTTCAGTCTCTTCTTTCAGGATGAGATGCCCAGCTTTGAAGGATTCAGGGTGCACCTGAATGTGCTATTCGGAACAGGACTGCCATTTGGGCCACCTGACTACGAGCGCTGGAAAGACACAGAGCGGTACCGCGCCTACCGAAGGGTGGATATAGGATTCTCTCAAGACCTGATGCCAAAAACACCGGGAAAAGGGCCTTTCGGGAAATTTAAAACCGCTGTAATAAGCCTTGAAGTCTGGAATCTGCTCGACATCAACAACACCATCAGTTATACCTGGGTGCAAGAATCCCAGGGCAGACAGTACGGGGTGCCAAATTACCTCACTTCGCGCAGGCTTAACCTGAAGCTGGCCTTTTCATTCTAAGGTTTATCTTCTTCAACCTTCTAACAGGTTTAGGCAGAAATGTGATACTCCTTCTTTATATATCACTTAATCCTTCACACACCGAATTGCGAAGCCGCTTCCTTTGTAGTCATCTTCTTCATAGAGATCGGTGCGCGTTGCATGAAGCACCCGGTAAATTCCAAAGTTGGCGCTTTTCTCGGTAGATGACCAATAGACAGCAACCCTGCCCTTCCCTTTGAAACCGCTGGTGACCCCACGGGCTCCGCCGGGCAATCCATTGAAACCAACATCATCTGTGCCATTTCCTGAAGCTTCCCAGCCTGTTGAACTCTTGAGTTTCACACCCACAGTGGGCAATCCACCCAACCTTGCTTTCAGGACATTCCACTCTTCGGCAGTGGGTAGATGCCATCCTTGCGGGGCGATGCCACGGGGGTCAGTGGCCGCATAGAAGTTGTACAACTTTCCATAGCGTTTCCCATTCGCAGGGTCATTGTCGTAATAACAGAAAGCCGGTTGACCTGTAATGGCAGCCTGCTCCCAATCTTCATCATTCTGTACCTCGGGTATTGGGTCTCCATTTCTAAAGGTGGCCACATCGAGATTGGCTTTCGTCCATGTTTGATCGCCTATGATTAGCTCAGGGCCTTCCGACTTCTCTACAGGAGGTGGAACAGAGGGTTTCTTTACTGGGTCCGGAACCCCACCGCAGGAGATAATTGTTAATACGGTAAAGGTAAAAAGTGCGCATTGGGCAAAAAACCTGTGATTCATGGTATTAATTTATGGTTGAAGAAGCCGATATTACGCAAAAATTTGAATAAAATTTCAGCCACAAAAAAAGCTGTCCAGTTGTGGACAGCTTTCTGTGATCCGGCTGGGGCTCGAACCCAGGACCCCAACATTAAAAGTGTTGTGCTCTACCAGCTGAGCTACCGAATCAAGAGCGTTTCTTAAAAACGCGGGTGCAAATATAGCTGGATCATTTTATTCTGCAAAGCAAATTATCAATCATAAAAACATTCATTTTAAGTAACTATAGGACAACGCTTAAACTCCTTGGTTCTGTCGAAGAGATACCGGTATGTCTTCAATTCCCTGTACCTCTCAGCACCCAAATTTTCGCAAACCTTGAGCATTTTCGGGTTGAAGTCCCCTATCCATTGCATCACAGTGCGGTTGTATTTTATCTCACCGCTGCGCAACTTATCGCTCATGTATTTTATCATAGCTCCTTCTACACCTTTGCCCTGCCACTCCTTCACCACACCAAACACCAGACCCACCAGGGTTCTGGGAGTGCGCCTCCATTTGTGGTACAAAAACACAAGCTTTCCCCAAAGGTTTAAATTCCCGTTTATGTGCTTGAAAATTTCATTCAGTTCCGGAATGTTCACGTAGAATGCCACCGGTTGCGCTTGGTGATACACGAAGATGATGATCTTGGGATCTATCGCTGGCTTTAAGGCCTTCATAATCTTGTGTGCCGCACTTTCGCTCATTTCCTTGAAACCAGCATGGCCGCCCCAGGCTCCATTGTACACGCTGTGAAAATCTCTCGCCACCTTGCCCAGGTCCATCCCTTCAATGCTCGTGATTTTAAGGTTATCATCGCTGATGAGCTGTTTGTACTTCCTTTCAAAAATAGGCTGAACAGGCTGCAGTGCGTCCCGGGTGTACAAGTATTGCTCAAAGTAGGTCATAAATCCATACCGTTCGAAAAACGCTGGATAATAGGGTGGATTGTAATTCATGGCATAGCTGTTGGCATCAGTAAAGTTTTTGGTGAGACAACCCCAAAACTGGTTGCGCTCCCCAAAATTTACCGGACCATCCATAGCTTCCATGCCTTGCAATGCCAACCACGCCCTACATGTATCGAAAATAAAATCAGCAGATGCATAATCATCTACACATTCAAAAAAACCCAACCCACCTGTGGGCTGCTCTTCATTAAATGCGGTTTTTGGATTTACGAAGGCAGCCACCCTGCCCACAAGGACATCCATTTCATTGTAAAATACCCACCGTACCGACTTGCCACCATCCGTATAGAGTTTGTTCTTTTGCGGATCGAAAACTTTTTCGATGTCCTGCTGAATATGGGCAATGTAATTTGGGTCGTTTGCATATACGATGGCTGGCACCCTGTGAAACTCCTTCAGCGTCTTTTTGTCCGTAACTTCAACAGCGCGCATGGTGATCAATTTTTCGCAAAAATAACTTTATCATCGCACATCGGATTATGAGGATATACCTGATTGGATATATGGGGGTAGGAAAATCTACGGTTGGCAAGCGCCTGTCGGTAGCTTTGGGTGTTCCTTTTGCTGACTTGGATAGCAGTATTGAAGCATCAGCAAAGCGCTCAGTAAGCGCGATATTTTCACATCAGGGCGAGGCAGCCTTCCGGAAAATGGAGTCGGATATGCTCCGCAATTTTGGCTCAGCAACCTCATCTACACCTTACCGCAATGGCTTTGTATTGGCTACAGGAGGTGGCACCCCCTGCCAGGAAGGAAATATAGAATTTATGCTTTCTACAGGTTTGGTGGTGTGGTTGCAGCTTTCGCCGAAAGGAATAGCCAACAGGCTGCTAAACGCCAAAACCAAGAGACCCTTGCTCAGGGATGTGCCCGATGATGAATTGCACACCTTTGTTGCGCAACACCTTGCCCAGCGCAAGCATTTCTATGAGCAGGCACAGCTTACCCTCCATACAGAAAATCTTAACGCCGCTGCCTTCAGCGACTTTATTGACCAGGTGAAAGCCTACTCCAGGTAAACCGCTTCGGCGTTTTCTTGAAACTGAACATTGATGTGATCTTGTAGCGTGGTGCTGAGTGACATTCCAACAAAATCAGCGCGAATGGGAAACTGCCTGTGCTGACGGTCTACAAGTACCACTGTGGTAAGTCTCTTCACTTGCTGCGTTAATACAAACTGGGCAGCGTAAATAAGCGTCTTTCCAGAGTTGAGCACGTCGTCGACAAGAATCACAGCTTTTCCTGAAAAGTCAGCTCCTGTATGGCTCAATTCCATCGTTCCCATCGGGTTTTTCTTGTCCATTTTTAAGGAATACAAGTCCAGCTTTGCACCTGAAATTTCCCGCAGAAGCGGAAGCAGCCTATTGGCCAATTCCAAGCCTTTATTTTCAATGGCTATCATGACTAACTCCTTCTCGTCATGGTGCTGCTCATACACCTGATAGGCTATGCGTTTAAGCTTTTGATGTATTTGCTCCCTGTTCAGGATAAGGGTTTGATCGGCTGACATTTCTCTATTTTGGGCAAAAATAGCAATTCGCTTCTTTAACTTACTTTTACGGAAATGAAGAAAATTGGTATTCTACTGCTTATTGTTGCCTTGGTATACGCCTGCGCTACTGAACAAGCCCCTAAAGAAGTGCCAGCCATGGCAATGAAAATGACCAAACCCAGCGAACTGGCCCTGCTGATGAAGGAAATTCACAAAGATGCCAAGGGCTGGCGCACCGACCTTCTCAGTGGAATGCTACATAAAGAAAGGGTAGAAATCTACAACAAACTGGCAAGCAGTAAGCCTACTAAAGCGAATGTAGAAGGTCCGGCATTTCTGGCATTCTCAGCCAATTACCAAAAGGCCCTTGATGGATTCACCGATGCGCAAAGCCTTGACCTGGCGAAAGGTGCGTATAACAACCTGGTTACGGCATGCGTTCAGTGCCATCAGTCGTACTGCACAGGTCCAATACCTACCATCGAAAAACTTTACATCAAAAATTCCTAAAGATTATCCTATCAGATTGATGAATAGCTCACTCCCCATACGCGGCCCTATTGAATTGTAAGCTGGATCGAAGGTGTGCAGCTCAAAAAGGTCACTGAAATAGTCCAGATATTCCGCTTTGGTTCCGCCAAACGGGGGGTGGTCCTCATTCAGCGTCTTGTCGAAGAGTAAACCCACCAACCGTCCTCCAGGCTTGAGCAAGGCTTTCATTTTCTCAGCATATTCACGGCGCAATGAGGGATCCAGGGCACAAAAGAAAGTTTGCTCTATGATGAGGTCATAGCTGCCCGTATGCTTGAAGAAGTCGCCTTCAATCAGTTGTGATTTTGGGAACTCCGGAAAACGCCTACCCAGGTGCTCTAAAGCAGCTGGGGCGATATCGATAAGCCAGGTGTTCACAAACCCAGATTTTATCAGGTACTCCCCTTCCCAAGCATTGCCACAACCTGGAATTAGGATTTTAAGCTGTTTGTCAGAAAGCTGATCAATGTAGTCAACGATGGGAGTTGAAGGGTAGCCTATATCCCACCCTGTTTGTCCTTCCTTCCAGCGCGACTGCCAGTAAGCATCGTCAAATGGCTGGTTCATGGGCGTGCATTTTTACTGAAAAGTGATACTGCTTCCACATGTGAAGTATGCGGAAACTGGTCAACCAAAGAAAATTTCAACAACCGGTAACCGCTGCCTTCAAGGGTCTTCGCATCCCGTGCAAGGGTGGCTGGATTGCAAGATATGTACACAATGGTAGGTGCGCCCAGATTCATTACCCTTGTAAGTGTTTTCGGGGCTATACCAGCTCGGGGAGGGTCCAGCACAATGGCGCTTATACGACCGCTGTACGCGGGGTGTTCTTGTAAAAATTTGCCTGCATCGGCGGCAAAAAACTTCACATTGCTGTGCTTTACTGCGCTTCTGCGCGCATCTTCAATGGCCGAAGGTTCTATATCTACACCTACTACTTCGGCATTCTTGAGGGTACCTGCAATAAGTTGAGAAATGGTGCCCGTGCCGCAGAATAGGTCAAGCACTGTCCCGCCTTCTCTTACTAACTCCGAAAGGTAAGAGATGGCCTTAGCGTATAACAATTCCGCACAACGGGGGTTGGTCTGAAAAAAACTCTGCATCCCAATTTTGAAAGGTATGCCGTGTACCACTTCTGTAATAAAATCATCACCATACACCAATGTGCTGCTGCCTTCCTGCGGCTGTGTTCTGTCGCCCGTTTCGTCATTGATGGTGTGTATCAATCCGGCCAACCTTTCCCCAAAGAGTTTTCTGAGCAACTGCACAAAGCCATCCATATTGAAGGACTGTAGTTGATGGCTTGTGGTTACCAAACTGAAGAGAAGTTTGTTTTGGGCGTAGCTCTTCCGCACGGTGAGAAACCTGAAAAACCCCTCCCGCTTTGGCGCGTGCCAAGGCGGTAAACCCGTGTCGATGCAGAATTGTCGTATCAGGTGGAGATTGGTTTCCACGTCCTCATCAAAGAGCCCGCTATCAGCATCGAGATTCTCCACCATCCACCATGTACCGCGCTTCTTGAATCCAAGGGCAAAATCATCCACTTCTGTTTTGGAGTGCAGATCGTACCTGATGGCTGCAAAGGCATACTCCATTTTGTTGCGGTAGTGCCAGTGTGAAGGTGAGGATATGAAGTTGTCAAAACGTTGCTCCGCGTCCTGCACTCCACCTATGCGCCGAAAGATATCTATGCAGGTACTGCGCTTGTATTGCTCCTGTAAGGCTACAGGCAGCGTAGCGTATGGCGCCCCGGCGATGGGTTGATAGGGCACATCTACTTCATCCGGGCTTGGCACAAGCACTTCTTCGAGCCTCGTTTCCAAGTGGTTCTTGCGCACCTTCTCCACCCTACAGCGCACAGTTTGGCCTGGAATGGTATTCGGGACGAATACCACCAATTCCCCCTGATCAGAAGGTAGCCTGGCGATTCCTTGTCCGCCAAATGCCATCCTGGAAATCTGCACTTCGAGCAGCGTACCACGCTGAAATTGATACTTGGTTTTATTCACTTTCTGGGCCTGTTGTATGGAGGCGCAAAGGAATGAAATTTGGCGGATATCAGTATTTGGTCGACCTTTGCGGCGTTCAGGAAAAATTGCCTGATGAATCCTTTAATACTGAATACCATGAACACACTTACACAACAAAATGCCACTGCGGCAGCCATTGCCAGAGAAGAACAATTTGGAGCCCACAACTACCATCCCTTGCCAGTGGTTCTGGAGCGTGGCGAAGGCGTGTATGTGTGGGATGTGGAAGGTAAAAAGTACTACGATTTTCTTTCAGCATATTCCGCAGTAAATCAAGGCCACTGTCACCCCCGCATAGTGAATGCCCTTATTGAGCAGGCGCAGAAACTCACCCTTGTATCCCGTGCATTTCACAGTGATGCCCTGGGTGAATACGCCTCTTATGTTACTGAGTACTTCGGATTTGACAAGGTACTACCCATGAATTCTGGTGCAGAAGCAGTTGAAACTGCGATAAAACTGTGCCGAAAATGGGCTTACGAGCACAAAGGCATTGATGAGAACACTGCAAAAATCATTGTGTGCGACAACAATTTTCACGGTCGTACCACCACCATTGTATCCTTCAGCAGCGACAAAGGCGCACGCAAGAATTTCGGACCCTATGCAGATGGCTTTATAAAAGTGGCGTATGATGATTTAGACGCCCTTCGCGAAGCTTTGAACCAACCGAATGTGGCCGGATTTTTAGTAGAACCCATTCAGGGTGAAGCTGGTGTGTACACTCCTTCCGACCACTATTTGAAAGAGGCTGCCGCCATGTGCAAGGAGCGTGATGTGCTCTTCATCGCCGATGAAGTTCAGACGGGAATAGGCCGCACCGGCAGCTTACTTGCAGTGTGCGGCAACTGCAGTTGCCAAGGGCATTGTGAGCAACAAGCCACCTATACTAAGCCGGACATTTTGATACTTGGAAAGGCGCTTTCAGGCGGGGTGTACCCCGTGTCCGCAGTACTCGCCAATGATGAGGTGATGTACGTGATTAAGCCAGGGCAACACGGCTCCACCTTCGGAGGCAACCCTCTGGCATGCCATGTAGCAATGGCTGCACTCGAAGTAATACGCGATGAGAAGCTAACGCAGAATGCGCGGAAACTGGGCCATATATTCAGGAGCGAAATGAATAAACTTGCGAAAGAAACAAGCCTCCTGAAATTGGTAAGAGGAAAAGGCCTTCTCAATGCCATTGTAATCAACGACACAGCAGAGAGCGAAACTGCCTGGAATGTATGCCTTGCAATGGCTAAGAATGGGCTGCTTGCAAAGCCCACCCACGGCAACATTATTAGGTTTGCACCCCCGCTTGTGATGACAGAAGAACAGCTTATGGACTGTGTGAGAATAATACGCAAGACCATTCTTGAATACAGCAAGGCTTAAGCGATTTTGACCATTATTTAAGGGCAGGCTTTCAAAAAAAGCCTGCCCTTTTGCATTGTATGCATGCGTACCCTGATTAATCTTCTATCCAGAGCACCGAATTGCCAGTTCCAAATTCATTTTCCTCAAAGTGAGGATTTGAAGGATCCAACGTCCATTTGCCGTTTACCAGGAATTTGTAATGGTATTTTCCGGGTGCCAGGTGAATAGGAAACTGCCAGTGACCTTCGGATAATACCATCACATAGTTGGCTTCGCTCCAATCTGAAAAGGTGCCGCTCACAACTACTTTTGAGAAGGTCGGGTATCCCTGCAAGATAAATGTATGGGTGGGTGCTATTGACAGAAAACTGTTGTCGTGGTCCCCTTTATCAATTCGATATGGATTCGAAGGATCTGAAACCCATGTACCATCTACAATGAACCTATATTCGTAATTTCCAGGAGAGAGCACATAAGGGAATTCCCAGCCCTTATCTGATTTCTTCATTTGCAACTCATCTTCGCGCCAACTATTGAAATTTCCCGAAAGCACTACCTTTTGCGCCGATTGATACCCCTTTAATCTGAAGACGTGAGGGGTCCCTTGCGCTACTACAGAATTGTACTTTCCCAAGCCATCAGGCAGACGATTGGGATTCTCCGGATCGTGAATCCAATTTCCATCCACAATAAATTTATATGTGTGAGTACCATCACGCAGATACACATCGGCATACCATCCCGAAGGCTCTTTGCTCATCTTCACTTTCCTGGTATTCCATTCATTGAAACTGCCCGTAAGCACCACTGTTGTTGCTTCACCATGTCCTTTCAGCCTGAAACGCTTATTGCTAACATAGAAAACCGAATTGTAATTCCCATAACCATCATCTTCGCGGAGATTGTTGCCTTGGTCATAGCTCCAGTAGCCATCAATGATGAATTTGTAATAGTACTTCCCAGGTTTTAAAATTAGTTTCACTTCCCACCCTTCAGCAGTGCGCTTCATAGGAATACCTTCGGTGCTCCAGTTGTTAAAGGATCCCGTAATGACCACCTGGTTTGATTTAGACTTGTTTTGCAGCACAATCCGCACTGCACCTCCCTCTTCCTGAAAAAAGGAGTTCTTTTTAAAATCATTAAACCCAAATAAAACTGTAGACTGGTCAATATAACCCGGCTCTTTCAGTGGCGATCGCTGTTCCGGATCTGAAGCCCAAATCCTTCCCCAATCATCTCCGCTGAGTGACTCTAAGGATTTGGAGAGCTCGTACCTATTTGCATCCAACTTATTCACTGACCACACTTGATTGTTTGCTTTTATCTCCGTTGCTGATGTTCCCTTCAGCACTGTGGCAACCATTGCAGAATCCAATTGGTACTGGTCAATAACCTTCGCTTTTTGCGCTTCAGTCCAGCTGTTGTCCAATACAATAAAAAACTTGCCATTCTCAAACTTACCCAACACTTCTTGCGCAACTGCAGGTGCATGGCAGGCCATAATAGCTACCAATGTAATCAATATTTTCTCTAGAATTTTCCTCATCTGCTCCCTTTAAAAGTATCGTAATACTGCATTTCCAGTGTATTCTGCACAAAATTGATGCGCACCTTTCCCCTGGCAAGAAAATCATATCCAAGCATGCCATCCACTCTTGTGCCATAAGCCGCGCTAAGGTCGCCCATGTTGGTAATAATGGTTCTCATCTGTGCAAATTTCGTGACCCCTAGTTTAAGTTCCATGATTTCTCCGTAGAGTACTTCCACCCTTTTGGTTCCCGTTCCCATGAGTTGAGACCGGCCTTTTATAAGCACAGTGTCTAAAACTTTCTTTCCACAATTTGAAGATAAGGTGTTGGTCTCTGCACCTGTATCGAGTACGAAGAAAAGGCGCCTACCGGCAATGGAACACTCCAAAAAAATAGCGTTGTTTGACACCCGCATTGGGTGAATAAGATCCGTTACAAATTCACTCTGTGCATGGACTTTACCGTTTTTGCCAATGGTCCGGAGCACAAGTTCATTGTTCTGCACATCTAGTTCTATCTCGAAACCCTTGAATAAATTTAGTCCCAAAAGACCTAGAATTTTCACCCCTCGAGCATCTTCGATATGCCCCAGGTGAGTAATATCAGCATGAAGATCAGTATATTCCATTCCACGTAGACTGAGCTTTCCAACCTTTTGCGAAAGCTGGTAATTATTGCCGCCTGTGATACCCCCGGCGCTAGCGTTTTGGTTTCGCGATTCACCTCTGAAATAAGTTTGGTTAAGTACAAGGTATGGCGCTCCAGTATCAAAAATAAAATTCCCTTTTGTACCATCAACTTCTGCTTCAATGAGGAGCAACTTACCGCTTCGCTTCATCGGAATAACGATGGTTTCTGATTCAACAACAGGAACCGGATCGTTTCTACCGGCGAGATGATCCAGCCTGCTAGAGCCGGTAAGAACATATCCCGCTACTACATTGTCCTGCGCCATTGATGCGAAAGCAGACAGTGTAAATAGCAGAAATGTAAAAACCCGTTTAATCAATTGAAATACGTTTTATTCAATGACGAAAACCCAGATGTAAATGTATCCTGCAAAGCGGATTTTATTCATTGAATGTATAATATATGCGTTAAAATGCTGATTAACTGATGTATAAATAATCTCGCAGAACAAGTAGCCCGTTTCTACATAAACATGGATGGATATTTTGTAAAGTTTACTTTACATATTGTAAAGTATTCTTTACATTTGACAAAAAATAAATCCAATGGTAATCACCACTTTATTTCCACACCGCCTTCGCAGAATAGGATGGATATTATTTATACCCGGCGTTGTACTCGGAACATTTTACCTAATTACAGATTTTGAGTGGCCATGGCTCACCTTCACCATTCCTTCCCTTTCGGACAGTGAAGCATTTCTAACCAATGAACCAGTTGAGAGCGGCCCGCGATGGAGGGTTGAGAACCTCACCAACGAATTTATCTGTTTGCTTATTCTCATCGGCTCCATGTTCGTGGCTTTTTCAAAAGAAAAGCAGGAGGATGAGTTTCATGTGCACCTTCGCTTAAGCGCACTGGTATGGGCTGTGTATGTGAATGCCGCCATACAGGTGTTGGCTATTTTGTTTATTTATGGTATTCGGTTCTACCTATTCATGGCGACCAACTTATTCCTTACCATGATACTCTTCGTAATTCGCTACCATTTGAACCTTCGTAAATACAAAGCGCTCCTAAATGCTGAATAAAATTAAATTGGTGCGTACCATGCTTCAAATGACCCAGCAGGACCTCGCTGAGAAAGTTTCGGTGAGCAGACAGAGCATCATAGCCATAGAAAGCGGAAAGTACATTCCTTCCACAGTTCTGGCGCTCAAATTGGCAAAGGAGTTAGGCAGCAAAGTAGAAGATCTTTTTGACCTTGAAGCTGGAGACTGATCAGCCCATAAGCCTTTTGAACCACTTCAATTTTCCTTCTGAATAAGGTGCGTAGCGCAAGGATGGGTCTGGCCAGGTGCTGCTCTTCACCAAAGGCTTGGCATGCGAAAATGTGAGAAAGCCAAACTTGCCGTGGTATTGTCCCGACCCGCTGCCTTGAATCCCACCGAATGGCAAGTTGCTATTGCCCAAGTGCGCAAGTGTATTGTTGATGCACCCGCCACCAAATTCAATGCGTTCGTTGATGAATCGTTCCGTGTTCTTGTTGTTCCCAAAATAATAGCAAGAGAGCGGGTAGCGGTTTTTGCGGGTGATGGCGAGTAATTCTTCCGGTTTATTCCACGTAAGTACCGGCCACACAGGTCCAAAAATCTCATCTTGCATCACCGCGCTCGATTCGCTTGCATGCTCAATAATAGTTGGTTCTATGTACAAATCATGCTCATCAGTTTTTCCACCATAAATAAGTCTTCCTTGCTCTACATAAGCACATACAGATTGAAATCTTCTCAGGTTCACAATGCGTCCGAAATGTGCCGATTGCTGTGCGTCTTCTCCGTAAAATTGCTTGATAAATCTGATGGCATAATCCAGAAATTTATCCTTTACAGAGGCGTGCAAGAGCAGGTAATCCGGCGCCACACAGGTTTGTCCTGCATTGGTGAATTTACCCCACACGAGCCTTCGGGCTGAAACGCGCAAGTTGGCTGACTCGTCTACAATTCCTGGACTTTTGCCTCCGAGTTCCAAGGTACACGGGCAGAGTTGTTCGGCAGCTATAGAGCCAATGATCTTTCCGACTGCCGGACTTCCTGTAAAAAAGATATGGTTGAAGACGAAGTTTGATGTGAGGGCCGGAACTACTTGCCTGCCTGCACCTGTAACCATAGAAATATAGTTTGCATTGAAAGTGTGTTTAATCAACTTCTCAATGACCAACATCGTATGGTAGGCTTCTTCAGATGGCTTAAGCACCACACAATTGCCAGCAGAAATGGCAGCAATAAGCGGAGTTAAGGAAAGCATAAATGGGTAATTCCAAGGAGCTATAATAAAGACCACACCTTTGGGCTGGTAGTGAATGCTGCTGCTGGAAGGTTGAATAACCAAAGGTGTGGGAACATGCTCTGGCTCCATCCACTCTTTGAGATGTTGAAGTGCGTGTTTCATCTCATCCAATACGACACCTATCTCACTGTAATAGGCTTCTGTTTTATTCTTGTGTAGGTCTTTCCAAAGCGCATCCAATATCTCGGATTCATGTCTTACCACAGCGTCTCTGAGTGCAATTAGTTGGGCTTTTCTGAATGCGTAGCCCAAGGTGTGGCCTTCGTCAAAATAGGATCGCATTGAAGCGGTATCGGCCAATTTCATCATAGATTGGGTAGTTTTTAAATTTTCTGTAGTTCTATAATCTGACGAAGTTCGTTTAATTCCATTTATCAATGTATGTGATCTTCTGCCTTCAGAAAAATGAATTTCGAAATGTATTATAATTGATTTTAATAAATATTACGTTTCGAGAATAGCAAAGTAGATCCAAAAACAAATCAAACGAAATTCAATGTGTGTGTGTGTGTGTGTGTGTGAATAAAACCTATGACTGCAATATGAAGGGAACTGTCATTCATATTTTGTAATTTTCAAGCAAATAATACCGCCATCATGATTCGAATTTGTTTAGTTGTAGCAGCAATTTTATCATACATTCCAGCGCATACCCAAAATTACCAAATTGGCACTGCGCAGCTCACATTGATTGACCAGAGTCGCAACCGCACCATACCTGTGAATGTGTATTATCCTGCCAATACTGGCGGTATTGGAGTGGCTGTTGCAAATTCACAAGCTGGTTTTCCGGTTATAAGTTTTGGTCATGGTTTCGTTATTCCCGCAGAAGCGTATTCATGGTTGTGGGAAGCTTTGGTGCCGCAAGGGTACATTGTGATTTTCCCAAAAACGGAAGGCCAACTGCTGCCCGCTCCAGACCACGCAGCCTTTGGTGAAGACATTGCCTTTTGCGCCAGGCAGATCGTTCAAAGCAGCAGCCAACCTGCTTCTCCTGTATATGGAAAAGTGCTTCCGCGCATCGCTTTGATGGGTCACTCCATGGGTGGTGGAGCCACTTATCTTGGAGCAGCCAATACGACTGACATTGCAACCACGATAACTTTTGCAGCAGCAGAAACGAACCCTTCCTCGATAGGTGCTGCTCAGAATGTTTCTTTGCCTTCTCTTGTAATTGCTTCTGGAGAAGACTGCGTGACACCGGCCAATGCGAACCAACTGCCTATTTTCAATAATCTACCTACCCAGGCAAAAGCTCTGATCACCATCAACGGTGCATCCCATTGCAATTACACTGATGGCTCGGCCGGGGCCTGTTACCTGGGCGAAACATTCTCCTGCTTTGGCTTTGGCCCATTTATTTCGAGGGCAGCGCAGCATCAACATACCTTGGATGTGCTGAAACCCTGGCTGAATACGTATTTGAAGAGTGATTGCGGTGCGGCGCAGGGCTTTGTGCAAATAGCCGCCGAAGGCATTCAGAACAATTTATGGACCGCTCAGATAAATGGAAGCGAAGAGCTGCAATGCCCCGATGCATGTGGCATACCATCTGGCTTTGCGATTACAGGTTCACCTGCAGGTGGGTATACCCTTCATTGGGATCAGGTACCATTCGCCTTGGGGTATAATGTGCAATACAGAATACTTGGCGGCCCTACTTTATCGGCAAATGTCTTTGAGAATGCATTCTCTCCCACTGTAACATTTCTACCCGGCACCTATGAGTACAGGGTAAGGGCGCTTTGCCCACAGCTTGGATCCAGTGGTTTTTCTCTTTGGAATTCTGCAACACTGGGCAGTGGTAAAGCGGCTGAGATGACAGTTTCCGGCACTGTGATAACAATCGTTGGCGTAAACAAGGAAGAAACGCACGGTATTTTAAAAGTATTCACCATGGATGGGCGGTTGGTGCGTGAGGTAGCGTCTACCGTATCGGCAGGATTGCCAGCCATGCATCAGCTCGAAGGACTGGCGCTGGGGCTTTACATCGCACACTTCACAAGTGAAGAGGGTGTTGCTTCCCTGAAATTTATCATCCAGTAACATGGCTTTGATCAATACATGCGTGTCGGACCGGTAATTACCTTCATAGATTATGGCATAGAATGGACTTTACCGAAGCCATGGTCTGTTGGAAATTCCTTTCAACTGCTATTGATAAATTGTATTCACCAATGAATAGACTCCCTAAATACCTGTTTATCTCACTGGTATTGATTCACATACTTTGCTCATGCACAAGTCAGCAGCGAAATGAAGATGGCTCCTATCTGCTCCAACTTCCTCCTACTTTCGACAGTCTGCCACCAATTCCCGAAAACAACAAACTCACCGCAGCGAGAATTGAGCTGGGTGAAAAACTCTTCTTTGAAAAACGCCTTTCATCGGACGGAACGGTATCCTGTGGCTCCTGCCATAAACCCTCGCTGGCCTATGCCGATACGCTGGCTGTGAGCGGTGGGGTGCACGGGCGGTTCGACAACCGCAATTCCCCATCGCTGATCAATGTGGCCTGGCAAAAACACCTTTTCCGGGAAGGAGGCGTTCCCAGCCTTGAAATACAGGCATTGGCACCGTTTGCCAACGAAAATGAAATGGATTTTTCCCTCACCCATGCGGCCATTCTACTCAGTGAGGATGATGCATACCGACGTATGGCTATGGAAGCGTACGACACAACAATGAGTGCATACGTGATGGGACTTGCCCTCGCCTGCTTTCAGCGGTCATTGATAAGCACCGGAAGTAGGTATGACGCCTGGCTCAAGGGCGATACACTTGCACTCAGCGCCGCAGCATTAAGGGGTCTCAACATTTTCAATTCTGAGCGTGCGGCGTGTGCAGGTTGTCACAGTGGATTTCTACTCACAAATCAGGAATACCACAACATAGGCCTCTATACCGACTACAATGATGAAGGCCGAGGCAGGCTGACCCGAAAAAACGCTGACCTGGGTAAAATGAAAACCCCTTCTCTGCGCAATGTGGGTATTACTGCACCGTACATGCACGATGGGTCTCTGAGAACACTCACTGATGTTATACAATTTTTCAATGAGGGCGGGAACCCTCACCAAAACAAGGATGAAAGGATAAAACCTTTGAAGCTGAATGAGCAAGAACTGAAGGATCTTGAAGCATTTCTGATGTCGCTGACGGACATATCCTATGCAGACCCATTGAAATAAGGTTAAATCCTAAGGCTTTTTTTCCTCTTCCTTTTTCTTCTTGAGTTTATCCATCAGTCTTTTCATCCATCGGTCATCCCGCTCCTGCTCTTCGGGTGTTTTGGTTTTTGTGGCTTTCCTTTCTTCCTTTTCCTGTCGGCGTTCTTCCCTTCGTTCATCTCCATCATCGGTTTGAAAAAGATCATGAAAAAATCCCCGACTGCCTGTTTCGGAATACATCTCACATTCTTCATAAGGAACCGCAGGTGTGAACCTTCTGCCGAGCATCTTTTTCGTGACGGCATTGTCTTCAGCGCGTTTCAGAAATCCCCCAACCATGGGCAAGGCCGTTGCGGCACCCTGACCAAGTGCTGTACTCCTAAAGCGCACCAATGGTGACTGCCCTCCTACCCATGCACCCAGGGCTATATTGGGGGTGATGGCTATAAACCAACCGTCGGCATTGTTCTGTGTGGTGCCGGTTTTTCCACCTACTGCTGTTCGCACTCCATAACGCCCCCTTAGACCCCTCGCGGTACCGCTGTCTACAGCCAACTCAAGCATATGCCGCATGGAATGTGCGAGGTAAGGATCCAGGGCGGGCTTAGGGCTTTTGCCTTTGCTTTCGTAAAGTATTTTGCCATCAGTGGCTTCTACACGCTCTATGTACCAAGGCTCTATGCGCATACCTCCATTTGCGAAAGTTGCATAGCTGCGTACCATTTCCATGAGAGAGAGGTCAGAGACTCCCAAAGCAATGGAAGGCAGCTTTGGCAGCGGAGAGGTAACCCCAAGCCGTTTTGCCATTTCTACCACAGCCTCAGGCCCAACCTGCGACATAAGTTGGGCCGCAACGGTGTTCACAGAGTTCACCAAACCACCTTGCACCGTGTAGTAACCTCCATATACGCCATCGGCATTCTGAGGGCTCCAATCATCATAGTTTCCAAATATTATTTGGCTATTCTCAATAAAATCGCAGGGTTCTACACCTGCTTCGAGCGCAGTGGCATATACGAATGGCTTGAAGGTGGAGCCTACTTGTCGGCGACCTTGAACATGGTCATAGGGAAAGTAGCTAAAGTCGCTTCCACCGGCATATGCTAGCACGCGTCCGTTGTTTACGTCCATTGCCAAAAAACCAGCTTGTAAGATCATTTGGTGCCAGGCCACCGAGTCGAGCGGGGTCATTTCTACAGGCCCTGTTTCATCTGTTCCATAGCGCAGTACCTTGGTGTTGGTAAGAAATACTTCCCTGATTTGCTTTTCCGTTCTACCTTGCTTTTTAAGGTTTTGGTAGCGCACCGACTTCTCCGCTTCCTTCCAGAGAAAATCTTCATTCTTTCCCCAGGGCTTTCCCTTGCTCCAGTGCTTATCGAACGAATCCTGAATCTTGCCCAAATTTTCCTTTAAGGCTTGTTCAGCAAATTCTTGCATGCGGCTGTCGATGGTAAGCGTAACTTTCAACCCATCGGTATACAAATCGTAAGGCTTTCCGTCTTCCTTTTTGGTATTGGACAGCATTTCAATCAGCCTCGGTTCTATGTGGGTTCTCAAATATGGGGCAGGGGCTTTGTGCCCATCATCGCGTCGGTAATTGAGTTCTATTGGCTCTGCTTGCAGTCTGATGAGCTCTTCTGGGTCTAGGCTACCCTCCCGCACCATCAGCGCCATCACCACATTTCTTCTTTCCAGAGAGGCATCAGGGTACAACCTTGGGTTGTAGCTTGTATTGGCCTTGAGTATACCAATCAGTGTTGCTGCTTCGGGTACAGTAAGCTGACCAGGAGCTTTTCCAAAGTACCGGTACGCCGCCGACTTGATGCCAAACACATTTTCACCAAAGCTCACTGTGTTAAGGTAGAGGGTAATGATCTCCTCCTTGTTGTACACCTCTTCGAGCTTTAGCGCGAGAATATTTTCTTTTAATTTGTTCACTGGCATGGAAAGGGCGCCGTAGTCGGTACGACCAAACAGGTTCTTTGCGAGCTGCTGGGAAATGGTGCTTCCTCCGCCACCTGATTTGTCGCCGAGAATAATTGTTTTTATCACCACCCTGGGAATGCTGTACAAGTCTACTCCTTCGTGTTCGAAGAAGCGGCTGTCTTCCGTGGCTATAAGGGCATCAATGGCAACTTGGGGAATGTCCTTGTAGGAAATGCTCGATCTATTCTCAAGGAAATACTTGCCGAGCAGCACGCCATTGGTGCTGTACACTTCGGTGGCGTTGTGCTGGGTAATATTTTGAAGGTCCTGCTCACTGGGCAATTTGCCGAACAAGCCTATGTAAACGGCTCCAAAAAGCACAAAGAGCGATAGCACACCAAGGACGATGGCACCTGCAATAACGAGAAAAAGCCGTCGCTTTATGGAGCGTTTCGGCTTAATGGAATTTGGCGTTTTCTTTTTGGTGACTTTCTTGGACATTGCCCCGATTGGGGTGCGAAGTTAGGATGTTCTTAGCTTCTGACCTATTCGCAGGGTTGTGGAGCTTCTGATTTTATTCAACTTGCACAATGTTGAAACAGAAGTACCATGTTTTCTTGCAATGGCCGATAATGTTTCGCCTTTGCGCACAGTGTGGTATTTAACGGCCCTAACTTCTTTCAGGTATTCAAAGTGGGTGTTGTTCAATGCCAGAGTATCCATTTTAAGGGTTCCCGATTCCCAATCAATGAGGGAATTGGGGTTGATAGGATCGCCCAGATACCGCACTTCGAAGTGAAGATGTGGCCCTGTGCTGCGACCTGTGCTGCCACCCAAGCCTACTGTTTCACCCGCTTCAACCCAGTCGCCTGGCTTCACCGATAGTTTCGAAAGGTGGGCATAGAGCGTTTCGAGTCCATTGTTGTGGCGTACCACTACTACCTTCCCGTAATCCCCATCGTGATGTGACACACGAACCACGCCTTCAAAGGCACTTACTACATCATCACCCGTATTGAGTTTTATATCCACACCGTAATGATAACGGTACCTGCGGTAGCCGAAATCAGAAGTTTTAGAACCTATATAAGGAGCCACAAAGCTGCATGAATCTGGCCTGAGCGCAATCATCTTGGTTCCTTTCAATTTGGTTTTGTTGGTAAGCACAGGGTGCACACGCTCGCTGGTCCAGTCGCAATAAAGGTCGTAAGCAGGTATATGCATGATTGAATCATTTACTGACCAAGCCTTGTGTTCTTCATTTTCATGTTCGCTTACCTTCCTGAAATCAGCAAAAACGTTGCTTATATTGGTGATTGCGATAAACTCCTGTGCATTTGCTTCGAAGTTCAGAATAAAGGCCAGGGCCAGAATAATCAATGGTCTCATGCAATAAAATCAATTAAAAGTGAATGCCTTGCAGGGCAAAATAAAAACCAACGCTGAAAAGTAAGGTCTTAAATTCGATAATCGAACTATGACTAATTACTTTTTTCAAAATTTAACCGTTCATAACATCGAACGGTATGGGTACGGTAAAATTTTTGGCAGGTTTCGCTGATTGTTAAGAAAGTTGCTCAATGTGAATATCATCCGTTTTGAAAGTTAAAATTCTGATGTGGATTGGTATAATTTCGTACCGTGAATGGTTCCCCTCCGGTTGTAATTATAGGCCCTGCACATCCTCTGCGCGGAGGCATAGCCCAGTTTAATGAATCGCTCTGTGCGAGCCTTACGGAGAATGGCGTACCCTGCATCATTGTGGGTTATTACCTGCAATATCCCGCATTGCTCTTCCCCGGTAAAACCCAATTGAACCATGAAGCAGCACCAGTAGGTATAAACATAGTTAACCTTCTGAGCAGTGTAAACCCAATATCGTGGTGGCGCACCGCGCAGGCAATCATTGGCATGGAGCCCCGCTGTGTACTCATCAGATTTTGGATTCCATTTATGGGTCCCGCCCTTGGAACCATAGCGAGATTGCTGAGAAAGAAAGGCATAGAAGTAATTGGCCTTGTAGACAATGCTACGCCACACGAAAGGCGGCCATTGGATGGGGTTTTCAGCAACTGGTTTTACAGTCATTGCTCAGCATTTATGGCCCTTTCGGAAAATGTGGCATCAGAATTGAAAACATTTGCACCCAACAAGCCGGTACACGTGCACCCACATCCTGTGTACGACATTTTTGGTGAGCCGGTAAATATGGATGTTGCAAGAAGGCACTTGAATTTAGACCCCACCACGCCCTACATACTCTTTTTTGGATTTGTAAGAAAATACAAAGGACTCGACCTGCTTCTGGAGGCCATGGCTGACCCAGCGGTTGCAGCTACAGGTGCAGAACTTATTGTAGCTGGTGAGTTTTATGAAGACAAAACCCCATACCTGCATTTGATTGAAAAACTTGGCATAGGTAGCAGGGTACGTATATATGATCAGTACATCAGTGACAGCGAAGTGAAATATTACTTCTCAGCTGCCAACATTGTAGCCCAAACATACAGGAGCGCCACCCAAAGTGGGGTCACCCAAATTGCCTTTCAGATGGGGCGGCCCATGCTCGTTACCAATGTGGGTGGACTCAGTGAAATCGTAGCAAACGGGAAGAACGGTTTTGTGTGCGACCCCAGCAAGGATGCAATAGCTGCTTCGCTGTCCCGTTACTTCATGGAAAAACTTGAAACCCCTTTCTCAAGAGAAGTCTATGCCCAACGAGGACTTTTTTCCTGGCAACAATACACGAAACGTTTTTTGAACTTCATCCAACACCTCAGACCACAGTGAGCATGTATCAAAGAGGCATCACACTCATTTTAATTGCAATTACCCTAGTTTTGGGCGAAAGCCTCTGTGCCCAACCCGCTCTGAACCAAACAGACGCCAAAAACCGCAAGCAAGGTCCCTGGCAGAAAGTGCACGCCGAAACGGGTAAGGTAGCCTACAGAACTACTTTCAAAGACGATGTTCCTATTGGCAAAACTGAGCGATTTTATGAAGATGGAAGCTTGCAGGCTGTGGTGGTGCATGCTGGCAAACAGCGAGACCGCGCCAAGCTATACCACCCCAATGGGCAACTGATGGCTCAGGGGGTTTATGTGAACCAACTCAGGGACAGCGTTTGGCTCTTCTTTGATGAAAATGGAAAACTGCGCAATGAAGAAGTCTACAAAGCCGGGGAGAAAAATGGACCCGCAAGGGTGTATAGCGAAAATGGAAGCGTGGTAGAAAAGGCAATCTATAAGGACAATTTTAAGCATGGAGATTGGGAGAAATATTACGAAGATGGCAAGCCCCTATTGAAATGCCACGTGGTGGATGGGCTGCACTACGAGGGCAAGTACACTGAGTGGTATCCCGACGGAACCAAGCGCATTGAGGGCACCTATGTGGATGGGAAGAAAGAAAGTTCCTGGTACGAATTCAATGAAAATGGCTCCATCCATGTAATCTACGTGTACCGCGGTGGTAAGGTTGAAGAAGAACATCCCAGAAACGGGGTCTTCGATGCGTATTACCCCAATGATATACTCCGCAGCAGCTATACCTACAAGGAAGGTAATAAGCATGGGCCTTTTAAAGAGTATTATCATCAAGGGGAATGGAAAACTGAAGAGACGAAGGATGAATTTGGAGAACCCCTGAAGGTGCAGCGCTTGTATGGCACACAGCTATTGCGCGAGGGGAAATACATGGATGGTGAGCTGCATGGGGAGGTAATAATTTACCAAACCAACGGCAAAGTGTCGAAAATAGAAAACTACAACAGGGGGGTACTTGTTAAGTAGAATGTATATTTGGCAGAAGCCATATGAAGTACAGCCCACTATTGTGTATTGCATTGTTTGCTACCGCGTGTAGCAGCGACGAGAACCCGCCACTGTCGCCTGATCTGGGCTACGATTATTTCCCTATTGAGATTGGTACTTTCGTGGAATACCGCGCGGATTCTATCTACCATGATCAGCCAGACCCGAACATTTCAGGTGTGCACGATACCACTTCCTACTTTATACGCGAAATCATAGAGTCTGCATTCGAAGATGCGAGTGGTGAGGAAAGTCTGCGCCTGGAGCGCTACAAGCGAAATGCTGAAAGTGAACCATGGGTGTTGAAGGATGTGTGGTTTCAGAAACTCACCGCATTCAACGCACAGAAAGTGGAAGAGAATATCAGGTACATCAAACTTGCTTTCCCGCTCAAAGCCGGGGCCACCTGGAATGGAAACGCGCTAAATACACTCGATGCCTGGGAATATGCCATAGACAGTGTAAATGTTCCGCGCACCTATGGAGCCTTCTCTTTTGAGAATACAGCCACAGTGGTGCAAAGGGTAAACAACAACTTTGTGGAAGATGAATTGGCCTATGAGATTTTTGCGCCTGGTGTGGGATTGATATACCGATACCATCGGGATTTGGATACGAGGTTCGACTACATTGACAATCCTATAGCGAACAACATCAGGCTGGGAATAGAATTTAAATGGGAAATACTGAATTATGGCGTGGAATAAAATAAGAACACTAACAGTTGTCCTTCTTATCACAAGTGCCGGCTTCGCGCAGGTGGCTGAGAACAGATATATCGTGTACTTCACTACCAAGGTGAATACCCCCTTCAGCGTAAACAATCCATCAGCTTATCTTTCTCAAAAGGCGATAGACCGACGCACAAACCAGAACATTTCTGTGGATCAGCGCGACCTGCCCGTTGATCCTGCCCTCATTGGCTCTGTATTGGACCTTGGAGAAGTAACGCTACTTGGTAAGATGAAATGGATGAATGCCATACTCATAGAAACTACCGATCCCGATGTACTCGAAGGAATATTGCTGCTGGATGATGTTGGAGCATTGGAGGTGAGTACCACAGTGCCCGGCACCAACCCAGTGCACAAGGGCAGCACACCTGTTGCAATTCCCAAATTAAACGAGGAGTACGGTGCGGCATTCGATCAGATAGACCAACTCAATGGACTGGGCTTGCACAACGATGGTTTCACGGGTGATGGGATGTGGATAGCAGTATTGGACGGGGGCTTCTCAGATACCGACAGCGCTTCTGTGCTTGCACCACTCCTCGACAGCAACCGATTACTTGGCACCAGAAATTTTGTATTGGGCGGTACAGAGGTATACGGTCAAAGTGCCCACGGAACAATGGTGCTCAGCACCATGGCTGCTGAAGAACCTTTTTTGATGATAGGTACCGCACCCGCTGCATCTTACCTGCTATGCGTAACAGAAGATGTAAGCCAGGAAAGAAGAATAGAAGAAGCCCTGTGGATTATGGGCGCGGAATACGCCGACAGTGTGGGGGTAGACATCATCAACACTTCTCTAGGCTATTCAGATTTTGACGTGGAAACTGAGAATTATACCTACGCCGATATGGACGGAAACACTGCCCTCATCACAAGGGGTGCTGACATTGCTGCTTCGCGGGGCATGCTCGTGGTGAGCAGTGCCGGTAATCAGGGTGGCACAGATTGGAATTACATCACCGCTCCGGCTGATGGTGACAGTGTGCTGGCCATAGGTGCCGTATGGGTTGATGGTACCGCCACCGATTTCTCTTCCCGAGGTCCTTCAGTAGATGGGAGGGTGAAACCCAATGTAATGGCAAGAGGCGGGCAGGCTGTGATTACCAACCGCGCCGACAGCATCATGACAGGCAATGGCACATCCTTCGCGGCGCCCATTCTCACCGGTATGGCGGCTTGCCTGTGGCAGGCATTTCCTGAGGCAAATGCCTGGGAAATACACCAAGCCATTGAAGAGAGCAGCAGCCTGTACTTTACACCCAATGACAGCATGGGACTGGGCATTCCAAACTTTGAAGTGGCGCGTTACCTGCTCTGGCAAGTACTCTCAACCCGCAATAACATTCGAACACTTAACATAGCCACGGCCTATCCAAACCCATTCACAAAGGGGCAAATGTTCACGCTCCTGCTGCCTGAAAGCATGAAAGGACAGGGACAAGTCAGCGTGATTGACTTTTCCGGCAGACAGGTAGCGAGCTTTAATACCCTCCTTCAAAGATCACTCAATGCCCCGCAGCTGCGGGAATCCCTGCAGCACATCTCAGCGGGGATGTATATGATATGCGTACGAGACGAAACAGGCTCCATCGCTACAAGCAAGGTGGTGGTGCGCTGAGAACTTATCCACATACCCGCGTAAGTAATCAGCTGATCAATGATTCCCAATCAGCAAAATTTATTCGCTCATTTGAAGCGTGAATCCATATACCGTCATACTCTTTGTGCTGGGCTATTTCGGCCTATTGGTAGCCATAGCGCGCCTCACAGGCCGCAAGGCCGACAACGCTTCTTTCTTTCTCGGCAATAAAAAATCACCCTGGCCTGTGGTGGCCTTTGGCATGGTGGGCGCATCCCTGAGCGGGGTCACCTTTATATCTGTGCCGGGCTGGGTAGGAACTTCCGAATTCTCATACATGCAGATGGTGCTGGGCTATGTGCCAGGGTACCTCGTGGTGGCATTCGTGCTGCTCCCACTTTATTACAGGCTCAATCTCACTTCTATATACAGCTATCTGGAGCAGCGCTTCGGCAAAAATTCATATAAGACAGGAGCTTGGTTTTTTCTGCTTTCGCGAATGATAGGGTCCGCATTCCGGTTGTACCTCGTCGCAATGGTGTTGCAGATTGCGGTATTCGACAAACTCCCTGTCGAGGTGCCTTTTGCTCTTTCAGTTTTTATCACAGTCCTGCTTATATGGCTCTACACCTTTCGCGGGGGTATCAAAACCATCATTTGGACCGATACCTTGCAAACTGCTTTTATGCTGCTCGCGGTGGGCATTTCCATTTACGCCATTTCATCAGAGCTTGGGCTCGATGCAAAAAGTTTGGTAAACACCATCAAGGAAGGCCCCTACAGCCAGATATTCTTCACGGATGATGCGAACGATCCCAAATTTTTCCTTAAGCAATTTCTTGCGGGAATGTTCATCACCATCACCATGACCGGACTCGATCAGGACATGATGCAGAAAAACCTTAGCTGCCGAAACCTTCGCGACGCGCAGAAGAACATGCTCTCTTTCACGGTGGTGTTGGTATTTGTAAACCTGGTATTTCTCTCTCTGGGCGCCCTGCTATACACTTTTGCACAGGCCAAAGGATTGGCCCTTCCCGGACAAACCGATCAGCTGTACCCCATGCTCGCTGTTGATGGATACCTTGGGCCAGTGGTGGGAATGCTCTTTGTGCTTGGGCTTATTGCAGCGGCATACTCCAGTGCCGACTCAGCACTCACTGCCCTCACCACTTCCTTCGCGGTCGACATCATGGGCGTGGGTAAGTATGATGAGCAAAAAGCCCAGCGATTGCGCAAGCAAATACACATTGGTATGTCACTGGGTTTGATTCTCGTAATTCTCATCTTCAAAGCTGTGAACAACGACTCGGTAATCTCACAAGTCTTCACAGCAGCAGGGTATACATACGGCCCGTTGCTCGGGCTCTACACGTATGGTCTGTTCACGAAAAAGCCGGTACGAGACCGGCTGGTTCCAATTGTTGCTATTGCTTCCCCAATTCTTGCATGGGTTATTTCTTACTATTCGCCCGTGCTTTTCAACGGGTATAAAATAGGATTTGAATTGTTGCTTGTAAATGCGGCCATAACCATAGCCGGCTTGTGGATCACCGCCCCCAAAGGGAAAAGTGGCCACACTTTACTCCAGCCCGCAGGCCAGGAAATATTTTGATACGAGCATTTGTACTTCTTCTACCGGAACCTGTAGCCTGTACACCCCGAAACTGAGAGACGAAACATCAATCTTGAGGAAGTTGCCAAAAGTGGTAATGCCAGCTTCAACCCTTCCACCCTGAAGGTCGTACACTTCAATAAGGGAAAGATCTCCGGGCATTTGGTGCTTGCTAATAATAAGTTCGCCGCGGTTGTTTGCAAAGAAATCTATGTCTTCCACTTCGGTGCCAAGGTTTCTGTTTACCATCTGCACATCCATGGTAGACCACTCCCCAAAACGGTTTTTTGATTGTAGTTTGTAATACACCCTGCCCGGCAAAGGATGCTCATCGCGTGCGGCAAAGTTGCCATCTGCGCCAGGGGCATCAATCTCAGCCACTTCTTCCCAACCCAGATCGGGCTCCACGGTGCGGAGCAGGCGGTAGTTGGTGAGCTTTCCTTTTGAAGATGCCGCCCATTTGAGAGCCACTTCTTCAGAAAACAGGGTGAGGTCCATGATGCCATGGGCGTAATTTTCGCGCGCCGTCTGCATGGCCGATGTGCTCTCAGATGAACTTTGTTGGGTGCTCGATGCGGTTATGGATTCCTGCGCTGGGCAAGTGATTGCAATGGTTACCGCTGATAATGTAATGAAAAAGGGTACACGTACTTTCATGGTTAGTTTATGGGGGGTTGCTCCTGCTTACGCAAATACGAAAGCAGGGTTCGCATTTTAGTTAAAAATTTATAAACCGACCATCTGCACATGCCTCTCCTCAATGCAAAAAGATGGAATCCACTTCAACATTTCGCGTGGAAGGCCGTAATCATTTGCCGTAAGGCTTACCTTAGTAACCATGAATAATAGGCGAATTGCAATTTCAGTTTTGCTTTTGATGATCGTTGTGGGTATAGTACTCTACTTGCTGATCGGCGGTGAGAGCGAAGACGATGGCTTGACTGAAAAAACCAAAGTGGTGAATGTAACTGCCTACAATACGGTACCCTGGCAAACCAAAAAAGTAAACCCCGATGTGGCGGCCTGGGGAGACACCCTCCGGCCCGGTATGCAGGCCATTGCTGTATCACGGGACTTGCTTTACATAGGACTGCAGAGAAATACCAAAGTTCGAATAGAAGGCTTTGAAGGAGATTTTCTGGTGCTCGACAAGATGAACAGAAGGTATAAAAACCGCATAGACATTTATATGGGTCTTGATATAAAAGCGGCCAGGGAGTGGGGTGTGAAGAAGCGCAGCATCACCTGGAAAGTTCCTATTGAAAGCAAATACGACAAACGCTACATGTACAGCGGTGAAGCAGAAGAGCCAAAGTAGGTCAGTCGGCATTTCCCCAGAGGGATCACCCCCTTCTGTGGAGAACGCAAATTTTCTAATTCGTTGAACAATTTTAGCTTTGCAAATCCACATTGTATCATTTTAAACATTTAACATGCAAAAAATAAAAGTTGCCAATCCGGTAGTAGAGCTGGATGGAGATGAGATGACCCGCATCATTTGGAAATTTATCAAGGACAAGCTCATACTCCCCTACCTCGATATTGACATCAAATACTACGACCTTGGCATGGAGAGCCGCGATGCGACCAATGATCAGGTGACGGTGGACAGTGCCGAAGCGATAAAGAAATACAATGTGGGTATAAAATGCGCCACTATCACCCCCGATGAGGCACGCGTGGAAGAGTTTAAACTCAAAAGCATGTGGAAATCACCCAACGGAACCATACGCAACATCCTTGACGGTACCGTATTTCGCGAGCCCATCCTTATGCGCAACGTGCCAAGGCTTGTTACCACCTGGACCAAACCCATTTGCATAGGCCGTCACGCCTTTGGCGATCAGTACCGCGCCACCGATGTGGTAACAAAGGGCAAGGGCAAACTCACCATGACCTTCACCCCCGAAGGTGGTGGGGAAGCGCAGACCTGGGAGGTGTTTAATTTCAAGGGCGACGGCGTAGCACTGAGTATGTACAACACAGACGAGTCTATATTTGGGTTTGCACGCTCCTGCTTCAACATGGCCCTCAGCAAGAAGTGGCCTTTGTATATGAGCACCAAAAATACCATCCTGAAAAAGTACGATGGCCGCTTCAAAGACATTTTTGAAGAAGTGTACCAAAAGGAATTTAAAGGCAAATTCGATGCAGTTGGCATTACCTATGAACACCGTCTGATAGACGATATGGTAGCCTCAGCACTGAAGTGGAACGGGGACTTTGTATGGGCTTGTAAAAACTACGATGGAGATGTGCAGAGCGACACCGTAGCACAGGGCTTCGGTTCGTTGGGACTCATGACTTCGGTGCTGATTACCCCCGACGGAAAAACCATGGAGAGCGAAGCCGCCCACGGCACCGTAACCCGCCATTACAGGGAGCACCAAAAGGGCCGCCCCACAAGCACCAACCCCATAGCCTCCATTTTCGCATGGACCCGTGGACTCGAACACCGCGGCAAGCTGGACAGCAACCAAGCCCTTGTAAAATTCGCGCAAACCCTGGAGCAAGTCTGCATAGACGTGGTTGAGGGTGGTAAGATGACCAAGGATTTGGCAGTGTGCATACACGGCAACAAGGTGAACCATGGCGAACACTACCTCTACACTGAAGAGTTTCTTGAAGCGCTTGACACTGAGCTTAACAAGAGGCTGAACTAAGGTTTTCTGATTGAATTGAAAAACGCTACAGAGATGTGGCGTTTTTTTTTGAACGAGCACGTTATATGATCAAGGCTTACAAAGTTAAAGGGACAAGGTTAACAAAGTTAAAAGGACATGGTTTACTCTTTTTTAGGAGGAACTTTGCTGAGAAAAACATGAGCCATGCAAATTCTTAAACCATCAAATTTACTGTTGACTTGACTCCATGAATGCTCTGAGAGTGTGAAATGAAGTGGTAGAATACTTTTCTGGCGTTTAGTGATATAACCACAAGAAAGAATGATTGCAGTACCCATTTATTCTAAAACCGTCGAAGGAGTTAAAGTGCTTAAAGGCTCCGGGGTCTTGTTGCAAATTGATGATGAGTTCGTGGTAACAACATGCAAGCATCTGTTTGGAGAAAACAGACAAGACGGGTATTACACAGTTATTGAAGAAAACGAATTACGTATTGGACCAGGTACAGTTGGGTATTTCGATGATCCAAACATAGCGGAATATAATAGAGTTATATATCCGCCAGAACCCACTATGCAGGCCTTAATTATTGATGATATTGCATCACATCTGTCCAAGACGTTTAATAGTCTGAGATAAAAAAATGGAGTTGGCCCGGAAAAATCCGGTATGTTTAAAGTGCGAACAAAAAACAGCCAACTCCGGTATGAAGATCACGTTATTTGCCCAGATATTCCAAAAATT
>JBGTBE010000101.1:0-19499 GCA_041749535.1 Cryomorpha sp. | reverse complement strand
AAAAGCAACAGAAAGGACCGCACAAGCATGTATTTGATTGCCTTCATTTCACTACTCTTGCCTGGTGCATACAGAACAGGTTGATAAAAACCAAAGATACATCCAAATGAAGACAGTTCGGTGGGGTAGTGCCGCAGTTTCACGCAAACTTTGTGTATTTTGGTAAAATATGAATGCTCCAGAGATGCCCGTTCACAGTTGTCGCCTGATAAAAAGGCATAGCGTCATTTTTCGTTTTACGTTAACGCTTTAAACACTGCTTCCCGGTAAGCGGGACCTATCGGCAAACGACCGCCTTCTATTTCTACTTCAGCGGCAGTAAAGGCCTTTATTTTGTCAATTGCCACAATGTAGGATCGGTGAATTCGCAGCCAGCCATTTCCTGGCAACAGGTTTTGTATTTCACCAAGCTGATACTTGGTTACGATACGTCCCTCGGCCGTGTGTATGCTTACATATTCCTTAAGGCTTTCTATGTACAGAATTTCGTGCCAGCGTACTTTCACGCGTTTTTTGTTGACATTGAAAAACGCGAATTCAGCTATATGGTCTGTGTTCTGGTTTTGTAGCTTGTTCACTGCTTTTAAGAATCTGCTGAATTCAACCGGTTTCAGAAGATAGTCAACAACGTTGAGTTCATACCCATCCACGGCGTATTGGTGGTATGCCGTGGTAACAATAACCTGTGGGGGAGATGAAAGCGTTTTTAGAAAATCAAAACCCTTTAGTTTTGGCAAATGCAGGTCAAGGAATACAACATTTACCTCGTGTGCACTGAGCCAATCAAGCGCGAAGAGTGCATCATGGCATGTGCCAACGTGGGTGAGAAATGGCACCCGGGCGATGTAGTCAGACATCACCTCAGCCGCGAGTGGTTCATCTTCAACGATCAGGCAGCGTAGGGGCTTCATATGCACGTAATTGAATAATTAAATGAATGGTGAACCGATTAGGAATTCGCACCACATCAAGCGTGTGCGCATCAGGATACAAGAGTGCTAGCTGCCGCTCTGCATTTCGTAAACCCAAACCTGGGGTCTGCACTTTATCTTCTTGAATGGCTTCAACGCTGTTGGCAACAGTGAAATCTAAAATTCCTTGATTTACCTTTAATTCTATTGAGATTTCTGCCGGGGCGCGGCTCTCACTGGCACCGTGCTTGAAAGCATTTTCTACAAAAGGAAGCAACAGCAGGGGGGCAATGGATTCTTGTGGGTTATCAACGCTTTTGGCAAATGTTATATTGAGTCTTCCTTCCTTGTAGCGCATCTTTTCCAGCTCTATCAGGTCCATGATCACTTGTACTTCATTGGCTACATGAATGGCGGGACTGCTGCACTCATAGAGCATAAATCGGAGGAGTTTGGAAAGTTGCATCACTTGCGCCGCCGCCCGGGGAGATTCAAGCCTGGCGAGTGCGTATATGTTGTTCAGTGTATTGAACAAAAAGTGTGGATTGGTTTGCGATCTGAGAAACCGCAGTTCAGCCTGCAGCTGCGCTTCTATAAGCTGCTGTTCTCTCTCACGGTCGGCGACACGCTGCCTGGTGAGCTTCACGGCAATAGCAGCCGCAGTTACAGTGCCAACATCAATGCAGGTATACAGAATTCTGTCTAGACTCCAGAAGTTCATGACATACGCTTCGGCATAAAATGCAGGGTAAAGAATATAGTACATCACCGCCCTGTTTACCAAGGAAGCGGCTATAACGACAAGTGAGATTTGAAGTATGAGCAAGCCTTCCCTTCCGGAAATCTGCGATTGGTTTATCCAGTGAAGTACCAGGTAGGTCGCAGCCACCTTAACAGGCAATTGGGCAAGCTCACTGAGATAGGATTCTTTAAAACGCAAATCATAACGCCCAGCCAAAAAACCCATTAGTAGCAGGTAGGCCGTCCAGAATCCAATATGCCAGTAGAGCCTTTTGCCCATGGGCCAAATTTCGCATTATTTTTATCAACCATGGTCCAGTACAGGTGGTTCTCTGTAGGGAGCAAATCCACATTCGTACACTTTTTTTTTGGACTCCCCGGTGCTGAGATACTTTCGTAATTATTAATGAAGGACCATGAAGAAATCAGCCCTGTTCTTTTTTCTGCTGCAGATGGCAATACAATCATTTTCTCAAACAGTGTTCACGCGTATTGAAATGGGAGACATTGCAAATACCCCTTCAGACAGCCGCAGCGTGAATATTGCCGATTTAAATGATGATGGGTTTGATGACCTAATCATCACCAATGGTCCCGGTGGTGGCGGGGCACCTGATTTTATGTACTTAGCTGTTCCCAATGGCGGATTTGAAACGGTGTCGAATCTTTTCACATCGCAGTGGTGGTCGTCAGTGGGCGCTGCGATTGCCGACGCCAATAATGATGGATTCAAAGATATATTCGCGGTGAGTTGGTATGGACAATCTAACACACTCTACACCCAGGAATCGTCTGGTGTATTTACCCAGTCCAATCTGCAGTCGGGGAGTTATTCCGAAGCGGTATCCTGGGGAGATATGAACAATGACGGATTGCTTGATCTTTATGTGAGTAACAGTTATTCGAACTTGCGGAACGGACTTTTTCTCAATACCACCAACACCGATGAACCCGGCGCTTCAGTGGTATTTGAACAAGTTTTCACAGGTGATCCTGCCATGGACGAAGAACCTTCACGAGGGGTTACCTGGATGGATTACAACAACGACGGGATGACTGACTTGTTTGTTTGCAATGAGCAGAACACACCCAACGCCCTCTACAGGAATGATGGAAACGGACTCTTCACCCGAATACTGAATGCCTGCGACCTTTTTGCTGAGACGCACAGCAGTATGGGAGCAAGTTGGGGTGATGTGAACAACGATGGCTGGATGGACGTGTTTATAGCAAATGCGGGATTCTTTGAGGAGCAGAATAACCAGCTTTTGCTCAACAACGGCAATGGCACTTTCACCGCTCAGGCCGGGCCCTGGGATACTGATGGCGGCTGTTCAATTTCTTCATCTTTTGCGGATTATGACAACGATGGTGATCTTGATCTTGCGGTGTCGAATGGCTATTGCAGCGGTCAGATGTTCAATTTTCTGTACATCAATGATGGCGATGGAAATTTCTTGAATGATGTAGTCAGCATTGATGACTTGAGCACGCCCTGCTCATACGGGCTTGCATGGGGCGATTTCGATCAGAACGGATTTCCCGATCTGGCAATTGCAACATGCAGGAACACTTCACAGGCTCCTCCACCGGCAAATATACTTTGGCTAAATAATGGTAATGGAAACAACTGGCTAAAAGTGCAGCTCACTGGAATTGCTTCAAATAAATCTGGTATTGGCGCAAAGTTGCATATGAAAGCTTTTATCAATGGTGAGTCCGTATGGCAATTGCGTGAGATTTCCACCCAAAGCGGATACTGCAGTCAGAACAGCCTCACCGCACATTTCGGGCTTGGCGATGCAACACTGGCTGATTCGCTTTTTATTGAATGGCCCAGCGGGACCTTTCAGTATTTCACCGAAGTAAGTGCTGGTCAAATATTGGATGTCACAGAACCCATGGCTTTGCCCAACCTGTTGGAGATTCCATTTGCCGAAAGGCCCCTCATTGACGGAGTGGACTCAGAAACAGAGTGGGCCGAGGCGGTAGAAGTGACTATTGAAGTAACGCCTACAGCCTATACGAAAGTGAGAGCCTTGCACCACCAGGACACACTCTATGTGGCTTTTGCCGACAATCTTGAATCGATGAATTTTCGGTTTCCCGAACTGATAATTGACCCTCAAAACATGAAAAGTACCAACTGGGCTGCGAACCAATGGTGGTTTCACGTTTCACTTACCGACTGCGAGTATATGGGTGCACCTGGTGTTTACGATAACTGCCTTACAGTGCAGCCCGACTGGCAGGCTGTACCAAACTTTGCGCCCGGCCCGCCTGTTACTGATTTTGTGGAAATAGCCATTCCTTTCAGCAAATTGGGTATTGAAGAAACAGATACGATCGGCATTTCATTTCTTGTCACCAATACTGGCAACGTCTGGAACTATTGGCCAGACAATGCTGCCCTGGTAAATCCTTCAACGTGGGCCACCGCAATATTTGGCGGTGGACCTACCCCTACAGGAAATGTTGTGAACAACCAATTGACAACCAGCGTATTTCCCAATCCCGGTCGCGGCACTTTTTATCTCAGTACCGATGGCACAGAGCGGGATTTGCGAATTGAGATCTATGCCATGGATGGGAAGTTATTGCACCAATACAAGTTTCGTGTGGCGGCGGGCCAACAGGTATACCCGTTGGAAACCGAAGGGATGGTTCTTGTGCCCGGTGCCTATCTCATAAAAGCCAATAATGGTGAAGAGGTTACTGTCACAAAACTTGTTGTTCAATAACACTTCTCCAAAGCAATGTTCAGTAACAAATATTGCCTTAATGGGAGTTTCGGCAAAGCATTTGATCAAGCTTTTTTTTTACCTTAAAACCTAAATTTTAAATCCATGAAAACAGTTCTACAAACCTTATTTTTGAGTTTTTTCAGCACCGTTCTTTATGCGCAACATGCAAAAATCGTTGGCGGTCAAGATGCCGATGAAGGACAGTTCCCCTGGATAGCATGCATGTATTTATTTGATCAGCCCGGCTGCGGAGGCGCGCTGATTGCACCGGAATGGGTACTCACAGCGGCCCATTGCCTCTTCGATGAAGACCTTACCCTCTTCAAGATCAGGCTCAACTCCGTGAATGCCTATGGCCCCCTGAACCCCGACGGCGGTGTGGAACGCACCATTGCCGAAGTCCATGTGCACCCTGAGTACAATTACGACGATGCCATAGGGCAATATGTGGACCTTGCACTCTTCAGGCTCTCTGAGCCTGTTACCACCATTGCCCCTGTTGCACTGCCTGTATCCGGAGAGCTGGGCGATCTTTACGATAGCTGGACTCCCGTGCACACTGCGGGCTGGGGATTGGTGGCCGAGAATGGAAATACCAGCTATCCAGAGATTTTGCAATGGGTTACTTCCACCGTCTACGATTTTGATATGTGCGAAGAAAGTGTGGGCTACAGCATCACGGACGACTTTTTTTGTGTGGGATACACCGAAGGACAAACACCCTCAGGCGCTGCCACGGGCGATAGCGGAGGGCCGGCATGGGTTGATGGAAAGAACGCCATGCCCTTGCTTACAGGCATCGTGCACGGTGCTACCTGGGATTACACAGCTGAAGACCTGCCTGGAGTGTATGTGGCCGTTGCGAAGCAAATAGAGTGGATAAACAGTGTAATTTCATTGCCAACCAGTACCCTGGACAATGCCTCGCTGCATGACTTTCTGGAATTGGAAGTGCAGGGCAGCAAAGTGATGATAGGTACAAATGATTTTCAAGGAAAATTGAATATCCGTATCCTGAATATTCAAGGGGCGGCATTGCTGCAAACTGAGGCTATGGTGGTTTCGAATGCGCTGTATTCCTTTGATGCTTCTGCCCTTTCTACCGGTCTGTATATTGTTCATATTGCTGACGATGCAGGCAGAATGCTCGCGGCAAAACACGTGATAGCGCAACAGTAGCGTTCATTCACCGGAAAATAATATTTAAACAGTACTTTTCCCCGAATCTAAAATATGTTGATGATGCATCAGACACAACAACTTGCACATAGGTTTCGGGAAGTATTGTTTTCAGGCAGTTGGGTGGCAAATACCAACCTGAAGGAGCAGGTGGACAGCACTGACTGGAAAGTGGCAACTGCCAAAGTGGGAAACCTGAATACCATTGCCACGCTCACCTTTCACCTTCATTACTACATAGCAGGGGTGTTGAAAGTACTGCAAGGTGGTCCGCTTGAAATCAGAGACAAGTACAGCTTTGACTTTCCGCAGGTCACCTCTCAGGAAGATTGGGAAAGCCGGCTTCTGCACTTGTGGCGCGATGTTGAATTGTTTGCTGACCTGGTAGAACAAATGCCGGACAGGCAGTTGAATGAACCTTTCACTGACGTGAAATATGGCGATTATCAAAGAAATCTGGACGGAATGATTGAACATTGCTATTACCACTTTGGGCAGATTGTATTGCTGAAGAAAATGCAGCGCGATATGCATTGAAATGCCACACCAATTTGTATATATTTGAAAGCCCGGGATCATGACAGTGCGTTTTAGGCTTTCTCATTTAAGTTTAAGGGGTCCATATTCATTCATTTAATTCGCGAACTGCACACATGGAGAAAGCTTCAATCAACAGGATACTTTCACTGGATTTGTTGAAAGGCCTGGTAATGGTGATTATGGCCCTTGACCACACCCGCGATTACTTCCACGCCGATTCATTTTTTTTCGACCCTACAGACCCCCTGAAAACGGATGTGTTTACGTATTTCACCCGTTGGATCACGCATTATTGCGCTCCGGCTTTCTCTTTTCTTGCAGGGATTTCGGCTTTTTTGGTCGGCATGCGCAAAACGAAAAAAGAGCTTTCGAAATTTCTACTCAGCCGCGGTATTTGGCTGATTTTTATTGAGCTCACAGTGGTGACCTTTGCATGGTTTTTTGATGTTCAATTTAGTGTGATCGTATTTGGTGTAATTTGGGTTTTAGGGCTTAGTATGGTGTTTCTTTCAGGTATCGTACACCTGCCGCTGAAAGTCATTTTGTGGCTTAGTTTGATTATTATTTTTGGGCACAACTTGCTCGATGCGGTGCATTATGATGGTAACATTTTGTGGGGCTTATTGCACGAGAGGCAGTTTATTCCTCTTCTTGACGGACATCTGTTTGTTACGGTGTATCCATTGCTACCATGGTTGGCAGTAATGTCACTTGGGTATTTTATGGGCTCCTATTACAATAAAAATGTACCCGCTGAGAAGCGAAGGCTCCACTTCACCCGCATTGGGGTTATTTCTCTTCTGTTGTTTTTCGTTGTGCGCTATGCCAATGCCTACGGGAGCGCAATTCCATGGAAGGAGTATGACACATTTTTACAAACCGCATTTTCATTTATGGATCCCCTTAAGTATCCGCCTTCACTCACCTATTTGCTTATGACACTTGGGGGTACTTTCTTGTTTCTCGGCCTTTCGGAAAAGCTGCGGGGCAAGTGGGTGGAAGTATTCTCCGTGTTTGGGCGGGTGCCATTTTTCTACTATATCATTCACCTCTACGTGATCCATATCGGTGCCATGGCCCTTGCCGAACTCACCGGTTTTGGGTGGGAATCTATGCTTTTGACCCGTTGGGTTTCATTCACTGTAGCCCTGCAGGGTTATGGACTGAGCCTGGGATGGACTTATGTGGTTTGGATCGTCATTGTGTTGATGTTGTACCCACTTTGCAAGCGCTTCAGCGACTACAAACTTGGGAATAAGGAGAAGTGGTGGTTGAGCTATTTGTAGGTTTCTGCAATTTTTGAGTACTTAATTGGAATGAAATTCCACCTTTCATTTCACAAAAAAAATGAACCCATGACCAAATCACCAACCCGCACTTCCCCATACGGCTCTGTAAAATTTGAGAGCATAGACCATTACCATGCGTCAGTGCCAACGACTTTGCGCCCTATACTCGAAGAACTTAGAGCAACAATAAGAAAAGCTGCCCCGGATGCCATTGAAACCATCAGTTACAACATACCCACTTTCAAGCAGAACAAGAACCTCGTGCACTACGCCGCCTATGCGGGGCATATTGGTTTTTACCCCACATCCGCGCCACTGTATATGTTTAAGGATGAATTGACAGGGTACAAAACTTCAAAAGGTGCCATTCAGTTTCCATTAGACAAACCGTTGCCTATGGCATTGATAAAGAAGATTGTTAAATACCGGGTGCAAGAAGATGCCCTTCTTGGCAAAACGAAAAAGTGAAAGACGGGAAGATGTAATTTAGATATGCAGGGCGATGCGACAAGTTGTGGTGCATTTTCGAGAAATTTTTATCCTTGGAATTGGTGTAGAATAATGAAAGATAGATGTGCAAATGAGTAAACTTAGAGAAATAGCCTTGTCCTTTCCGGAAGCAATGGAGGAACCCCATTTTGAGAAAACATCATTCAGGGTGCGCAAGAAGATTTTTGCCACACTCGATGAGAAGAGGGGGCTCGCCTGCCTGAAATTATCCGAAATTGACCAGGATGTTTTTTCATTGGCCGACAAAGCCGCAGTGTATCCTGTGCCCAATAAATGGGGGAAACAAGGATGGACTTTTGTGCACCCCGATAAGTTGAATCTGGATTTCCTTACGGATATTCTCACTACTGCCTATTGTGAAGTAGCTCCAGCAAAGCTCGCGGCAATTATACGCCCCAACGAACCTTAGTGCACACCTGTGGGCTGCGCATAATTTCCTGCCCGGAAATTGCAATAGACCCGCTGGTAAGAATATCTTTGGCGGGTGACCGCGCACCCATTTCATTCATCAATTTCCACAACCATCCGGCAGTAGTATGCTTTTCAATTCCATTGATTTTGCAGTATTTCTACCAGTGGTTTTCGCGCTGTATTGGTTCGTAGCAGGCCGCAATATCAGGTTTCAGAATTTTATCGTTGTCGCTGCGAGCTATGTATTTTACGGTTGGTGGGACTGGCGTTTTCTTTCACTTATACTGTTCAGTACCCTGCTCGATTTCGGTATAGGTATAGGACTTGATAAGGTGGAGCGACCTTCAGCGCGCAAGGCCTTGCTGTGGGCGAGTATCGCAGTCAATCTCGCTTTTCTGGGATTTTTTAAATACTACAATTTCTTTCTCGACAATTTCGTCACGGCCTTTAGCTTTTTCGGGCAGGAGATACAGGGAGGCTCCCTCAATGTGATCCTTCCCGTAGGAATTAGTTTTTACACCTTTCAAACCCTTAGTTATTCCATCGACGTGTACAGGGGCAGGCTAAAACCAACAAAAAATTTCATGGCTTTTGCAGCATTTGTGGGCTTTTTTCCGCAGCTTGTTGCAGGGCCTATTGAAAGAGCCACCCACCTTCTGCCACAGTTTTACGCCAGGCGCACCTTCAATTATTCCATGGCGGTGGACGGCCTACGGCAAATTCTTTGGGGCTTGTTTAAGAAGATTGTGATTGCAGATAATTGCGCTGAATTTGCCAGTCTGGTGTTCAACAATTCTGCCGACTACGGGGGTAGTACACTTTTGCTTGGGGCCTTGTTTTTCACCTTTCAGATTTACGGCGATTTCTCCGGCTATTCTGATATTGCCATTGGTACATCGAGACTTTTTGGATTCGACCTGATGCGCAATTTTAATTACCCCTATTTCTCCAGGGATATCGCCGAGTTTTGGAGGCGATGGCACATCTCACTTTCCACCTGGTTCAGAGATTACGTGTACATACCTCTTGGTGGGAGCAAGGGCAATACCTGGCTGAAAATTAGGAATACCTTTATCATTTTTGTAGTGAGTGGCTTTTGGCACGGTGCCAATTGGACCTTTATTATTTGGGGTGCTTTGAATGCGCTTTATTTCATTCCCCTGCTTCTCGCAAAAAAGAACCGAACCCACCTTGACACCATCGCCCAGGGCAGGATTTTTCCGAGGCTGGGGGAGCTGAGAAACATGCTTTTTACGTTCGGACTTACTGTGGTGGCCTGGATATTTTTCAGGGCTGAGAATGTGGCACACGCCATGGATTATCTTGGAGGATTGTTCTCTACATCTCTTTTCACGATCCCTGCTGGCGCCGACTTCCTGGGCACTGCCTTGCACCCGTTCACGCTGTTTGCTTTGCTTGGATTTTTCTTCTTTGTAGAGTGGGTTGGGAGGGAACATCAACATGCACTTTCTACGCTGGGCTTGCGTTGGAAAAGGCCGTTGAGAATTGGTTTTTACTACGCCCTTGTGGTGGCCATTTTTGCACTTGGGGGCAAGGAACAACAGTTTATATACTTTCAATTTTAGGCGATGAAAAAGTTCCTACTCAAGTCGCTCCTATTTCTCATTCCAGTGCTCGCATGCATTGTGACCGTATTTTCTCTTGCCGATGGTTTCACCGATCCATTTTACATGCGCTTCGCGACCCCCTCTCAAACTTCTTTGATCATAGGCACATCGCGCGCAGCACAAGGTCTACAGCCCGCCGTGCTCAACGAAGTGCTCGGCAGGTCCGATCTTTTCAACTATGCATTTACCATGGACCACAGTCCGTATGGTCCAACCTACCTAAAAAGCATTCAGCGGAAGTTGAAGGAAGGCAAGGGCAGCCAAATATTCATCATCACCGCCGACCCTTGGAGCGTTTCCAGTAGCAGTGAAACTCCAAATGATATCCAAAGTTTCCGTGAGCGAAAGGAATTCCTGGGCGGCACTTTTCTGGTGAACATGCGCCCCAACCTGATTTACCTGCTTCGGTATTACAATGGTCCTTTTATAGATTTGCTGCGACAGCAAAACAATTCTACCTTTTTGCACGATGATGGTTGGTTGGAAGTGAACATCACAATGGATACTGCTTCAGTGTCGAAAAGAATTAAATCCAAGCTCGAAGATTACAGCATTAAGATGTCCAAATACCAACTTTCAACCGCGCGTTTGGCCTATCTTGAAGAAACTATTTCATTCCTTCAAACACAAGGCACAGTGTATCTGGTGCGCATGCCCGTGCACCCCGAACTTCAGAAAATGGATGACCAAATCTCACCTGATTTTTCAGAGATTCTTCGGGCGATTTCCAAGAAGACGAAATGTTCATTTTTAGATCTCAAACCTATGAACGGCAAGTTTCAGTACACCGATGGCATGCACTTGTACAAGGACTCCGGCGCAGAAGTGTCAGAAATGATTGGGAGCTGGATTTTTGGGCTGGAAAAGTGATTGATTTTTACGTGAAAATATCTTTATCCATTGTGCCTGATTTCTTCCAAGGCGCGAATGATTATTCCGGAAGGCTAGTCTAAAAAAGGAACCTTAGAAAATCATCTTTTCACTTCTCAGAAAATCGGTGTTAGGCTCATTGATTTTCCCCATCTTAGCACACCTAAAACCAGGAATTATGGCCTATCTGAAAAGGGAAGAATTGGAGCGCATGCACTTTAGGTCTCTCGGTGAGGATGTATGCATCAGCGACAAGGCAGTAATATACCATCCGGAGCGTATAAGTCTTGGCAACCATGTTCGTATTGACGACTTTGTACTTATAAGCGCAGGGGAGAAAGGTGTAAGCATTGGAGACTATGTGCACATCGCACCTTTTTGTGGCTTGTATGGCTCCGAAGCCATCAGCATTGGCAATTATTGCGCACTCTCTTCAAGGGTGAGTGTGTACAGCGCCACCGACGATTACGGAGGCGATTGGCTCACGAACCCCACCTTTCCAGAACACCTGCGCAATGTGCAGACTGGGCCTATTTTACTTGGTACCCATGTGATTGTTGGCGTGGGCGCTACGCTCCTTCCCGGTGCTCGACTGGATGATGGGTGTGCTGTGGGTGCGCATAGCCTGGTAACCAAACATTTCGAAAGACTCAGCATTGTGGTAGGCGCACCTGCCAGGTTTCTCAAAAGGCGATCGGATAGAATATTTGCGCTAGAGCGGGAACTGAGGGAAGGGGAGAAGTGAAACAAACATTGGCTGTGGTTTTTTGCACGGCAACCAATGGTTTTTAGCTGTACATAACTCATACCCTTAAGGTTCCCCTAAAAGCCCTTGCGGCATAGTACGACTCTGCTCCGTTGTGGTAAATGAAAACAGCACCATATCTGAAATCACCAAAAATAGCCCCACCGAGTTTTCTGATTTCTGCGGGTGTATCGAGCCAACTTGATGTTTTCGTGTCGAAGTTTTCCAGCTTCTGAAGGGCGCGGTATTGAACTTCGTTGAGCAGTTCTATACCCATTTCCTCAGCCATGTTCTTTGCGCTGTTCTTTGGCTTATTTTCTTTTCTCGACTGAAGCGCCGCTGCGTCAAAGCATATGCTGCGACGCCCTTTGGGACTTTCCGGCGAACAATCGCAGAAAATATATTCCCCTGTTTTTGTGTCAAAATCTACCACATCTGGCTCTCCACCGGTTTGCTCCATCATATAGAGCGACCTTAATTTCACTTCATTGCCTTCGAGTCTTTCAAGCACCCGCTCCCATTCACGGGTCTCATGTCTGTGCATATTTTTCTCAAAACGCTCTTTTAATCTGGTGAGCAACTTAAACCGCTCTTCGTTTGAAAAATCGTTGGGTTGATTCATTGTCAAAATATTTTTAATCGATTTCTTTCTGAAATTGAAGCTTTAATTTATACCCGAAGTTAGTAGAAATTTAAAGCGAATCTCCTTAGTATAAAGTGGTATTTGACTAATTAACCGCAATATTCCTTGGCCAATAGGCATAATTATTTACAGTCGCTGCAAGTAAAAACGTTCTTGAAATGGTGATAATTCCAGCAATTTTCCTGCTTTCTGAGATTCAAAAAATGCATGGATTAATTCTAGGTGGTGGATGTACAAATTAAATTGTCCACCAAGCGCAGCTGTATCTGCCTGCATATATTGATCGCGTAAGAAATACCGCATAAAATAATTGGAAGTATATGCTTCGTGGTCAAAAAAGTCCCTTGACCCACCTTGAATCATTTCTTCGGCTTTTACATCTTTAAAGAAATCAAAAGGTTTGTCATTTTCCGTAAAGGCAAGCATCAATATAGGCATGCTGTAGGGTTGCGCTTGCTTATGTATTGCAGTGTACACATAGGGCCATTTGTCTTTTATTTCCAATGTGTCTGTTTTCCACTCGATGGTTGTTTCAAGTGATACAAAAGCATCTATTGCATTATAATTCTGGAGTAAGGTCCATCCCACCTGAGCGCCCCAACTGTGGCCTACAAAGTAGCGCGCACCATTCGGTGAAATGTATCCTGCAAAGTCAAGAACACACTTTGCTGCCGAAGGGTTATCCATTAAGCACTCGTGCAGCCCGTATTGTTTCTCAGGGTATGGCAAATGAAAATTGGAAGCTATAAAAATATATCCCCGTGATCCAAAGTATTCGGCCATCAGTACATTTTCGTCGGCCAGACCCTGCGACCCGTGGTGGTAAACGATTACAGGCAAATTAGCTTGCAAAGGGAGTGCTGCTTGTACACTGCGCGATTGCATGCCCTGTATTGCCATTGCCACCTCATCCACAGTATGTGGTGAAAAATCCAATGCCTCATAAGTCACAGCGGTTTCTGAAAGGGAGTATTCTATAAAATGCAGTTTCATCTGCTCCATAAGCGCCCCATATACTGCCCTAAGAGTGTTCGGGAGTGAAGCTTCCCTGAATGCTGAATAGGGAAGAAAAGGTGCTTCACTTCTCGATGTAAGCGGAAACCAGACTTTTATAAAAAGGGGACTTGGGCCACTATAGTCATATGCATTGTAGTGTTCGTTCGCATTGAACAGCACGGTATCCGCGTAGCCCACAGCGTAATTTCCCAACCCAAGTTCCTTGTATGGATGCTGCTGTGCCTGCAGGCAAAGGGGGAAGATAATAGACAAGAGAACGACAGGCTTTTTCATTTTTATTCGAATCATATAACGTACACACGCATTGTTGGAGACTTTGGGAAGTCAAGTTATCGTAATTAGAAACCTATACAGTGTTATATTATTTCAACCGCTCCAGTTGCCCTTTTCTTTTCACGATGTTTTTATAGTCCCACTGTATTTCTCTGGATGTTTTGAGCCACCTGAGAAGGTCTGCTGTTGCTATTTCAGATACATTGTTGTAGAAAATGGAAGCATCCTTGAACTTCGCACCCCTTGCTGCGAGCAATTCTTCATTAAAGTCGGCCCCACTCCAGAACATCAGCCTGATGCCCGCCTTCTGTTTGCTGTAGCCGACAATCGGATTTCTGTCCAAGAACCACACAGGGTGCGCATGCCAAATTTTGCTTTCTGCTTCTTTCAATTCTGTGCCAATTTCGGAAGCAAGGCGGTCACAAATTTCCTTGTCACCTGCAGATTGTTGGGCATTGTATTCATTAATTTCCTTGTTCATTTTTCATTGGATTATTTGGTCAGGCATGTGATTCAAATCTAACCGAAAATATCAACTACCCATGTGTCGATCTTTAAGCCAAAAGAATTGGTAACCAATCTCACGGAAATGTGAAAAAACGCCTTCTACACGAAATGGAGTTGTTCGTTAACGATGTAGGCTCTGAAAAGCCCGGATCTTATAAATCCTAGATTGATTTAAGGATCTTTTTATCCCGCATTGTTATAAGCCAATTTGATCCATTCAAAAACTTCTCTGTCAATGTCTTTTAGTTCAGCGACATTCATTTTATGAGAACACATTGAATTAGGCTTTTCTTCTTGTAATTTCCCTTTGGGTTCTTGCCCTTTCAGGTTAATTCCAATTTCAAAACGTGTCTTTGTCGCTGGATTCAGAATTGCAAATTGTTTCTTTCTTCTCAAGCTCACATAGGCGTTTTTGGGTGCAATTTCTACGTCATTTCCAAACGTTAATATTTCGGCCAGCAGCTTTTCATAAACTGGTCGGAAGTGTTCCTTTCCCTGGTATTGTTTTGTTATTAGGTCATCCTGGTTATCGACTGAACCCGCGTCAGACCCTTTCGCTTTATGTGCAATCAGGTTGGCAAAACCATGTGTTAATGCATGGGTGCCTTTCAGGAAATTGACAATCTCTCCATGTTTTTCAAAATTTTGAGACTTCACAATTTCCTTCCATTGATCCAAAGTTTTTCCTGTGTTTTTGTGCAGGTTTTCAATCATAGTCTGGGCAGCTTTGTCAATTTCCATTTCCTTTATTTTTTTTCGATTTTGGTATTCTTAGTTGTTTCAGATTTCTATTGTTCTACTGAATAGTGGTCTTTCAGAGATCGTCTTTTGGATTTCCAAATCTAAGGGAGAATTCACACCAATGAATATGCTGTAGGAGTTTTTCTGCAAGCCAGGGTGCGGTCTTGTATTCAGTATTTTGCGCCTTGTAGCTGACGTAACTCATATGAAAACCTGATAAATATCATTCACTGCGCCGACTTAGCTGCCTTATTTTGTATTCAGATTGATGCATGTGAAAACCACGAAACAAATGCAATACCAATTCTACAACTCAAACATATGAAAAAATCAATGCTCACCATCACACTTGCGCTCATGATCGTTGCTGCATCAGCCCAGGATTATGCCTCGCGCATAGCTGAAAGCAGCATGACAATAGCTGGCACTTCTACCTTACACGACTGGGAATCCAAAGTGGAAAGCTTCGCTGCTCTGGCGACTGTGGAGGGTGAAACCATTCTAACAGTAGCATTCAAAGCGGCAGTTTCGTCCATTAAAAGCGGCACATCTGCAATGGATACCAATACGTACAAAGCTTTGAATGAATCTCAGCATCCCAATATTGAGTTCACAGCCGGCCCTCTTAAGTATTCAGGCTCATCGCTTCCAATAAAAGGTTCCTTAACCATTGCAGGAGTTACCAAGAAGGTGGAGTTCAAGGCTGTGATTGAAAAATGGTCGGAAGAGAGCATAACCGTCAAAGCAACCTACGCACTTAAAATGTCGGACTATGGCATAGAACCACCGAAGGCCATGATGGGTACGATAAGAACCGGTGATGACGTGACCATTAGTTTTAATATTTCACTTTACAAAAAGTGAAGCACAAGTAAATAACATCAAATATGCTGACACCAAAACCAACACAAACCCCCAACTTTATGAGACTCTTTAGAATATTTTCGATTGCCACCTTGCTATTGTATAACAGCAAAGCATTTGCACAACTTCAAACCGACCTTCAATACTTTAGGTACAATGACCAGCGGGGTGTGAATGTATTCGAAACCACCAAAACAGATACCGTACCCTATGAAGGGTTTGCAGTAAGGGTAGGCGGTGATTTCGCGCTTCAGTTTCAAAGCCTTGACCACTCAAATGATGCCAACACCCTTGTGGATTTAGGCTCGAACTTTAACCTGCCCACTGCCAACCTGAACCTAGATGCACAACTCTTTGATGGAATGCGCCTGCACCTGCGCACCTACCTCTCTTCACGCCACCATCAGGAAGCTTGGGTAAAAGGAGGTTACATTCAAATTGACAAATTGGATTTTATCAAAGAAGGTTTTCTTGAAGGTTTTATGGAAATAGCCACCGTGCGCATAGGTATGGATGAATTTGGTTATGGAGATGCCGTATACCGCCGCACCGACAATGCCAGAGGCATCTATAATCCTTTTGTAGGCAACTACCTTATGGATGCATTCTCGACTGAGGCGTTTGGTGAAGTGATCATTCAGAAGAATGGCTTCATTGGGCTAGTGGGCCTCACCAATGGAAAGCTCAATCAAGGGGTTGTGGTGAACGAAAGTACAGACAATCAACCATCCATCTATGGAAAAATTGGGTACGACAGTCAAGTGAGCGAAGACCTTAGGGTAAGGCTTACTGCAAGTATTTACACCAATAGTGGGGAAACAACAGGGCAGTGGCTATACAATGGCGATAGGGCTGGTGCGCGCTATTACGATGTGATGTTAGATACAAATGGCACCGGTTCCGACTTCGAACCGCGAATAAATCCAAACTTCAGACAACTCACAGCCTTTCAGATCAACCCTTTTGTAAAGTTCAAAGGATTGGAATTCTTCGGAATATTTGAAGTAGCCACGGGCTCCACAACTGCGGCACTTGCCAATAGTGCGCTGGGTGAAGGCAGTTATACCCAGCTGGGACTTGAGTTGGTTTACCGTTTTGGAGCCAAAGAAAACTTCTATCTCGGCGGCCGTTACAACACCGTAACAGGCGAATCGAATTCTATGGCCGACAATACAGATGCCGACAGGCTCAACATCGGTACGGGATGGTACATGACCAGGAATGTATTGGCCAAGGTGGAATATGTAAACCAGAATTACACGGGCAATGGTTGGGACCAGCGCTTTGCTGGTGGTAATTTTCAGGGTATCATGTTCGAAGCAGTAATAGGTTTCTAAGAAATTTAAATCCTTTGGGTTAGGGCTGCTCCAGAAATGGGGCAGTTTTTTTTTACTTCAGGATTTACTGAATCTGTATGGCAAACTCTATTTCCAAAAGATCTTCTGCGCGCACCGCTCCGAAAAGCTTTGTAGGTGGTTCTATTTTAAACTTTGTCATAAGCACTTCATGCCTTCCGGTAAAGATCACTTTACGCTGTATTTTGTGAATGCTCGCTTTCTGAATTTTCTCAATACCACGCTCACCAGCCAGCAGCATGGTTACCGTTGCTGAAACTGGACCTCCACTGCTGTTTTGGGTGCCTTTGTAGACAATCTCATCTATACGCATTACGATCTGTGGGTGCACATTGGATTTTAGGAGTTTTCTGAAATCCTGTGTCATAAGATCCAGGTTACAGCCAAAATCTTCCACGTTGAAACCTATCTCCAGTCCATTGAATATGTTGTTGGCCCTGGCTTCTCCATTGGCTCTGTACAACGTGTCGTTCAAGTTGCTTTTTCGCAAACTGCAATTGAAAGAGTTAATATTGGTTTTGCCGCAAATGATAAGTTCTGCAGCCTGTAATACCAGTGGCCGCTCCTGCAAACTCTGAGCTTTCAGCGAGACTTGCAATAACAGTAACGCCAAGCTAACCACCCATAATTTAATCCCCATTGAAATTATATTTCTTGATAAAGATCGTTATTTCCGATCGCAAATGCGCTTGGTACTTCTGTTTATCTTAGATGGTAGATTGATGGCAATGGCTATTCGGCCAGTACATGTGAAAATGCGAATACATTGATGGTTCACCCACAGGATTGAAAATTCCCTTGTGAATGACCCCTGCACAATTGCTGTAGCTGACTTGTGTAGTCAAAGTCACTCAAGTAGACATTTCAATTCGTCTTGTAGTTGAATCGCAACAGTGTGGGCTTTTTATCCTGTCCTTCATTTGAAATGAGCATGTCGCCATTGTCCATAAATGTAATTCCTTCCGCCTTGTTGAACATGTCGGGATTCAATTGTTCTAAATGCTCAATTTCACCATTCATATTAAAAATAAAGAGCAGATATTCCGAGGCAGAAAGCAGGTACAATTTATTTGTAACTGGATGCACTGAAATTGCTGAAGTCAAGAACTTAATTGAAGGTTCTGTTATTTCTCCATTTTTTTTCGTCTTTGGCGGCAGTTTAATGTTATTCATTTCGGCATATTGCTGAATGGTTTGAAGGCTGAGGTCGAACACCGGGTTCTGGATCAATTTTTTCGTCTTTAGGTCGAAACCATAAATAGCTCTTTTGTCTTTGTATTCAGCACCCTTGCCAAGTTTTCCCTTGCTCCCGATTAATAAACGGTCATTGGCAGGATCATAGCACAAACCTTCATTGTCCATAGCGGGAATACCGGTAGTGAAAGTAGTTACCTTGAAATTTGGAGATTGGTAATTTGAAATTTCAAACAGATTTCCATCACTCCTCAGGATATAAATTGAGTTGTCGACCCGTGTGATGCCTTCATAGTCACCATCCATTTCGAACCTGTATTGCTTTTGTATTTCATTTTTAAGCATGTCATAAATAAAAAGAATACCGTTCTCATCCTGAATGCAGGCAAAGGTGGAATTGTCAATGTCAGTCAATCCCGAAATTTCCCTCAAAGTATCTGGTAGGGAAAGAACTACATCAGGTTTGTTTAAATCGTATCCTGTTACATTTTCCCTATTGGTAAAAGTCGCAGCAAATCCACCCAATATCAATACTGAAGTTATGGCAATCTTTGAAATCAAATTCCACATGTTGAGACAATCATTTTAGTGTGTGTAGAAGAAGTGGATTTCGAAGGGTAAAGTTTCATCAACGTATTTCGAATTGTCTTACTGCCTATAAAAGTACAGGAAATAAAACTTTGAACCGTATCGAGGAATGTTCTATGTTCTAAGGAATTCTCTCATTTCTTTCCGATGATCTTCTAAACTTTCTGTTATTATAGTTTCCAAATATTGGGTGATTTCTATTCCTAAGCATTTACTCAAAGGAAACAAATACGCAATTTCAAGCCATCCTTAATAATTGACCTTCGAAGGGGTTACATACCTGAGGAGTATCAGCCCATCAAAAGTTTTAGATAAGTTCATCTTGTTCCTATTTTGTAAGTCAATAAAGGTGTCATTGATGGTGATTTCTTCCTGCAGCCATCCGGAACCCGAAGTGTATGAATCGGGGGTGTCTATAAAAGTTGCTGTCCCGGGAAGTTCATTGATTATATACTTGATGTCAAATCTGCTTGCATCCGGCTCTAACATCCTTACTTCATTGCCTTAGTTGTCGCTATAGCTTCCTGCACCGGCAAAAATTCCGATGGAGTACATTTCCTTATCGTATCTTGCTTTCAGCACTTCTCCCATCACCAATTCATTCTCATTCACATCTGTCCAAGACGTTTAATAGTCTGAGATAAAAAAATGGAGTTGGCCCGGAAAAATCCGGTATGTTTAAAGTGCGAACAAAAAACAGCCAACTCCGGTATGAAGATCACGTTATTTGCCCAGATATTCCAAAAATT